>JAHEXJ010000010.1 GCA_023252155.1 Actinomycetes bacterium | reverse complement strand
CTTTTCATTCATGCCTCCAACGCTAGCGCGAGAAGAACAGTAAAGGGAGGGGGTAACCTACGGACATGGCCGATTTCAGCACCGGAAAGATTTCCATCGAGGCACCGCTTGCAAAAGTGGAGTCCGCCCTTTTTGATATCGCCCAGTACCCCACTTGGTCGAGTGCCATTAAATCGGTCAATGTCACGGCGACGGACGACAAGGGTCGCCCAGTTGCTGCCACTCTTTCAATTGATGCCGGAATGATGAAGGACCGGGTCAGCCTTGCCTATGACTGGAGTCAGGCGCCAGGACGCTTGAATTTTTCTCTCACGGATGCTGACCTTTTGACCGCGATGGACGGGGCCTACCTAATTTCGGCCCAGGATGAAGATACGACGGATGTGACTTATGAATTACATGTAGACCTTTCTATGCCCATTCCATCGATTATGCGTAAGAACGCCGAAAAGGCGACAATTGAAATGGCCCTTTCGCAACTCAAGACATTTGCGGAGAAATAGATGGCGTTTTCTATCGGTGTCGACGTCGGCGGCACCAAAGTACTTGGTGGCGTAGTCAATGAGCACGGGACCGTTTTGGCGCATGCCCGTCGCGATACCCCACGTCAGGGTGGTTCTGCTCTTACTCAAGCGATTGCGGATGTTGCATTAGAACTCATGAAGGATTACGACGTTTCGTGCGTTGGAATATCAGCTGCCGGTTTGGTTTCTTTTGACAGAAAGACGATGCTCGCTACTCCCAATATCGCCGGATGGAATGGCGTCAATCTAGACAAAGAACTCAGCGCTCTCATCGGACTACCTCTTGTCATTGAAAATGACGCAAATGCCGCGGCTTGGGGTGAAGCTCGATTTGGAGCCGGATTAAATGAAGACCACTTGATGATGTTGACGATAGGCACAGGTATCGGCGGCGGCATGGTTGTTAACGGCCAGTTGTACCGTGGAGCCTTTGGTGTGGCCGCCGAGTTTGGCCACATGAGGGTAGTTCCAGACGGACATTTATGCGGATGTGGAGGGCGGGGATGTTTCGAACAATATGCCTCGGGTAACGCTCTGCTTCGACATGCACGAGAGGCAATTAATGCCTCCCCAGAAGTCGCTCGCAATCTTCTTGCACTCGGCGACGGCACCGTCGGCGGATTAACAGGAAAACACATCACCGATGCAGCACGCCATGGAGATGCCGTTGCACTTGCTGCCTTCAATACGACTGCGCAATGGCTAGGAGCAGGTATTGCATCCTTATCGGTCGTGCTTGATCCTGCATGTGTGGTAATCGGCGGAGGAGTAATCGATGCCGGAGAGATATTGCTAGCCCCAACTCGAGCAGCGGTCGAACGGTATATGCCCTTTGCTGGCAAGCATCCTTCGCCACGTATTATTGCCGCCGAATTGGGAAATGAAGCAGGCCTTGTTGGTGCGGCGGATTTGGCCCGCGCCTAGTTATTCAAAAGGGTATGAGAGTTTTACCTGACTTCGAATTTCATCGAGGGATTGCATAATTTCGTAAGTCTGGTTCAAGGTCAGAATTGAGGATTCCATTTTCGATGATCGCACGAGTTGGGCGAATTCAATTGCTTCCTCACGATGACCAAGGCCTTCGTAGCCATTTGGGTAATCAGTAATTGTGCCGTCATTGAGTACCAACCGCATCGGAGTCGGTCTATAAAAGACAGAGTCGATTTCTAGCCGTCCTAGAGTTCCGCTAATAACGGCGCGGCAGGGGGTACTCGTGATCATGTTTGCGGTCAATATTGCTTGCGCGCCTGACGCGTAGTTAAAAATCGCTGATGTTTGGGCGTCGACTCCTTCAGCAGTGAAAGTGGACGATGCAGTGATTTTTTCTGGAACCCCTAGAACCATGTGCGCGAAGGAAATTGGGTAGATCCCGAGGTCAAGTAGTGCACCTCCTGCCAATTCAGGGAGCATCAACCTGGGAATTTGGAGTGGTGCGAGCCTTTGGCCGTGGTCGGCTTCAACGGAGATGATTTCGCCAAGAACGCCGCTACTGAGAAGGTCTCTTGTCTTCTTGATGTGAGGGAGAAACCGAGTCCACATTGCCTCCATCAAGGCGACATTCATTTCGCGCGCGGCATCGATCATGAGCTTTGCTTCAGCCGAGTTAACCGCGAATGGCTTCTCGCAAAGCACCGGTTTGCCTGAACGAACGGCAAGAAGTGTGTTTGCTACGTGCGATGTATGGGGAGTTGCAACATAAACGCCATCGATATTTGGATCGGCCACCAACTCTTCGTAACTACCGTAAGCCTTGCAATCTTGGAATTTCGCTGCAAATGCATTTCCCTTTTGGGCAGAGCGCGAACCCACGGCCGCAACTTTGTGGTCTTTCAATCTCTGTAAATCCGTGGCGAAGGCAATAGCGATTCCACCGGTACCGATGATTCCCCATCGAAACGCATCTTTCATGTCACGTACTCCTTGGTTGATTCTTGCATTGCCTAACTAAAGGATGGCGCCATCGTCATCTTCGTAACCATCGCGGAGATGAAATAGAAATGATGCGAGTCCGCCGATGAAGACGAGCACACCTGGCCAAGGTTCAATTCCAAAGGGATTAAAGCCGATGATTGCAGCAGTGATGGCGTATATGGGACCAAGCAGCATTGCCAATAGGGAATTTCTTTTCGTCCGATCGCGGATCGGCTCGAGAACCGGATCTGGCTCTTGAAAATGATCTTCCGGATCTGGTCGTTCTAATTCGTCTAGAAAATTGGTGGGTTGGGATTCGTCAAGAGAGAGCCCGGCAATAATTGATTCGAATTCGGCATCGATGAGATCCTCGTCCTTTGTTGCCATATCCGTCAGCCAAAATCCATTGGCAACTTCGTTGATGAACGCTGAGGATTCCTCGAGGATGATGGGGAGGTCGCCGAAAGAATTTTGCAAGACGATTTCTCGGACGAATGGAGAAGTCACCGCACTTGAAATGTGAAGGGCATTTTCGGAATATTCATCTGTTGGTTGATCGGAGTAAAGCATTATGAGCGGTTGCTCGACCAAGTAAAGCTCTTCGTTGATAACTCTCCATGCTTTACGTAGTGCGAATCTGTTTTTTGGTAACGAGGGTTCAAGAAGAATGACGCCATCAATTTCTTCGCCCAGTAGTTCTGCCAGGCGCAGGACAACTGTGCTCGCCATGGATATGCCAATAATGAATACGGCGCTGCAGCGGTTCTTTAAAAATGCCAATGACTGCTCTGCGGTAGTGAGCCATTCTTGAAGATCGTCAGAATTGGTTTCCTGCCAGGAAACAGGATTCATCGAAAGTTGAGGCAGGCGGACCGTCAACCCCGAATCGTGCAGGGAATGTGCCCACGTAGTTGCCAAATCGGTTGAAGTTGTCGCCTCGTGGAGGATGAGGACGCCGATGTCTCCCGCAATCAACTCCAAACCCTGCGAGATTGGGTTCTCCGTCACTTTCCCATAGTGTCATAGAGGGTCAAGACCCACTAAATTGGTCCACTGAGACATGAGGGCATCTGGTGTGGCCCTGACCGTGAGTAGATCGAGGAGCGCAATGGTGAATCTGCCCTATGGTCTCCTTCGCGCATTTTTGACTCCGTTTTTGATGATCCTTTTTCGACCCAAGGTGCGCGGACTTCGAAACGTACCCGTAACAGGACCAGTCATCTTGGCATCGAACCACCTCTCTTTCAGCGATTCAGTCTTTATGCCTCTTGTCGTCCCGCGAAAAGTTACGTTCTTGGCGAAGAGCGAGTACTTCACTTCCCCTGGTCCAAAAGGTTTGCTGAAGAAATTGACCTTTCTTGCCCTAGGCCAGGTTCCCGTCGATCGCTCGGGAGGACGAAGGAGCGAGGCAGCTTTGATCACGGGGCTGAAAGTCTTATCCGATGGCAACGCCTTAGGCATCTACCCGGAGGGCACGCGCTCGCCCGATGGGCGTCTGTACAAGGGTCGGACTGGGCTTGTCCGCCTCGCACTCGAATCCGGTGCCCCAATCATTCCGATTGCCATGTTTGATACCGACAAGATTCAGCCGTCTGGAAAACTGATTCCAAAGATCATGCGGGTGAAGATGATTTTTGGTGAACCGATCTACCTCAAGGGCGATTCGACAAATCTGCAGTTGCTCCGAGATCTGACCGATGATTTGATGAGGAAAATTCAGGCGCTTTCGGGCCAAGAATACGTAGATATTTTTGCAACTCGGCGCAAAGCCGAGATGGACGAAGGCGACTAAGAATCCTTAGTCCTCAAGGGCTAGGCGTTCGACAAGATAATTACACGTGGTGCATGTTGGACCCGGAAGAGGAAGTGGGCCTTCAAGGACGTTGATGAAGTCTCCGATCACATGTAAGAACTTTTCGTGGTCGCGGGGGACCGGCACGTATTTTTGAGAAACGCCGAACGCATAATCAAGGGCACTTGTCCCCACAACTTTATTCGGATTCCAAACTAGAAGTCCCATGGTCGCAACCTGTAATGCCTTTCCTGCTGCCGGTATCTCCATTGCGTAGGCGTAAGCCTCAAGTTGGGGGGAGTAGAACTCTCCCGAGTCACGCGCGCTGTCGGAGACCTTGCAATCGATCAGTGCAACGGTGCCATCTTCATTCTCGGCGACAAGGTCGTATTTGCCAAGAATGCGCCACCTAGATTCTTCTCCGTTTATGACAAGGGGTTTGCTCTTCACCCATTCAGCAAGTTTGGTAACTCGACCCGGGCGAAGCGAGGGGTCAATGTCTTGCGTTGAAACGCCACGGAAGGCCTTCTCCTGCAGAGAGGAAAATGTGCCAACCAGCGGAAAAGCACCAGGCATCGTGACTTTGTGCCAATACTTAATCCATAGGCAGCGCTTGCACGTGGATAGCCCGAAGGTGAGGTCCGAAGGCGAGATGTTTTCACGTGCGGGAACTGATGGCTTCTTCATAATCCAATTGTGCCTAATCGTGGTGACAATTGAGGTTAATTGGTGATCGCTAGCCGTGTTGACTTGTTTTCGCGCGCAGCGACCAGATTCCAAGAGCAATTACTGGAATCGAGGCAATTGCGCAGAGCCATCCGTAGCTCATTGTCGCGATGATCACCCCTGCTAAGGCACCACCGGCCGCGCCCGTGAGGTTCATGATGAGATCAGACGCGCCTTGAGTCGAAGGAAGGAGTTCTTCGCTTACGGATTCGGATAACAAGGCAGATCCGGCGATTAATGTGCATGACCACCCCAGACCCAGCAGAAACAATCCGATTCCTAGAGTGAAAGCATGATTGCCAGGAGATCGTCCTGCTATCAGCGCGGCTGAAAGGAGAATCGCCAACCCAATTTGTATAACGCGTTTGCGTCCCAAAGTGTCGCTGAGATAGCCGACCAACGGAGAAAATGCATACATTCCTGCGACGTGGACGCTGATCACTATCCCAATGATTGTGAGCGTCACGTCCACGTGGGCCATGTGAACGGGTGTCATCACCATAACGGAGACCATCACTACATGTCCCACCGCTATCGAAACTATTGCAAAGAGTGCCGATGGAGTTTTTGAGATTAGTTTCAACGTTGAACGAGTAGAAGGCTTTGCATCAGTCAATGAATTCGGCGGTAGGAGTGTTATGGCAGTGAGAAAGGGGTCCGGTTTTAAATAGAAGGCGATAACAGCAGTGGCCAGAGTAAGCGAAATGATCGCCAGGATGTATGGCCCCACTAACCTCGGCAGCCCTAATAACTGGGCGAAGTTCCCAGAAGGCTGCATGAGATTGGGTCCTGCCACTGCTCCAATTGTCGAGCCCCAGACAACTATTGAAAGTTGCCTGGAACGTGACTCATCGGTTGATAGATCTACAGCGGCAAAGCGGGCTTGATATCCCGCTGCAGATGCGGCACCAACGAGAAATGTTCCAAGGAGCATTAGTTCAAGGATTTTCGTTGCGCCACCGATGATTGCGAGAAGTGCACCGACTACTCCAATCGCATATCCAACCGATAAGGCCAATCTCCTGCCTCCGCGAAGAGTCAGGCGAGACAGAGGCAGAGCCATGGCTGCCGCGCCAAGCACGGCGCTCGTTTGAGCGAGCCCCGCCAGTGATTCAGATTTGGATATCGAGGAGACGAGGAGCGAACCTGCAGCAACTGTTCCTGCTACCCCGACTCCGTTGAGAATTTGCGCAGAGGTAAGGACTTTGACGATGTGTTTTTCAACTGATGTGTTTTTCAAAGTTTCATCCTCGGATAGGGCATTAAGAAAGGGCATGTCGAACCGCCGATGCAACCACGAAGATGCCCAGGGCCACCATGACAACTCCGCCAACCGTTCGAAGTCTGATTAATCGAAGCGGATCGGTAGCTAGCCATTCACGAGCGCTCCCCGCCAATAGTCCCCATGTTCCGTCTGACACTAGCGCCATTGCGGCGAAGATAGTTCCAAGAAGAAGCAACTGAAAAGTTACGCCTCCTCTTTGGCGATCGATAAATTGAGGGAGAACTGCTGCGTAGAAGACCAGAGTCTTTGGGTTGAGTATCCCAACCCAGAAACCATCGCGCATGGAGCGCAATGCAGTAGGCGCGATCCCACTCCTGATTTTCATATCTGCTGCATGAACCTTGCGATGCTTAAGTGCATCTATTCCCAAGTAGATGAGATAGGCACCTCCGGCCCATTGCACAAGTGAATACGCGATGCTCGAGTGCTGCAGGATCGGACCAAGTCCGAGTGCTACCAGAACCGATAAAATGAATGAGCCACCAACATTTCCAATAACAGAGAAGACAGCCGTCTTTCTACCCCAAGCAATTGCCCTGGCAATGACAAAGAGAACACTTGGGCCCGGCGCAATGATGATTACGAACGACGCAAATACATATTCCCAAATCCGCGTCGGAATTATCACCCACGGATCCTATCTTCCAAATTAAAATGAATGGGCCAAGGCCGGCTCTCTGAAATGATTACCTTCGCCTAACCTTGCCCATTCATTTTAATTTTCTAGAGTATCGATTAGGCGGCGCGATTGCCTCGAGCCTTGGCAATCATGCTGAGGACCTGGTAGCCGATGACTGCCACGAGAGTTGCATTGACGATGCCCGTGAATGTGTATTGGCCCTTCGTCCATGCCATGTCAGAGATCCCGATGACCAAGGCTGAAGCAGCGATGATCAAGTTGGTGGAGTCGGCGAAGTTGACTTTGCCTTCGATCCAGATTCGAGCACCGAGTACGCCGATCATGCCGAAGAGCGCGACCTCGACTCCGCCAAGTGCACCAACTGGTGTGGCCAGCAGGACTGCGCCGAATTTAGGTGAGAGTGAAAGAACGATCGCGCCAAGTCCGGCAATCCAGTAGGCCGCCGTGGAGTAAACGCGAGTTGCTGCCATGACGCCAATGTTCTCGGCATATGTCGTCGTTCCAGAACCGCCGCCAGCACCTGCCAATGTGGTTGCGACTCCGTCTGCAAAAAGTGCCATTCCCATCTGGTCATCAAGGTTCTTGCCGGTCATGGCAGCGACGGCCTTAACGTGACCGACGTTTTCTGCGATGAGGACTAGAACTACCGGAAGAAATAGAACGATCGCGCTGATCTTGAATGACGGTGTTGTGAAGTGAGGGAAAGCAACCCACTTCGCAGCATGGATTCCGGTTGTCACTACATCTCCACGAATCAGAGCGAAGAGGTAACCGATTACAAGGCCAGCAAAGATGCTAATGCGACCGATGAATCCGCGTGAAAATGCCGCGATGAGTGCAACGGCGGACAGGGTGACAATTGCATCAAGTGGACCCTTAGCAAAATTCGCTTTCGCCGCTCCCGATAAGTTAAGGCCGATGACCATGACGATTGTTCCCGTGACAACTGGAGGCAAGAGATAGTTAATCCACGAAATTCCGGCGGCTCGAACGATCAAACCAATGAGCGCCAAAATAATTCCTGTAACCATGACTCCGCCAAGTGCCTGAGCCATGCCGCCTTTAGCGACTGCGGCGGCGATGGGCGCCAAGAAGGCAAAAGATGAGCCTAAATAACTAGGAACTCGATTCTGAGTGATAATGAGGAAGAGCATTGTGCCGATACCTGAAAAGAAGAGAGTGGTTGTCGGTGGAAGCCCGGTGATGATCGGGACGAGGAAGGTAGCTCCGAACATCGCCGCGATATGTTGGAGTCCAAAGCCGATGGTGCGAGGCCAACTCAATCGTTCATCCGTAGAGACAACTTCACCTGGAGCAATGCTTGTTCCCGTGCCGTGAAGTTTCCAAGATAGTAAGGACATCGAGTAATTCCTTCCTCAGTAGTAATAAGCCCTAATGGCTCCTAAGCCGACGGGGAAGGCGCTTTAAGGGTAGGGCGCTCCACGCTCATACCCGCTTAAAGTGGGCTCGCGCCACGCCGAGATCGGCAGATTTGCCATCATCGGATAGATCCGCTTGACTGTGCATTCGATATATCGAATCGATATATCGAATCGATAGTTGGAGGCAACCTTGCGCTCGCGCTCTGAATCCTTGGAGTTCGCCCTATTGGGTCTTCTCTCCAGGGACGATCTGCACGGGTATGAGCTTCGCAAGCGGATGAGCGCTATTTATGGCCCTTTCCGTGCGCTCTCATTCTCCGTTCTCTATCCGCAATTGCGCAGGATGTCTGATGCCGGCTTGATTGAAGAGTCCTTCAGCGAAGACGGGGGCTTGTCACGTCGCTCTCGCATCGTCTATCGGCTTTCAGAAGCGGGCAAGGCGCGCTTCGCCAAATTGACCGACACGGTCAGCCCCGACACGTGGGAAGACGAAGGTTTTGAAATTCGTTTTGCATTCTTTGGCCCGACATCGCGAACCAACCGAGTTCGCATCCTTGAAGGCCGTCATCGTCGCCTTCAAGAGAGGGCTGAAATTCTCCGCGGTGAATTAGAGAAGTTACCAGTAGGCATCGATAAGTACCTCGAGGAATGGCGACGTCATTCTTTGGAATCCGCCGAGCGCGAAATCGCCTGGTTGGAAGACATGATTAATACCGAAAGGAAATAGTGTGACCATCACAACCGGCAAGGGCGACATTCGTGTTGCAATCATCGGCGTAGGCAACTGCGCAAACTCTCTCGTTCAGGGAGTTGTCTATTACAAGGACGCACCCGTCGACCAGGAAATTCCGGGGTTGATGCACGCCGTTGTTGGGGGATACCACATCAGCAACGTGAAGTTCGTTGCGGCTTTTGACGTAGATGTAAAGAAGGTTGGTCTCGACCTCGCGGATGCGATCTGGGCGAGCGAGAACAACACCATTAAATTTGCTGACGTACCGAATTCTGGCGTCATCGTTCAACGCGGTCACACCCTTGATGGACTTGGCCGATATTACCGAGAGACCATCACGGAGTCCGACGCGCCACCAGTCGACATCGTTCAAACCCTTAAGGACAAAGCCGTTGACGTCCTGATCTGCTATTTGCCTGTTGGATCTGAGGCTGCTGCAAAATATTACGCCCAGTGCGCAATTGACGCGGGAGTGGCATTCGTTAACGCCCTTCCGGTCTTCATTGCATCAGATCCAGTGTGGGCCGAGAAGTTCGAAAAGGCTGGCTTGCCGATCATTGGTGACGACATCAAGAGTCAAGTAGGAGCGACAATCACTCACCGCATCATGGCGAAATTGTTCCAGGATCGAGGCGTTCATTTGGATCGCACTTATCAACTCAACGTTGGTGGAAATATGGATTTCAAGAATATGTTGGAGCGCGATCGACTTGAGTCCAAGAAGATTTCAAAGACCAATTCAGTCACTTCGCAACTCGAGCATGATTTAGGAGCTCGCAACGTGCACATCGGACCCTCTGATTACATTCCTTGGCTCGATGACCGCAAGTGGGCATACGTTCGCCTCGAAGGACGTGCCTTTGGTGACGTCCCGCTTAACCTCGAATACAAGCTCGAAGTCTGGGATTCGCCCAACTCTGCAGGTGTAATCATTGATGCTCTTCGCTGTGCCAAACTTGGTTTGGATCGCGGAATTGGCGGAGCGCTTCTTTCTCCTGCAAGTTATTTTATGAAGACTCCGCCGGTTCAATACACCGACGATCTTGCCCAGGTTCGCACTGAAGAATTTATCGCAGGCAAGGTCGAACGCTAGAAGATTAAGACATGAAAAACGCCCCCCGATAAATCGGGGGGCGTTTTCTTCACCCTCACGGAGAGTAGAGGGCTAGATCGTCGCGTCTTCTGGAGTGCGACGAAGGTGTATCCAGCCGGCTATTGAGAATCCGAGAAGTAAGAGTCCGCCAACCAGTGAGGCGAAGGCGCCAATCTTTGCGATTTGCCCCATCTGCCAGAATGCGTAGGCGTTGAGCAACATGCCGCGAAGTGATTCGCCCTTGAATACAGTGTCAACAACTCCAGCGGCCGAATCTGCTTTTGCTTTTAGATCGGCATTAGTTGGATCTGCTGAAGCCGCACCGGCCGCGGTTCTGCTTGCTGTTGATGCAGCTGCGTACGTTGGCATCCCAGACAAGTGGAATCCGATGTAGTGATCGGCGTACATCTGTGCTTGCTTGCCAGTTGTCATGATTTTGCCACCGTTATCTTTGAAGAATGCAGTTGTCGTTGCATCTTCCTTTGCATTCTGGGTAGCGGCAGGAATCGTGATCTGCTGTGCCGACAATTGGCTTTTTACCGTGTTATTCGTGAATGTGTATCCCCAATTGAGAAGTCCGGCTGCGAGGAATAGAAAGAGGCTGACGGCCACACCAACCAAGGTGAGCATCTTGTCAAAAGTGCGACGTTTCATTATTTTCTCTCCTTTTTAGGTTCATTATTTTTATGAACTAAGCAATTAGTACACGCTATTCAATGAGATTAGAAGCCTTTTGCGAGAGACAGCCCTAGCAATAGTGTGATAAATGTTAACGAGTTATGTGTGTCACCTGAGGTTATCTGGATCACAAATTTATCTGCTCGCCAAGAGTTCATATTACAAAATAGAAATTTGCAAGAAGAAATATTTCTCAGATCTTAGAGATGACGAGTACAGACATACTTTCCGTCGGAAGCAAGTTCCATGTGCTGGCAAGCAATCCCAAGTCGCTCAAAAGCTTTGTCTCCGTAATGTGTCCGATAGGCCAACGCCAACAGAACTCGAAGATTGGTGTCACCGTCGGCTTTGATGCCAAATGTCTTGGCGGTGCGACTCACGGTATTTTCAACGACTTTTTCAGTATGGGATGTCTCATGGGCGATGGCGGCATTTGACTTGCCCTCGCACAGTAAATCCATAACTAGTCGCTCAAATGGCGTTAATTCTCTCGCCAATATGGTTATATCTGCGCTCATCCGGTTCGACCTGGCCTCTCCGAAGACTCGATAGAGATTGTCCTACATTACTTTCTCCATTACCACCCTTAAGATTGCCAAATGAATGAAATCCTGGCAATAAGCGACGGGGGTGTTTTGACTCTCACTCTTAACCGTCCAACGAAGATGAACGCGCTCACAAGAGGCATGTACTCAAGCCTTGCAGAGCATCTCAGGCTGGCCGCGGGAGATTTCGGCATCAGAAGTGTCTTCATCAAGGCTGAAGGTCCCCATTTCACTGCAGGCAATGACATTAATGATTTCATCGAAGCATCGGGAGAAGTAACTGATTCTGCAGGGTTTGATTTTCTGGTCCAACTTCGTGATTTTCCGAAACCAATCATTGCCGTTGTACAAGGGTCGGCAATTGGGATTGGAACCACGATGCTGCTCCATTGCGATGTGGTCGTTGCCGATCGGACGACATATTTTTCTATGCCCTTCGTCACACTGGGATTGGTTCCTGAAGCCGGTTCAAGCTTTCTCTTTCCGCAGTTGGTTGGGTATCAGCGCGCTTCGCATATTTTCCTTACTGGCCAAAGTTTCGGTGCAGAAGAGGCGAGAGAAATGGGATTAGTAACCCTCGTTGCAGATGACGCATCGGCGCAAGCCGAACTGATAGCCCAGAAAATCGCCCAACAACCTCCGACTGCGGTATTGCATACGAAAGCGTTGTTGAAGAGCAGCTCGTATGAGGCAGTAAAGGCAGTAATGAATGCCGAAGCCCAATTATTTACTCTGGCATTGCAATCACACGAAGCTCAAACCGCTCTGATGAATTTCGCGACAAAGCGAGCGAAGAAATGAGCCTGTCAGGAAAGCGAATATTTATCACCGGGGGTTCCCGAGGTATTGGTCTTGCGATTGCTTTACGAGCCGCAAGAGATGGCGCATCTGTGGCAATTGCAGCCAAGACGGCAGAAATCAACCCGAAGTTGCCCGGAACGATATTTACCGCGGCCGACGAAATTCGTGCTGCTGGAGGCAAAGCGTTCCCAATTCAGTGCGATATTCGAGATGAAACTCAGATTGCTCAAGCGATTTCGTCTGCAGCTGCAGAATTCGGCGGGCTAGACATTCTCATCAACAATGCCAGCGCGATCAACTTGACCAGAACAGAGGAAACTCCGGCAAAGCGGTTTGATCTCATGTTTGACGTGAATGTCCGAGGAACCTTTCTCACTTCTCAAGCGGCGATTCCTCATCTGCGAAAGTCCGCGAACGAAGGGCGTAACCCTCATATTTTGAACTTGTCTCCGCCTTTGTCGATGAACCCAAAATGGTTCAAGAGCAATTTGGCATACACGATGGCCAAGTACGGTATGAGCATGTGCGTGCTAGGAATGTCTGAAGAATTTCGTCGCGAAGGGATTGCGGTAAACGCACTTTGGCCGCGGACCGCAATTGATACAGCGGCTCTTGCAATGATTCCAGGGATAGATACAGCAGCTTGTCGAAAGCCAGAGATTCTTGCCGATGCGGCCCATGCAATTCTGAACCGACCTGCCAAGGATTGCACCGGAAACTTCTTCATTGATGACGAGGTTCTAGCATCCGAAGGAGTGACAGATTTGGATAAATATTCAGTAATTCCCGGAACAACAGAGTTCCTGACGGACTTTTTCCTCGATTGAGAAATGTGCGACGTATAATGCCTTCAGGGAGCATACGTTAGGACGTAATGTTGAATATAATGACAATTGATTGGGTGCTCTGGATAATTGGCGCCTGGATTGCCTTGGGGCTCCTTGGGATTGTCGCTCTTCATAAATTTGCCTTGGTAGCCAGAGTATTTTTCCCGCTCGGCGCCGTCGGCGGTTTGATCCTCGCCTATGCCGCGGCGCGGGCCCTTGTCAGCGGGCGGGTAGAGAGCAAGCAGTTGGCCCTTGGATTGCCATCCCTTCCTTTTCATCTTCGCCTTGACGCGCTCTCGGCCTTCTTCCTTGTAATCATCGGTCTGGCGAGTTTTGGTATCTCAATTTTTGCCGCTGGATATTTCCGCAACGGTGAGGGAACTGCGCCCGGACTCCTGTGCCTTGAGTTCCATTTCTTTCTAGCGAGCATGGCTCTGGTATTACTCGCTGACGATGCCTACTCCTTCATGGTCGCGTGGGAAAGCATGGCCCTTACCTCCTATTTCTTAGTTACAGCAAATCATCGACTTCCGAAGATTCGTGCGGCAGGTTTTCTCTATCTTCTCATCGCCCATATTGGAGCAATCGCCATACTGCTGTGTTTCGGCGTGCTTCAGGCCAACACGGGCGACTACACCTTTGCAAATATGAGGGCCCAGAATCTTTCATCCTTTTGGGCCTCTGCCGCATTCCTACTTGCTATTTTCGGTTTTGGTGCGAAGGCGGGCATCCTTCCTCTGCATATCTGGCTGCCTGAAGCCCATCCTGCCGCACCGTCTCCCGTTTCGGCATTGATGAGCGGTGTAATGCTGAAGATGGCGATATATGGATTGCTACGAGTTTGCTTCGATCTGCTTCATCTTCATATCTGGTGGTGGGGCGTAGTGATGCTCGCCCTTGGGCTTATCACTGCCATTTTCGGGGTTGTGTTCGCGGCCGTACAAGTCGAGATGAAAAGATTGCTTGCTTACTCATCAATTGAAAATATCGGCTTGCTCTTTGCGGCGATGGGGCTGGCTCTTCTCTTCCGTTCTTACGGAATGAACGCCCTTGCTGCCCTTGCTCTAACAGCTTGTCTGTATCACGTTGCAGGGCACGCGTTCTTCAAGAGCTTGCTCTTCTTGACCACCGGATCGGTTCTGCATGCGACCGGAGAGAGAAACTTGGGAAGGCTTGGCGGATTGATCCGTTTCATGCCGTGGGTCGCTTGGCTTGCGTTGATTGGGGTACTTGCAAGTTCAGGGTTACCACCGTTTTCTGGCTTCGTTTCTGAGTGGCTACTACTTCAGAGCTTCTTGTTTACTCCAGGCTTGCCACAGCCATTCCTCAACATGCTCATACCGATTGCTACTGCATCCATCGCACTGACTGCCGCACTTGCTGGTTACGCAATGGTGAAATTTTTCGGCGTTATTTTTCTTGGTCAGCCACGAGAAGAGAAACTCAGTCAGGCTCACGACGCCGGCAAGTTCGAGAAAATCGGGATGGGTTGGTTGGCCATTTTGAGCATCGGCCTTGGCGTAGCGCCGAACTCGGTCATACATCTCATCGATCCCGTGACAAGAGGTCTGGTCGGAGATGGGATTGCACATAATGCGAGTGCTAACGGTTGGTGGTTGGTTACTCCAACATCCATTGCTCGCGCCAGTTATGGTCCGTTGTATTTCCTCTTTGGAGTCATGGCCGCATGCGCTGTGGCATTTGTTCTTGTCCGTCTTTTCTACCACGCACGTTTGCGTCGATCTGCACCTTGGGGCGGGGGACATCCTTGGAGAAATTCTCGGATGCAAGATACTGCTGAAGGCTATGGGCAACCGATTCGACAAATCTTCGAACCGTTTTTCCATCTCGAACGCCATCTGCCCAAGCCGGAGGACACCGAACCGGAGTACAGCGTGGCTGTCAGTGACAAATTCTGGGAGGGCATATACATGCCCATAGCCCGCGCGACTGAGTACGTCTCGGCAAAAGTAGGTCGATTGCAGCAAGGAAGAATCTCGATCTATCTGCTTTACAGTTTCATAACTCTCCTTGTCATCTTGCTTCTCGTTCCAACGGCACGCCGATGACTTTTACCCGAGCGCTCTCTCAAGTAATTTCCGTTGTGACTCCTCTTGCCCTTGCCCCTCTTCTACTTGGTTGGGTCAATCAAGTGAGGGCGTGGCTTTCAAATCGCAAGGGCCCAGGAATCCTGCAGCCGTATCGCATGCTGCACAAACTCTTTAACAAGGATTCGGTGATGGCCGATACGGCGTCTTCATTATTCCGTTTTGCGCCATACGCGATATTTGGGTGCATGCTTTTGGCTAATGCGATCATCCCGACGCTTTCAACGGATCTTCCGCTTGCATCCGCGGCCGATGCAATCGCACTTGTGGGGTTGCTTGCTTTGGCCAGGGTATTCATTTCTTTGGCAGCGATGGACATCGGAACCGCTTTTGGAACACTGGGTGCCAGGCGAGAAATGCTTGTTGGTTTTCTCGCTGAACCCGCATTGTTGACGGTTCTTTTTTCAGCTTCCCTAAATGGCAAATCAACGGCCCTTGCCACAATTGTCGAAGCAGTAGTCCATCGTGATTTTGCGATCTATCCGAGCCTTGTCTTCGCGGGGATGGCCTTTACGCTTGTCTACCTCGCAGAGAATTCGAGAGTCCCGGTTGATAATCCAGCCACTCACCTTGAACTGACGATGATTCATGAAGCGATGATTCTTGAATATTCAGGTAGGCACCTTGCTTTGATGGAATGGGCGGCGGCACTTAAGTTGTTTGCGTATTCCACCCTCGGAATTGCTCTCTTCTTGCCTTGGGGGATCGGACAGAGGGCGACACCTTCGAGTTTGTTGCTTTCCCTACCATCACTAGGGTTGAAGTTGGTCGTGATTGGCGCTGTCCTTGCCTTGGTTGAAACATTCTCAGCCAAGTTGCGAATTTTCCGCGTGCCGGAATTTCTTGCTACTTCATTCCTTCTAGGTGTTATCGGCATGTTGACGCACATATTGTTGGGTGCGTGAGAAATGACTGAACTTAGCATCCAACTCGTAAATCTTTTCGCGTCATTCTTGCTCATGCTTGCCTTTGCCATGTTGGCCCAGCGACGAGTATTGACCCTAATAAATCTCTACTCTTTGCAGGGCTTGACGGTGGTGGCAGCCACAACTGTGGTGGCTCACATGACGCACCAAGAACATCTCTACTACTCCGCCGTTCTCACCTTGATACTCAAGGTCTTCTTGATTCCTTGGATTTTGCATCGTCTGGTCAAACGCCTCAATGTCCGATGGGATGTCGAGACATTGATAAATATCCCAAGCACTATGTTGGTCGGAATCGTCTTAGTGGTATTCGCTTTCAATTTAGCATTGCCGATTTCGCGTCTGTCATCCTCTGTCGTACCTGGCACACTAGGAATCGCCTTAGCCTGTGTCCTGCTTTCATTCATGATGATGATCATGAGAACTAAGGCACTTCCACAAGTTATTGGCTTCCTTGCAATGGAAAACGCGCTTTTCTTCGCCGCCACATCTGCAACGTACGGCATGCCGATGGTGGTCGAATTGGGAATTGCCCTCGACGTCCTCGTAGGCGTCTTTATTCTTGGAGTCTTCTTGTTTCAGATTCGTGAGCAGTTCGAGAGTCTAGATATTTCCCATCTTGAGAATTTGAAGGAAGACTAGATGAGTCCACTAGTTCTTGTTTTCATCTCTCCGCTTATTGGGTCGGCAGTGCTTGCTTTCATGGGCCATCATCGAAATGGTCGCGACATCAACGTGGCTTTTAGTTTCCTGACATTTCTTGCCTCCACTTTTCTGACCGCCAGAGTCGTCGCGCATGGGCCGATGTTTGCCTTGGATAAGCAGTTCTTTATCGATTCACTCAATGTTTTTTTGGTGACGCTGACCGCATTGATTGGCTTCACTACATCCATATTTTCTCGGCCTTATATGCGCATCGAAGAAGAACGCGGAAAGATGACTCCAAATCGGATGCGCCTGTATTTCAGCATGTATCAGTTGTTCAACGGTTGCATGTTGTTGGCGCTGACGACCAACAACATGGGCATTCTCTGGGTGGCCATGGAAGCGGCAACTTTAACGACGGTACTTCTCGTGTCGGTTTATAGGACTCCAGCAAGTCTGGAAGCGGCCTGGAAATACTTCATTCTCTGCGGTGTGGGCATCGCACAAGCACTCTTCGGAACGATACTTCTTTATATGGCCGCGCAGCGCGTTATTGGTCACGGCCTCAACCCACTGCTCTGGACCAACTTGAACGCATCCAAGGGCCATCTCAATCCCGTGATCATGTCTTTGGCTTTCGTATTTCTGTTGGTTGGCTACGGTACAAAGGTTGGTCTAGCGCCTTTGCATAACTGGCTGCCGGATGCTCATGCTGAAGGTCCGACTCCGATTTCTGCCGTCTTGTCCGGACTGCTCCTCAACGTTGCCCTTTACGCTGTCATTCGCTGCAAAGTCCTGACGGATGGTGCGCTTAGAAATCATTTCGCGGGACACCTGATGATTGGTTTCGGACTTCTATCTGTCTTGGTGGCCGCGTTTTCATTGTTGCGCCAGAAGGATATTAAGAGGATGTTCTCTTATTCGTCGATCGAGCACATGGGCCTAATGACCTTTGCCTTTGGCATAGGCGGTCCCATTGCAAATTTCGCGGGACTGTTGCACATGACTGTTCACGCACTTACTAAGTCGGCAATTTTCTACGCGGTGGGCCACGCGGCACAAAAAGCCGGTTCGCAGATGATGGATCAGATCAGGGGACTTATAAAGATAAGTCCTACGGTTGGTTGGGGCCTGATGATGGGAACGCTGGCCATTTTGGGAATGCCGCCTTTTGGCGTTTTTGCCAGTGAGTTCCTCATCCTCACAAGTGCCATGCGCCAACTGCCTTGGGCGACGCCACTACTCCTTCTGGGGCTTGGTGTTGCCTTCGGAGCGATATTTAGCAGAGTCCAACCCATGGTTTTTGGCGAGACGACAGTGAAGCGACTGCCGCACCCACCGGCCTTATTACCGGTGTTCGTTCATCTTGGGCTTGCCCTGATGCTTGGCCTTTATATCCCAACGTATTTAAATACATGGTTCCTTCAAGCTGCGCGAATAATTGGAGGGTAGGAACATGGACATTGCAAATCTTGAATTAAGTCTGAGTGCGATGCCTGCCGAGTTCACACTCTTTCGTGGTGAAGTTTCGGCAGATGAATGGTCAACTGCTGCTTTTGCAATTGCCGAAGGTCACGGGCAACTTGTGAGCCTT
The DNA here is from genome assembly GCA_023252155.1 of Actinomycetes bacterium. Classification (GTDB taxonomy): domain Bacteria; phylum Actinomycetota; class Actinomycetes; order Nanopelagicales; family Nanopelagicaceae; genus QYPT01. The sequence continues at coordinate 22,299 of JAHEXJ010000010.1, read as the reverse complement.
TGGGGAAACCAACTTAATAACGGAACTTTTGTACTTTCGGTCGTTTACGACATCGGCACATTGGTCTGGCTAGAGCTGCCTCTGGCGAGGGGGAGAATTTCCTACCCCGATATCTCGGGGCTGTTTCCTTCTGCCAATCGATTACAACGGGCTGTAGGAGATCTCTTTGGACTTAATGCGGCAGGGGCTACAGACTCTCGACCATGGCTAAATCACAAGATGTGGCCGGCCGATTATTTTCCGCTTCGAAAAGTAAATTCTGGAAAAGAAGAGTTTGCTGATGACCTCGCCGATGATTATCAGTTCGTGCAGGTTTTAGGTGAAGGCGTTCATGAAATTGCGGTAGGTCCCGTGCACGCGGGCATTATTGAACCAGGGCATTTCCGTTTTTCAGTGGTGGGGGAGAAGACTCTTCGGTTGGAAGAGCGACTGGGTTACACGCACAAAGGAGTCGACAAGGCATTTGAGCAACTTTCGGCAGTAGATGGCTATCGACTTGCCGGAAGAATGTCAGGTGATTCCACGGTGGCTTACGCGTGGAGCTACTGCATGAGTCTTGAAAATATCTGGAATTGGAAACTGCCCGAACGGGCAACGTGGTTGCGTGCCATTGCTCTGGAGCGCGAGAGGATTGCCAATCATCTGGGAGACCTAGGGGCATTGGGCAATGATGCGGGATTCGCTTTCGGCCTCTCGCAGTTCATGCGCCTTAAAGAGGATTGCCTTCGTCTAAATAAGAAACTCTTTTCGCATCGATTCATGATGGATTACATCTGCCCCGGGGGAGTCGAGCGCGACATTGACGCCGACGGGCTTGCCGAAATTTTGACGCAATGCAGAGTAGTTGAAGAAGAAGTACGCACCCTGCAAAAAATATATGACGATCACTCTGGGCTTCAGGACCGGTTCATGATGACCGGAACGGTGAGCCTTGAAGTAGCAACAAAGTTGGGTCTGACGGGGATGGCAGGCCGCGCAAGTGGAATCATTCACGATGTTCGGGTGGATGCCGCGTGCGCGCCATATAGCAAGATGGATGTACACGTTTCATCCCGCGAAACGGGCGATGTATGTGCTCGAGTCGACGTGCGTTTTGATGAGCTCTTCGAGTCACTTCGGCTCATTCGCTACCTTATCGACAATCTTCCGATGGGAGCGATTCGGACTGAATATGTCGAGCGAGGGGCAGAAGGGTCGGGAGCCGGATGGATAGAAGGATGGCGAGGCGGCATTTTTACTGCGCTGTATGTTGATTCCAAAGGAAAGATTTCCCGCTGCCACGTTCACGATCCTTCTTGGCAAAATTGGCCCGTCATTGAATACGCCGTTATTGGCGATATCGTCCCTGATTTTCCATTGATTAATAAGTCATTCAACTTGAGTTACTCGGGGCACGACCGATGATGTGGCCACTTATCCGACAAATTGCCAAGGTTGGCATAGTGACCGAGAAGCCGCCGGTTGCCCAAGAAATGGCGAGCGCGAAAAGGATTCATGACGAAATTTTGAAAATTCTGGGGCGCGCTCTCACGATTCGAGAAGTTGATGCAGGAAGTTGCAACGGCTGCGAACTTGAACTCAATGCGCTCGGAAATGTCTATTACAACTTGGAAGGTTTGGGGATCAAATTCGTTGCTAGTCCGCGACATGCTGACATGCTCCTGGTTACTGGTCCCGTGTCTCGAAGTATGTCCCACGCTCTTGCAGTTACCAATGAAGCGATGCCAGACCCGAAGATCGTGGTGGCTGTCGGGGATTGTGCGATCAACGGCGGCATCTTCGGAACGAGTTATGCCTCACTGGGTGGCGTATCTAAAGCCCTGAAGGTGGATTTGACGATTCCGGGCTGCCCACCTGAGCCAATTGTGATTTTGGAAGGTATATTGACCGCCGTTCGCTATCGATTAAGGCCACGTACGGGAGAGAAATGACTTTACGCTCGATAAATCTGGAGATGAATTCGATCAATTTCGTCAAAGAGGAGGAGCGCGGAGGCAAACCAAGTTCGCTTTTCTGGCCTTGGTGCGGGGCAAATGTCTCGTTGCTGGCGCTTTCCTTCGGCGCCTTTTTTCTGGGATTTGGGATTTCATTTTCACAAGTTGCCGTAGCCGCTTTCTTAAGCGTGGTGCTTTCATTTGTTCTTGTCGGTGTGAGTTCACTTGCTGGGAAAAAGTCCAACGCTCCAACGATGACACTTTCTCGTGCGGCCTTCGGAGTCCGTGGAAATATCGTCCCAGGTCTGCTTTCATATTTGATTTTTGTCGGATGGGAAACGGTGCTTGTTTCACTCGCAACACTGGCGACGGAGACAATTTTCGCTCGGCTCGGGCACATGGATCACAATCTTGCGCGAATAATTGGATTTGTTGTCGCAGTTAGCCTCACTGTCTTTGGCGGGGTACTCGGATTTCATGTGATCATGAAATTGCAGAAGTGGCTCACGATTGCTACAGCGGTGATGACTATTGGTTACATCGCTCTAACGGTTAACCACATCGACTGGAGCAAAGTCTCAGCGATTCATGGTGGAAGCCTTCAAGGTTTTATTGGCGCAATAGTTTTCGGTGTAACTGGCGTTGGGTTGGGTTGGGTGAACTCAGCTGCCGATTACTCGCGTTACTTGCCTAGAAATACCTCAAGCAAAGCCGTGGTTGGTTGGACCGTGTTCGGTTCTTCCCTTGTGCCAGTGATTCTTATTATTTACGGTTCATTGCTTGCTGGAAGCAGCAAAGGGCTAAGCGATCAGATATCAGCCGATCCGGTTGGCGCATTAACGACAATCCTGCCAACGTGGTACCTCATTCCTTTTGCGATTGTCGCGGTCCTTGGGCTCATTGGTGGCGCCATCCTTGATCTCTATTCATCTGGTTTGGCGTTGGTTTCGATTGGATTGCCAGTTCGACGCCATGTTGCAGCATCCATTGATGCCACGATCATGCTTTTTGGAACCATCTACATCGTTTGGCATGCGTCCAATTTCATCGGGCCCTTCCAGGGATTTTTGATAACCCTTGGTGTGCCAATTGCCGTTTGGTCTGCAATATTCGTGGCGGATGTGCTCATGCGAAAACGAGATTATGCCGAAGCCGAATTGTTCGAGCCGACCGGAAGATATGGTGCATGGAATGTCCGTTCGATTGCGCTGACGATTATTGGTTCCGTCATCGGATGGGGATTCGTCACCAACCCATTCGCATCATGGCTTTCTTGGCAGGGCTATTTCATGAACTCCATCGGCGGCAAGAACGGCCCGTGGGGAGGAGCCAACTTAGGCGTGATAATTGCCCTGATTGTCGGTTTTGTCGGACATATTCTTCTCTCTAGGCGTGCGATTAGAGCCCAAGAAGCGCATCAGTAACTCTTGAAAAGCAAAGTGAGTGGTGGCACTCTCTTTGCATGCCAACATTTACCGAACACGCAGAGGGCATGCCGTGCTGGATTGATGCAAGCGTTGCCACCAAGGAACTTAGAGAAGGTCTCATAGATTTCTACAGTTCTCTCTTTGGTTGGAGTTTCGATGTAGATGCACCCGAAACGGGTTTTTACTCGATCGCCCGCCACAATGGAAAAGCAGTCTTGGGGATTGGCGAACAGCCTGACGGCCATGGTGATTGGGTGACGTATTTCTCCACTCCGGACATACACGCTGCATGCGAAGTTGCAAAAGCCGAAGGCGGACAAGTTTTCTTTCCGCCGATGCAAGTAATGGATGTCGGATGGATGGCGCTAGTCATGGATCCAGCGGGAGTCGTTCATGGACTCTGGCAGCCAATTACTTTTCCCGGCTTTGAAGTTCAATACGAGCCCAACACTCCAGGATGGTTTGACCATTTCTCGCCGGACCCAATGCGAGCTGCGGCTTATTACGACAAAGTCCTTGGCAAGGAAATTGCTCCTAACTCATTTGATGGGATGACCATCCTTCAACGTGGGGAGCAGTGGTTTGCAAGTCTGACTCCAATTGCTAGTTCGGAGAAGCCTCCGCAGTGGACTCCAATCTTTATTGTGGATTCTCTGGATCGAACAACAGAGAAAGTGCGCGCGCTCGGAGGCACTGTTGTTGCAGAGCATCTTCCAGTTCCGGGAAGCGCCCTTTGCGTTTACTTGGATCCCGTAGTCGGCAGCTACTTAACTGTTATGAAGTCTGGCGAGGCCACAAACTCAGGAAATGGACAACTTTCGTAACATAGTTAACCCCACACTTGCTGAAATAAGCGCAGAGACTATCAATCCGATTTTTATCTCCGAAAGTTGTGACGGACTCGTAACGGCGAGGTCTGCGATGAAGAGAGAAACGGTAAGGCCCATACCGGCCAACGCTGCCGCCCCAGATATTTCCTTAAATGAAAGTGAATCGGGTAATTTCGCGATTCGCAACTTGACGGCAAGCCATGAAAAAAGTGTGATCCCGAGCAGTTTGCCAACTACGCGTCCAACGATGATTCCCACGGAGACCGGTGACGAAAGAAGATCGCCGAAATTGCCGAAATTGATGGATATTCCAATATTGGCAAGTACAAATATAGGAATAACCAAGTAACTGCTCCAAGGGTGAATTATTGAAATTAAGCGATCTGTAGAAAACCTTCTTTTCGTGGGGAGTATCCAGGCCAAGAAAACTGCGCCAATTGTCGAAAGGATTCGCAAGGGATTAAGCCCTGACGAGTAAAAAAAACCGATGACAAGCAGAGATCCAAGATCATCTGCGATCGCAAGTGTGAGCAAGAAGATTTTTATCGCGGGATCGATCTTCGAGCCGAGTAAGGCAAGTGCCCCTATCGAAAGTGCAATGTCTGTCGGCATTGGCACGGCCCAACCAGACATCCCGGAACCACCGTGATTTATGGTGATGTATATCAAAGCGGGAGTGAGCATTCCGCCAAATGCAGCGATAATTGGCAGAGCAGCCGACTTAGGATTCCTCAAATCGCCGTCTACAAATTCACGTTTGATCTCCAGTCCGACGAGGAAGAAGAAAATACTCATCAGACCTTCGTTGATGAAACTTTGGCCGTGATGCCAGAAACTTGCGTACCCGGAACGCGCAGGTGAATTTGCAAATGTCAGCGCAACAATGCACGAAATTACGAGTACGACGCCACCAGCGCTCTCGGTGGCGAAGAAGTCACGCATACTTTGGGGGATTCTGCGAATCATGACGTAAGACTATCTTTGCGGCGAATATTGTCGGCGCGATGTCAGACAAGAAGGCTATCGTGTCCCAATGCCAATGGAGCCGCGGAAGTCTCTTGCCAAGTTCAAGAACGCCGCAATTCCCAAGGAAAGCGCCATCCGCATTCTTAGCCTTGCGACTCTTATTAATACTTTCGGCAATGGCTTGTTCATGACCGTAGAGGTCATTTACTTCACTTTCTATGTCGGTCTCTCCGCGGCTCAAGTCGGCTTAGGGCTCTCCCTTGGCGGTGCGGTCTCGCTCCTGTTTAATATCCCGGCCGGTCACCTTGCGGACAGACTTGGGCCTAGGGATATCACGGCGATCGCCTACGCCGGCGAGGGAGTAGCGCTTGCAAGTTTTGTTTTCATTCACTCATTCATTCCATTCCTCTTTCTTTCGTTGGCATTGGGGGCTGTTGGTGCCACGGGTCAAACATTGCGCATGGCGACAATCGCCAAATTCGGAGTAGGTGAGGATCGAGTTCGCATCCGTGCTTACACTCGTGCGGTTACAAACTTGGGCATCGGACTAGGTGCAATATTTGCCGGTGTTGCGCTGGCCATCAATACAAGAGGTGCCTACGTATCGATGTTGCTTTTAGATGCTGCGACTTTCTTTATCGCCGCCCTGGTCTGGAGACGTTTGCCTTACGTCGCGCCCACGGTCAGCAAAGGCGAACCTTTCAGTTTCGTGGCGTTAAAAGACAAGAAATATGTGGCGGCAACTTTGCTCAATGGAGTTATGACACTGCATTTCGTCATTCAGAACGTAGCAATCCCACTCTGGGTGGTTCACGAGACCAAGGCACCGAGATGGTGGGTTGCCGTGCTCATGCTCGTCAACACAATTTCCGTAGTCCTCTTTCAAGTTCGAGCCAGCAAGGGCTCTGGAGATGTAAGGGCCGGAGCACGAATGTATGCCAGGGCGGGATATCTGGTCGCTGCAGCATGCCTTCTGTATGCCCTTGCCGCAGGAGCATCCAAAATCGTCGCCTGCGTAATTTTGGTAGTCGCTGCACTAGTTCATGTTGCTGGAGAACTCATCGGTTCTGCCGGATCTTGGAGTATTGGATTTGGCCTGGCGAATCAAAATCACCAAGGCCAATACCAAGGCGTTTACTCGATGGGCTTTGGTTTAGGCGGGGCAGTCGGACCGACCGTAGTAACGGCTCTTGCAATTGGCATGGGGAAGGTCGGCTGGGTAATTCTTGCCGCGATTTTTGTGACGACGGGTGTGCTTATGCGTCGCCTTGTAACTGGATCATGGATGGCAATGAGTTCTAAATCGATTTAGTCTTTTCCGTGTTCATGTTTTGGTGACAAATTTTCCGCGGCGTGCGCAATATTTCGTTGCATGCCGCCGAATACAAGACCATGAAATGGGTAAATCATTATCCAATAGAGGCCGCCAGTGGGTCCGATGGGATGAAAGAGCGCACGCTGTCTGAAAATTGTTCGTCCTTGTGCATCCGTATCAACAATTAGTTCGAGCCAGGCGAGTCCAGGCAGACGCATCTCAGCTCGTAGTCGAAGTAGATGATTTTCTTCAATATCTTCAACTCTCCACCAATCGAGTGCATCGCCCACTACTAGGTCAAAAGGATCTCGTCGGCCTCGACGAAGACCCGGTCCACCTACAAAGCGATCGAGCAATCCGCGAGTCCACCAACCTAAGCGCCATGAATACCAGCCATGTTCGCCGCCGATGCCCTTAATGATGTGCCACAGCTGTTCAGGTGTTGCTTGGACAATGCGTTCTCGCTCATCCACATATAACGAGCCTCCAGCCCAGTCTGGATCTCCAGGCAATGGATCGCTTGGTGCTCCCGCGGTTGTGGCAGATGACCAAGATGTTGTGACTCGACGGTCTTGAATGCGTTGCAGCGCGAGTTCAACTGCCCGATCAAAACTTATGAGGCTTTCTTTTGGATCCGGCACATACTCGGCGATGTCATGTTCTTTGCAAATCACTTCATTTACAAGGCTTAGCATGAGGGGTTTTGCGATCCGTTTTGGAACTGGGGTGACAAGGCCAACCCAGTGACTCGACAGGGAAGGAGTGAGCAAGGGCAGGGCAAGTATTCGTCGCGGCTTCAGGCCCGCGACTTTTGCGTAACGAAGCATCATCTGTCGGTACGTAAATACATCCGGCCCGCCTATGTCGAAGCCTCTATTTACGTTTGACGGCATATTGGCCGAACCCACAAGGTAATGAAGCACATCTCTCACCGCAATTGGTTGGATTTTGCTGTCAACCCAGTGCGGAGTAATCATGATTGGCAGGCGTTCAGTCAAGTAACGAAGCATTTCGAAAGATAAAGAGCCCGAGCCGATAATCACAGCCGCGCGCAGGACCGTCGTCGGAACCCCACTGGCCAACAAAATCTCTCCAACCTCCTTCCGAGATTTTAAGTGACGGCTCAGTTCTTCTGTTTTTGGGTACAGACCTCCGAGGTACACGATTCGATCGACGTGGCATGCGTATGCGGCCGCCGCGAAATTATGTGCGTTGGTGTGATCAAGTGATTCAAATGAAGCACCCGCGCCCATCGAGTGGATGAGGTAGTACGCAACATTGACGCGATAGAGAGCTCGAACCAGATTCGCCGGATCGGCTGCATCTCCTTGAACGATCTCTACTCGATCACTCCACTCGCGGTCTTCCAATTGTCTGGGCTGACGAACCATCACTCGAACACGGAAACCTGCCGCAAGCAACTCAGGGACGAGGCGGCCACCGATATAGCCAGTGGCACCGGTAACCAGAACTAGGAGTGGCGAGGCTTCTTCTATCATTGCCGACTTACTTCTTAAGGAGTTGCATTGCCTTCGGTCGGTGAGATTCGTCTGGCATCGGGAAGGTATTTGTCTCGAGGGCTTTATCGTTTTCGACAAGCTTGGCCAGGGTGACTTTCTCGAGGGTTTCACGGAAAGCTGCGATGGAATCGTCCCAGATCCAGTGAAGCGGGCAGACAAAATCCCACGTACATGGCCCATCTTGGAGGGCACACCGTTCAGCCTTCAAAGGTCCCTCGCCAGCCTCAATGACCTCCAACATGGTGATTTTCTCGGGGGGGCGAGTCAGGCGGTATCCGCCATCTTTGCCCGCTTTGGATTCGGCGATCTCAGCTCGGACAAGTTCGGCCAGAATTTGGGAGGCAAAAGTCTGCGGCACCTTCATTCGAGCGACAACTTCGCGAATCTTTCGATATTCGCCACTCTCGTACGCCCATGCCAGACAGAGAGCAGAGAGAACCACATAATTCCCGCGCTTGGAGAGAGTCATGTTCATGCCAAAAGTATACATAAATTCTCAGCGTTTACGTATAGTAAGTTACTTGACATATAGTGACCCGCACAACATACTTTCGATTATTGGGGAATCCCTAGGAGAGGAATTTTTGATGCCCACGGTCGAAGAGAGAAAGAAAGCGGCAACCCTGCCAATAATTCAGATTCATTTGAGGCCGCAGGAAAGAATTGGTGTCGGAGATCACTTTTTACAGACAGATCCCAAACCTGGCCTTGAGCTTACTAAATATCCCCGAGTGGCCAAGTTACTTCACAATCGCAAGTTTCAATTCATAACGATCGTTCCTAATCAACTTATCTTTTGGTTTGTCATTCTCATTGGCTTCGTAGGAACCGCTGATCCTGGTTTGAATTTCGGAACTGCAATCACTTGGTATATATGGTTTGCGCTTGTTTTTGTCTTGATGGTTGTTGTCGGCCGTGCGTGGTGTCTTATGTGTCCCTTCGGCGGTTTTGGCGAATGGATTCAACGAAAAACTTTCTGGAAAAGAACGCAATCGCGACTGGGTCTTGGACTCAAATTTCCTGAACGTATAGCTCAATACGGTTTCTTAACATCAATTGGTGCCTTTGTACTTCTGACGTGGCTTGAAGAATTCTTCAACATCGCAGGGCCAGGAAATCCCACCGCAACGAGTTACATGGTTCTTGGGATCGTTACGAGCGCCCTCCTTTTCTTCTTGATATTTGAGCGACGGACTTTCTGCCGATACGTGTGTCCACTTTCTGGTTTGATCGGCACCGTTGGCGCAATGGGTATGGCTGCCGGCTTTCGAACACGCGATAGAGAAGTGTGTCTCACGTGCGAAACTAAGGATTGCATGCGTGGCGGCGAAAACGGTTATGGCTGCCCTTGGTACACGTGGCCCGGAAGCGCTGATTCGAATGCGGCTTGCGGACTATGCAGCGAATGCTACAAAGGTTGCCCATCTGGAAATGTCGGTCTTTATGTTCAACGTCCAATGACCTCTGTGGTGGCTCCGACGCGTCGACGCGCGGATATCGCTTGGGCGGTGGCGATTTTGTGGGGCTTGGTTATGTATCAGCAAGTCAATGCCTTGCCTATCTACTCGACGATTGATGACTGGCTGAACAAGAATATGAACTTTCCTCAGTATCCAAACCCTGTTGATTATCTAGCGATACTTGGAGGAGTTACTTTATTGATGGCGGGACTAGCCGGAATAATCGCCAAAGTGTTTGCCGCTCATGATTTAGTCATTCCAAACAACGGCGACAGTTTTTTGAGTAAGACAAGTAAGTTCAGGGCGTTCTTTCTCCCTCTCATGTACGGTCTGATCCCGGTCGTAGGATCGGATTATTTCGCTCGGCAAATGCCGAAATTGTTTAAGCATGCGACGCGAATAGTTCCGGCAGTCGGCCATCTTTTCGGAGCGGGCTCATCGTCGTCGACGTTGTATAAGACCACAATTCTTAGCGATCCGTCGATCGTTAAGGCCCAAGTGCTTGTTATTGCATTGGGGACATTGGCGGCAATGTGGGCAACCTGGCGCATTGCTCGGCGAGATCTTGTTCCCTTGACCGACTACCGACAAGGAATACAAGTTGCGGCAGTTTCATTGGCCGCCGTATGCGGCGTAATTGCCAGTGTTTTGTATGTCTTGATGAGCGCGGCGGACTAAGGAGAAATCACATGACAATTACCAACTTTCGCAAAAGATCGAAGACCGATGCCGTCACTTCAGAAGAACACCCTCGCGTTAAGGTCCTTACTGATCGCTGCGCAGGGTGCCAAGAGTGCCTCGTTCGCTGTCCAACTAATGCCTTAACGATGGATTCGGGCAGCTGGACTGTTCTTGCGGACAGTTCTACATGCGTTGGGTGTCGCCAGTGTGTCCGGACCTGTCCTTTTAGCGCCATCACGGTTGATGGCCCTGCAATTGTGTCCAGTCGTGTGCATACGTCGCCGATCCATCCTCAAAAATTGATGGGGGATGTTGCCGAAACCAGGACGGGTTTTACGACATGGGCTCAAGCCAAGGCCGAAGCGAGTAGATGTCTTAACTGTCCTGATGCGACCTGCGTTCGGGGATGCCCGGCACACAACGATGTCCCGGCTTTTATTGCGGCGATTAGGAACGATGATCTTCAAGAGGCGCATCGGATTTTGCAACTGACATCTTTTCTCCCAGATGTATGTTCCAGAGTCTGCGACCAAGCTTTGCAATGTGAGGGCGCGTGTACGTGGTCCCTCGCGGGCGGCGAGGGCGTCGCGATTGGTGCCCTCGAACGCTTTGTTGCAGATCACGCACCTGTGCCCCCTGTTCAAAATATTTCCAATGATGGAGAGGGGATTCGAGTAGCCATTGTCGGCTCGGGTCCGGCCGGCATTGGCGCGGCGTGGGAACTTGCGCGAGCTTCGGCATCGGTGACGGTATTCGAGAAAGATGACGAGCCCGGCGGACTTTTGAAGTGGGGAATTCCGGATTTCACCCTCCCTGACAATATTGCCAATCGACCATGGGATTCTCTTCGCGAATCAGGGGTCACGCTTCACTGCGGAACTGAGATTTCTCCTGATGGCGTCAGTTCACTCTTAGGCGAATTCGATGCAGTTTTGTTGGCCCAAGGAGCGGGCACCCCCATCCGTCTTCCCGTAGAAGGCGGGTCATTGACGCGAGTCTGGGATGCAACACGATTCTTAAAGGAGGCTCAATCAGCTGTTGTCGCCGAAAAGACGCTTTCATTTTTGACGCAAGAAAGAAATCCAAGCAGCGTCCGAATTCGAACGGTTCTAGTAGTTGGCGCGGGAAATACCGCGATGGATGTGGCCCGCTTAGCACGACGACTGGGCGCACGTGCGATCTGCGTGGATTGGATGGACCAGAAATATGCGCCAGTGCGTCCAGATGAACTCGACGAAGCCGGTATGGAGGGAGTGGACATTCGCTTTTCAACCACCATCGATCATCTAGAAGGACTTGAAGATGAACAAGTGATGGTGCATCTCAATTACACATCGCAGAAATCTGCGAGCGTGTTACCTGTTGTCGTTTCAAAGTTGGCGACAACCGAAACGGTGGATCTAGTCGTGATGGCCATGGGGTATCGCGTGGATGCGTCATTTTCGGCCATACTGCCGAATTCACCGATTTCTCGCCGACTCCAGCCTGGATTGACCGACCGAAGGTGGCAAGCCAGTGGACTGCTTGCCGGTGGTGAACCTGCCTTCGCTCGCCATCAACCGATAGGAAATCTAGCTTTGGGTCGCGAGATTGCAATCTCGAAGGCCGCTATGGCTGTGACTGATCGAGTCTGGGTTGCAGGGGATGCGCTGGTTGGTCCGGCCACTGTTGTCGAGGCAATGGTCCAAGGTCGAAGGGCGGCGCAAGCAATTCTGAGCGCGGGCCCGGTAAGAATTAAATAAAAAAATTCTCGTGTTCGTTGATGACTCCTTATAGCGAGCCACCAACGAACACGAGAATTTCTATTTAGAGATTATTTTCTTTGTAGTAGCGACGCCAAATGAGGCGATGGAACGGGATCAATCGTGGTAAACGATTGATGAACGGAATCTTTGGCATAAAGATGAATCCCAAGTTAAGGAGCATCAAGAGTGCGAAGATTTGGATATCAGCATTCTCGGATGACTTGAACGGTTCAACCTGATACCAGAGCGAGAAGAGCCAGAGCCAGGATTGTCCTGGATAAGAGCCAGTCTCGTTCATCATGCCCCACTGATCACCGTGGAGATGTTGTTTTGCTCCGAGATCATCGAAGTACGTTCCGTCGGCCAAGAAGAGCATTGGCTTAGTGAAATCGCTTGGATATGGAGTGACAGTCGTCGTGAGTAAGCCATCTAGAACATCCGACTGTGCAAGTGCAAGCAATCCGGTTGCCATCGTGGGGACTGGACCATATGCATCACTGGCCGTGACCTTCGTATAATCGCCCGCCTTGCCCAATGCGGTCGAGTAATCCGTCGCCCACTTCAATTGTTGATCAGAACTTGCTCCATTCCATTGTGCAAGGGCGGCTGGAACAGATGGATCCTTGCTGAACTTGAGTGGAGTAGCCACGAAATCGACTGCAGGGTTAACGGGGATGGTAACTCCAGCCCACTTTTGAATCTTTAGAGGTCCGAGCTTGAGGCCCTCAGCGGCATTGTTGTATGGAGGACCGTATGCCGCACTGATGGTGGTTCCTGCCAATTCACCAGCTGTTGTGGCTACGAAATCGGCAGGTGCTTGATTAGCCCATTGTTGCAAGGTAACGGCCGGCTCATCAGGGGAGCTAAAGATCGCCGAGATGGCGCCAACCAACAATCCAACAACCAGGAATGCAATAACGAATTCCTTAACCAGGTCATAGGGACGCTTTGGACCGCTCCATTTTGCGAGATCTACATTGCGCTCTTTACTCATTCTGCACCCCCAGCAATCTCTTTAGCATCCAAAGGAGGAACCACGCCATTTCGTCTGACCAGAATTACGTGCCAAATGACAATGAATGTAAGTACCAGCGGAAGCAATGAAACGTGGAGAAGAATCGCTTGACCCGTGTTCAGGGTGTTAAAGAATGAGCCAATGCCAGCCGAATTAAGGCCGTCTTTGGCTTGCGTGGCGATCCACTGAGAGTCAAAATCCCATTGGATTAGGTAGCCAGTGAAACCCGTTGCCACGGAGGCGAGGAAACAGAACGCGCCTGTTACCCATGTGGCGAAACGTCGTCCCCGCCATGCTGCCATCCAGAACTTTCCCCAGAGGTGCACGACCATGAAGACGAAAAAGAGTTCTACCGACCACAAATGCATCGAGTTGACGAAGTGGCCCACGTTTGAACTGTGCCACCAGATTGCGCCTCGGGTTGTAAGAACCAATCCCGTAATGATGATGATCGCCAGAGAGGAAAGTGTTAAGACACCGAAGACGTAGATCCATGATGCAACGTATGAAGGTTGGTCATCTGGAAGCACATCCTGTGGCTCGAACTTCTCAACTGTGGCTTTACGAAGTTTTGTTGTCCACATTGATGACATCTACTTCCCCTTCGGTTTGTCGTGAGTTGGAAAGGGGAGAAGAAGAGCGAGGAAGAAAAGTACAAAGATGATCCCGATCATGATGAGGTTTGGGATAGAAATTGATATGAATCCCCAGTTGAAGAAATGAGCGGGATGGTTGAGCGAAATTGCCAGTAGAACCATATTTCTCTCCTTTTTGGATCCATGGTTGCGGACCGCAATGGACTTACTCTCCTGCAAAAGAGTTCAAAGGGAAAGCGGTGACATGTGAATTTCTATGTGAGATAGGCCAAAGAGGGCTACCACTTCACTTGCTTTTTGAGGGGTCATACCCCCAGGAGTATGGGAAAATCGAACGATTCCTAAGGCGTGGAAGTTGCTTTCGCTGAGGATGGTGTTGTCGAGCTAGGAGTTGGTGTTGTCGAGCTAGGAGTTGGTGTTGGAAGGGGAATGCCAGTTGCAGTTGCTATGGCTTTTTGCAGACGGCCAGCAAGGGCTGCAGAGAATGTTGCTGTCAGATGACCGCCATCGAGATAGATCAAGATGTTGCCCAGTATCACTGGGCAAGGACTCGTTGGGCAGACCCAGAGTTCTGGATCGACAAAGAGGATCTTCTCCTCATTGGTCATGGCAAGTTCTTGCTCGATCCACGTGGGTTGAATTGCCTTATCGACCGGGGTAGCGCAGGCGATCGAACTTTTTGGATGCGCAGATAGACAGACAGGAGGATCAACCAGAGATTGGGGAGTATCGGCCAGATACACGATTTTCTGCGAGGCGGTTTTTAACTGGTCGACAGTTCGCTTCATTCCCGCGCGCCAAATCGCAGTCCGGGGATCTCCCTTTGCGAGTTTGCCTTTGGAGTTTAGAGTGGCAAATCCTCGAGTTCCGGCGACAACAATGACAAGAGGATGAGCCTGCGCAATCTTTTGCAATGACTGGGTCCGCCAAATCGCACAGTTCTTCATCACCGCGTTATTTGAAGGATCCCACGCTGGTATATCCGCAGGAGAGCAGGCGGACATAGTGAGCGAGAGGAGTTTCCAGTGATTTCGCTTGGCAACGGTGTTCATGGCAGGGAACCATGAAAGTGCGTGACTGTCTCCGAATAGGACAACGGTCGTGTTTGAAGAAGTATCTCCGTAAATACAAGGTGCGGTGGACGGCGGCAGGTCTTGTTGCGTGTGGCAACGGTCTGCGTAAGAAATTGCACGATCATTCTTTGCGTTGATCAATTGTGGTTCTAGATTGGCCGGGACTGGACGATCGATGGTGTTTGGTCGAAGGCTTGAGGATTTTCTCGTTTCGGCAAGAGGAGTAAGAAGGGCTTCCACCTGTGCCAATTTCTCCTCTGGGGTACTGGCTTTTACTTTGTGACGCTCGGTTGCGGTGAATCCGTAAGCAGTTCCAAATGAGGCTGCGGCGATCACCATCGCCATAGCCGTGGCCGTCAGCAGGTTTTTGCGTGGCAGCGTGCCTACGAATTTGCCTCGCCTCAGCGGATCCTCAACCCACCTATGGGTTGCGTAGGCGAATGGAATTGCGGCTATAGCAAGACCTGAATGTTCGTAAATATTGAGCGGTCCATTATTGATGGCGATCGGAATAACGAGTAACGGCCAATGCCAGAGGTAAAGCGAGTAGCTAATTTTCCCAAAGAATTGGAAAAGACCTCCACTCAGCAATCGCGTTGGTGTGAATGTGCTCGCGCGACTTCCGCCAATAATTATGAGCGCCGCTCCAATTGTTGGGGTAAGCGCCGGCCACGACGGAAATGGAGAGGTCGCTTTGGTGAAGACGCCTGACCATATAACTGAACCGAGTCCGACCCAGCCCAGTAAGACAGAGAAGAACTGTGGAACTCGTGAAAGTCGACCGCCGAGGGCCGCCAGCAATCCGCCAAGCGCCAATTCCCAAGCTCTTGTCGGTAGCGAGAAGAACGCCCATGGTCCGTGCCGTGTGACCAGATATGTTGCAAATGTGAAAGATGAAAACCCAATAATCGCCATTGCAAAGCCAATGCGAACCCTGAAACGTCTTGCCCCGTATACGGCTAGCAGAAAAATGGCGGGCCATAGAAGGTAGAACTGTTCCTCAACACCGAGGGACCAAAAATGCAAGATGGGCGAGGGCGCCGACCCGGCTGCGAAGTAGTCCGTTGCGCGATAGGCAAAGACCATGTTTGAAACGTACAAAGTTGCTGCCGCGACATCTCTGGATACGGAAGGTACCGAGAGAGGAGGTAAAAATATTGCGGAGGCAATCAGTGTTACGACGAGCACGAGTGCCGATGCCGGCAGAAGCCTACGAACTCGACGCGCGTAGAAGTTGCTTAATGAGATCTTGCCAGTTGTCTCATATTCTCGAAGCAGCATTCCCGTTATTAGAAAACCGGATATTACGAAAAAGACATCTACACCGACAAAGCCCCCATTAAAGCCAGGAATTGAGGCGTGGAAAAGCAGAACCAGAACGACTGCGATCGCGCGAAGGCCCTCGATATCTGGTCGAAAACTAGGCTTAGAAGTCTTCGAGATTTCGCCTGTTTTCATTAGGAAACGGTAGCGCAGCCATGGAGAGCGACGCACCTAAGGTACTTATGGGGGCTCTATTCACACGAACTTCTAAAGGAAATAGAACTTCCAACCGTGGATTAGCAATATTTTCCCGTGTCTATTGGGTCATTGGCCGAACCCGGCCCCTGTTCTTGAAGACATTTACTTCCCAGGGCCGCAGCAGTTCTGTTCTAGTTGATTGACTCTGCTCATAGTTTGACAAAATCGGAACTGAACTCAGATGAGGAGTTTGCAGTTCAATCCCATTGAGTTGTACTAAATTAATGTCATAAGTTATCCGTCGCTGGACCTATATGCTCGGTATTCAATCCCAGCCAATCTGACAAGTCCATAATATTTCTCTGATAAAGAGAACTAACCAAGAGGGACATTTACGATTGTCCAGGCACCGCGAATATTGATAGTCAACTGCAACCTGTTGTCAGATTCCTCCATCGGTCCTAATTCGAAGGTGGCACCGTCGCAACTGCGACCGATCGAGGCCTGATTTGAAAAACCTGCGGCATCAATCGAGATTGTTAATGTTGCTTCACTCACTATCGGTTCTTTGAACTCGTTCCAAATGGAATTTCTCTGATCTAACAAGTTAATTACATGGATTGTAAGTCCCGTTAGACCTCTATAAAGTCGAATCCAGAGATTTCCAGGAGATGCCTCCGGACTACATGGCGCTTGTGAAGTAAATTGGATTTCAGTGTTCACACCGAATGCATCAATGCGTGATACATCCGCACGGGACGGGTCGTAGAGTAGATCTCCGGCCGAAACGATGAAATCGTAATAATCTTGGAACTTGTCCAAACTAGAATTTTGAGCAAGATAATTTGTTACGTAGTAAGGATGGTACAAAACACGTCCATCTCCACCCAAGACAAGATGCGAAGCACCCCCGGAGATGATGCTAGAGCATGCTAGTTCGAACGAAGCCATTGCCTTCGCAAGGTCTTCATCGTTTTTTATTTCCCCGAAAGGCTTCAAATAGGCTGACAGAAGTATCGGTTTCCTGGGATTAAGTTCGCGAGTTTTTGTGACGAGGTTGGCTAGATTGCTGTATGAGGAGTGCGGGTCCCATACCTCGATGTAGGTAGCGTCTTGATCAGTCTTCGTGGTAGTCCAGGTAGGGAAGTCGTTGACATTGTTGAAGATGTGTTTGCATTCAGGGATCGATTCGACGATCTGGCTGAGCATCTTCGGAAACTGTTCAGTAAGGTCGACGGCACGTCCATCGGCTCTCAGAGCAATTCTTGGATATCCATACTGATCGAGATGGAAAGCAGGAAATCCAAACTCATTCGCTTTACGCAATTGCGAGATAAGGTGTTCCAGCCATCTCGGATCGGCTGGATCGACTATCCGAAGGAAGTCGTCGCCCAGTTGGTAGGCAGTGCCTCGTGAATCGTAGAGTCCCATGTCTTTCCAGCGAGTCCATCCGTCCAAGTCCACGGCATAAACAGCAACATAGCCACAAGGAGTCGCCCCAATGGTCTTGTAGGCGGTGATGAGTTCCTTGATTTTCGAGGTAGAAATTTCGTTTCCCGAGGGGTCGTCATAGTGCGTCTTCTCGGTTGTCAAGATTTCATGTTTCCAAGCCCAGTCATAAAATTGAATGGCGGTGAGGTGGAGTTTGTTAGCCCAATTTTGATAATTTTCTGTCACGACTGAATCGCTGAATTCCGCGACAAATCCGTAGCGTAGTCGCTCCCAAGGATCTACGAGAACTTCAAAGGCTGAGGATAGTGAACGTGTTCCGTCATTCCATGTAAGTGAATAACCACCTTCGGAAAATGTTCCGAGATTGAAATTCTCATCGCAAGAAAGAGTGGAAAGGGGAACGCCTAGACGAGAAATTGTTATCGACCCAGATCCTGGTGCCGTACCCGTTATGTCCTCGCTGGGCATGTACGAGACTTTGTCGAAAGTTAGATCCATTCTTGTTTGGCTCCTTCATGAAGCATCAGTAGGTACATTGCGTGTGACCAGAGAAGCGGGTGTGCTGAACTTCCCCATCTTTTTTCCCATGGTAAAACCATTGTCGGACACTGAACGTGATCGAGAATTTGCTCGGGCAATAAGAAGTCGGAGTCAGCGATAGATGAAATCCACTGGCGAGATTTGTCCCAAAAATCGCGATTGCCGATCTTGGCTTCGTTCCATGCCAGGAGACCTTCCAGTAGAACCCAGTCGCCGCCTCCGTAGTACGTGTCTCCTATGTAGCGCTTGACGCCACCAGTGGGTGTACGTAAATCGTTCTTGATGACTTCAAGTGTGCCTCGAACGAGTGGATGCAATGGATCGTAGACGGCGTGTGGGAGTGAAGCCCAGGCTAAACTTGCATCAACTCTAAGATCATCGGCGTGCTTGCCAAAATGACCGTCGACGACGAAATCACGCTCGATTACCTCAAGGATCTTCCTAAACTCTTTCTCGTAGAGGTCGTTATCGATAATTTCTGCTGCTGCTTTTAGACCCCCAGCAACTGCTAATAGAGTCGAGCCGTGAAGTTTGTCGCCGCCCTCTTCCCAACAGTCATAACTTGGATTTCGCCAGGCCAGGGCCAGAAAGTCTGCCACGACGCGGACTGCAGTGATGAGCGACGGTGAGTACTCCTCTTCAGTTTGGAACAAGATCGAAAGCCAAGTGCCATACCCATCTAGTTGGTAATTTGGCCAGACTTCATGGTGATCAATTTCTACCGATCCGTCCATGTGAAAACGAGTCGGGGGAGCGCACTCGGGAAGAACTGCTCTGCCATCCTCAAGTCTTAACCTGGCTTGAATGAAGAGATCTTCGTACTTTAGAACCGTCGAGCCTACCCAAGAGTTAAATTTCGAGGCACTTTCAGGGTGGCCAGAATTATGCATTGCCAGTGCGCAGAACGCGCCATCACGCAACCACGCGTATCCGTATTGAGAGAAGGTCGGGCTGGCTACGTACGCGCCACTCTTATCTTGCCATTTAAGAATTAACTCGATACTCGCCTGCGCTAGTGGGTCTTGTGTCAGATATGAATATTTCATCCTTTAACAGCTCCTGTACTCAATCCTTCGATAAAATGTTTTTGTGTGATTAAGAAGACGATGATGATCGGAACCAGTGCTATCAGGGATGCCGCGAAGACCAAACCCCAGCTTGTCGCATGTTGGCCATGAAACAGTGCAATGGCTATAGGAAGAGTTCTCTTGTTTTGTGAGTTGATAAGCGTGATCGCCCAAGCAAATTCGTCCCAAGAGGCCAAGAATGAAAAGAGTGTCACCGTAGCCAAGGCAGGACGCGAGAGAGGTACGTATAGCCGTGTAAAGCGAGTCCATGCGTTGGCACCATCGACTTTCATAGCGTCGTCAAGTTCCGGCGGGATATCCTCCATAAAGCCGCGCAGAAGAAATGTGTCGAGTGAGAAGTTCATTCCGATATAGAAAAGAATTAAGCCAGCAAACGAATCGATCAAATGTAGGTGCTTAGCAATAATGAATTGCGGAATGATTAGAACGATTCCGGGGACAACCAAGCCCATAAGAAGGAGTATGAATAGAACTTTCTTGCCAAAAAATACATACTTCGCGAATGCGAATGCAGCCATCGAGGCAAAAACGACGGTAAACACGGTGGAGACTGACGTAACAAAAAGGCTGTTGAAGAAATATCTAGAGAAATGGCCAACCGTCCACGCTTGAACATAGTTCTGCAGAGTGGGTTCTTTCGGAATGAACTGAGGGGGAGACTCAAATAGGTAAGTGTACTTCTTAAAACTGGTCGAAACCATGTATAGAAACGGTAAGACCATGACCAAAGAGAACAGACAGAGGGCGACAAACCGTGAGGTGGTCATAAGCCTCGTACGTTTCTTGTTACCAACTATCATGAGTCGGCATCTGGTCGGAAGTATCGCCATTGCACGCCCGAAAGAACGAGGATGATTGCCGCAAGCAGGAATGCGATGGCTGATCCATAGCCAAAGTCGAGATAAGTGAACGCCTGCTTGTACATATACGTGAGTAAAACTTCAGTTGCCCCCATAGGCCCGCCTTGAGTCATGAGATAGACCTGGATGAAAACATTAAAACCACCAATGACTAGCATCATGCTGATAAATGTCGTTGTTCTTCTCACGGCTGGGATGGTCACGGCAAAGAACCTTCTTATCGGTCCAGCGCCGTCGATAGCGGCAGCCTCAACCAGTTCGGGGTTCACTGATTGAAGGGCGGCAAGGAAGATGATCATCGACCATCCAATTCCTTTCCAGATTCCAAGAGCTGCCATGGCGATCATTGCGGGCCATCTACTTCCAAACCATTGAACGTCTTGATTCACAAGGTGGAGGACATCCTTGAGAATCCAATTGAAGAAGCCTCCGTCGCCGGAAAAAAGATAGAGGAAAAGCAAAGTCACGACGACCCAACTTGTGATCACCGGGAGATAGATAAGAACGCGGAATGTGGCACGGCCGCGGATTTTCTTATTCAACAATATAGCCGCCAACAAACCGAGAATGATTTGCGAAGGTACGGTGACAAGCATATAGAAGCCAGAGTTCACTAATGCGCGCCAAAAAACTGGGTCGTGAAGTGCGCGCGAGTAGTTCCCAAACCCAAGAAATGGGCTAGGGACTCCTGGAAGTACCATCCATTTGTAGAAGGAGATCTGAATCGATTTCACAATAGGAAAAATAACGGTCAGAAGAAAAACGGAGATTCCGGGGAGTAAGAATAAATAAGCAGTAGCGTGATTTCCCAACGACTTTCGTCGACGGGAAATCACGCTACTTGTTGGAAGATCGGGTGAGGAGGAGCCCGAAGCCCGGAAATTAGTCTCCCGATTCCCCACTTCACCCATCATCTTCCTCCGATTACTTTGTTGGTTTATAGATCGCTTTGCTAGTTATGTTGCCTTAACCCGCGAGCAGTGGGTCGATGGCTTTAGCCGCTGCATCCATCGCAGCTTTGGGCGACATCTTCCCAGTCAATGCTTTCTGCATTTGATCGTCAAAAATTTGATCGATCTTCTGAAAGTTTGGAGAAGGGATTCGGGTTTTTGCAGTCAGGAGTTGCTTGGCAAATATGGCGTAATAAGGTTGAATTGAAGGAAGAAGTGCGCTTGTATCTTGCCTAACGGGCATCTGTCCGACCTTGGCCATGGTTAATTGCCAATCAGAACTCAACATGTAGCGGATGAATTCAAGAGAAGCTTCCTTCTGCGTGGTAGTCGACATCATTACGACGTCTTCGCCACCGACCACACTCACGCTTCCGCCAGAGCCCGCTGGTATCAGGCTAGTTGTTAGTTTGAATGTTGGATACTGCGCAGTCTCGCCCGGAATGAACCATGGACCATCGAAGATGGTGCCGTACTTGCCCTTACCCAATCCGTCACCAGTACCAATAGCACTCTTGTTGTTAGTGATCGAATCAGATATGTAGCCTTTCTTGTACATATCGACCAGCATCTGAACTACCGCGATGGTCTTCTTACTGTTGATATATCCACTCGCTTTGGTGAATTTGGGGTCGGTAAGGTCGCCTCCTCCAGACCAAATCCACGGCTCATAAGTCCAGCCGCCATAAGAGCCATCGGCAAATAACTTCACTCCAATTTTCTTGAGTTTTGGAGCGTCCGTGAGTAGGTCTGCAAAAGTGGCTGGTGCTTTCTTTATACCGGCTTTAGCAAAAACTGCCTTGTTCCAGAACATGACACGCGTGTTGGTGTCCAAGGGGAGGCCGTAATACTTGCCCTTGAAGTAGTTCGTCGCAAGCGGACCGGGGTAAACGAGGCTTGAATATTTTTTAAAGTCGCTCATCTCGGTACTCAGAGGGGCAATGACCCCAAGATTCGCCAGTTCTGGCACCCAAGCCAGATCGGCTCGCACAACATCTGGAAGATCGCCTCCTGCTGCGGCCACGAGCAACTTCTGGTGCAGGCTGTCGTATGGAATAGCGGCCTGCTGGACGATGATGCCAGGGTGCTCGGCTTCAAAACGGGGAATCAAGAGATTGGTTATGGCGTTCGTTTCACCGCCGCCTTCGCTGTAGGCATGCCAGAAGTTGATGGTTATCGGGTCAGCCGCTGATGCCGCTGTTAGTCCCCAAGGCAGACCTGAGAACAACAGTCCAAGGGAAAGCGCGGTGGCTGCCGCCGAACCCCATTTAGTAGAAGTTTTCACTGCTTTACTCCAATCGTTGCTGGGACAGCCCGGGAAGTGGATGTCGAGATCGTGTTGCTAAATTAATTTTATGACAGAAGTAATTACGTGTCAAGAGTCAC
>JAHEXJ010000082.1 GCA_023252155.1 Actinomycetes bacterium | reverse complement strand
TGCTGGCGGCATTTAATCCATGCGGTTTCGCACTTTTACCTGCATATTTAGGTTCCATAATTGCTGGGGACGAAGTTCGCGTGAACCGCTGGCATCAAAACGTTCGTGCAGTCCGATTTAGTTTGGGGATGACCTCCGGTTTCATCGCCGTTTTCGGTGGATTTGCCTTGCTGCTTACATCATTTGCGGGGGCGATCGCCAAATTCCTACCGCTTGCAACCATGATCGTGGGAGTTCTACTACTTGCTATATCGCTCTCCCTAATATTCGGGAAAGTGCTCGTACTAAAAAAGTTGCTCAACCCCAATGTTGCCCCTACCCGCCATTGGCCATCACAAGTTGGGTATGGCGTCTCTTTTGCCCTGGCTTCACTCTCTTGCACAATCGGACCATTTTTGGCGATAACAGCGGCCGCAATTCACAATCGGGACTTAGTCCGGATCTTGATGCTGTTCTTAACCTATTCACTGGGAATGGGAAGCGTTGTATTGACGCTGGCCTTACTGGTCGCTGCCGCCAAATCCAATTTGATTATAAGACTGAAGCGATCGCAAGGAAAAATCTCAATTGCGAGTGGATATTTGCTCCTTATTGTCGGTCTCTATGAAATCTGGTACGGCTGGTATGAAATACGAATTTTGCATGGTAGCCAGTCGGCCGATCCAGTCATCTCGTTTACGGTCGCACTTCAATCGAGAATCACCCAATGGATTTCCGGTATCGGAACCGGACCTCTGATTTTCATAATCGCGATGAGTGTGGCTCTTCTGCTGTTTCTTGGCCTACGTAAGCGGAGAGCAATTCAGTCCTAAAAAGCATCCGGCAATGAAAAGGTCGGGGTGGCGGAGACGAGAGGATTTGAACCTCCGAACCCATTTCTGGGTTACCTCATTAGCAGTGAGGCGCACTCGACCGGGCTATGCGACGTCTCCGAGTACTTGGGGAGTTTACAGGCAATCCTCGGGTCATATTTCACGAAATGGCTCACCTTGCCGACCATTATCAGGTGTGTACCCTAGGCAAATGAGTGAAAAAGCAACCACGCCCCCAACGAGCAAGAGAGCACATGATCCTGCGCCTTCCGAGGCTTATGCAGCATTGATGAAGACCGGTTGGGCACAGTCACCATTGCACGGAATCACAGTTGCCCCCGCAGTCCCGTGGTGTGTAGCACGAAGAGATGCACTCTCAGAAGCGTTTCCTGGAATTCGCCTCGTCATCCCCGCTGGCAATTTTAAGGTTCGAAGCAATGATTCCGATTACAACTTCCGACCACACTCTGCATTCGTCTACTACACGGGAGTTGCTGGCGTCGAAGCAACTGCCGACGCGGTTCTGGTTATGGAGCCAAATGGCGTTGGACACCAGCCTTTGTTGTACATCAACCCGCGGTCGACTCGCGACACCGATGCTTTCTATCGCGATGCCCGTTATGGAGAACTCTGGGTTGGACGTCGTTTTACGACGGAGGAAGCGCAAGCTCGTTATGAACTCGAAACTCGCCACGTAAATCTTCTTGCCGAAATTCTCGGGGACAAGACTGAAACGCTTCTCATTCGCGGGGAAGACAAGTCCCTTGATGAAAAGGTAAAGGTGCATAAACGTGAAGCCGAATTCCTAACTTTCACTTCTGGTGCACGCATGCTCAAGGACAAGTACGAGGTTGATGAAATGCAAGCGGCATGCGACATTACCGCACGTGGTTTTGCTGACGTTGTTCGAGTCTTGCCTGCAGCCGTAAATACTCCTCGTGGCGAGCGCGTTATCGAATCCGCGTTCTTTGGCCGTGCCCGCATTGAAGGCAATGACACGGGTTACAACACGATCGCGGCATCCGGATCACACGCTTGCACGCTTCATTGGATTCGCAACGATGGCGATGTAAAACTCGGAGAGTTGCTCTTGCTAGATGCCGGCGCCGAGAGAGATTCGTATTACACAGCGGATGTAACTCGTACATTGCCAATAAGCGGAAAGTTCTCTCCTGCGCAACGATCTTTGTACATGCTGGTTTATGAAGCACAGAAAGCTGGCTTTGAAGCAGTAAAGCCAGGAGCCGATTGGACCGACATCAACGAAGCGTCGCAACGAGTCCTGGCCCAAGGGCTTGCAGATATGGGAGTCCTAAGTGTTAGCGCAGAAGAATCACTGCAACCAGACTCTGGACTGCACCGTCGCTGGACACTTCACGGAGTAAGCCACATGCTCGGGCTTGATGTTCATGACTGTTCGCAGGCAAGAAAGGATCAGTATGCCGAAGGAACATTGAAGGTCGGCATGGTCCTAACCGTCGAACCTGGCCTTTATATCCAGCCCGATGATGAGCTCTTCGCCCCCGAATTCCGAGGTATCGGTATTCGAATCGAAGACGATGTTGTTGTCACAGAAGATGGCTGCAGGATCTTGAGCAACTCACTTCCCCGCCACCCTGATGAAATTGAAGCGTGGATGGCAAGTTTATTGGGCTAAGTGCATTCCCAACGCAACGGCCATTAGTCCAAAAGTAATCGATAGTAGAAGGTTTGTAATTGCGCTCTTGTACTGTTTGAGTTCGTACGCTAGATAAAGGTCAAGGATAAAGGTTGACCAAGTGGTGAAAGCGCCAGCGAAACCAATTGCCACAAGCGCGTGCATGTTGTCGACAGAGCCCACTCGATAGAGCATTGCAACGCTTTGTGGATGGGCAACCGTCAAGCCAATAACAAATGAGCCGAGAACATTGACCACCAGAATCCCATAGGGGTACTTGATGAATCTTCGAAGGTACTGGTCGAGTAGAAATCGACTGGAAGCGCCAAGGCCGGCTCCGATTATTACAAGAATCGCAGTCATGTCTTCACCGAAAAGATCTTGCGAGCCAGGGGGATGGCAACGGCAACTACAAGAAGACTTAGGGCCAAAGTCTCAAGAAGATAGGTGAAACCTAAATTTGGGGCGAAGGTGGCTCCGGTCGAATTCGCAGTCAGTAGAGCAACTGATGAGAAAGTTGTGAGTCCGCCGCAGAAACCGGGAAGTAAGAAGTGTCGAAGTGCATCACTCCCATGATGTTCCATCCACACTAAGAAAAAGGAAGCCAGGGCCACTCCGAGCAGGTTGGCACGAAGTGTTCCCGCGCGATTGTGATCTAGGGCGGTTGAAAGCGACCAACGCAGAAGCGAGCCAAGAATGCCACCCAGTGCGACCCAGCGAGCCGCTTTTAGAATGGCGTCGCCTTCTTGTAAACCCCACGGAGCAGGCTGCTCACGATGCTAATGATCAAACTTGCAAAGAGCGCAGTCCAAAAATCCTTGATATCTAATTTTGAACTCCATCTCGCGGTTAGTTCGAGCATCGCCGCATTAATAACCCATATGAATAGGCCAAAGGTAATCAGGGTGACCGGGAAAGTAAGAACTTTCACGATCGAGCCAAGTACGGCGTTAATGAGCCCAAAGAGCAGGGCGACCCACAGGTAGGTTCGGGCACCACCGTGGACAGTAATTCCAGGTACGACCGCAGTCGCGGCCCATATTGCAATTGCTAGAGCTATCCAACGAAGAATCAAACGCATGTATTAAACAATACCCTCGCGTTTGCTGATTTTGCTGCCCAACCACCGAAGTGGATCGTATTTGACGTCAACAACGCGTTCTTTCATAGGAATAATCGCGTTGTCAGTGATCCGAATGTGCTCGGGGCAGACCTCGGTGCAGCATTTGGTGATGTTGCACATTCCCAAGCCGTGCTTCTCCTGGGCAGTCTGCTTGCGATTCTTCAAGATATCGAGTGGGTGCATATCTAGCTCTGCGATGCGGATGAAAAACCTAGGTCCCGCGAAGGACTTTTTGTTCTCCTCGTGATCACGGATGACGTGGCAAGTGTCCTGACACAGGAAGCACTCGATGCACTTTCGGAATTCTTGGCTGCGCTCAACATCGACCTGTTGCATCCGGAACTCACCAGGCTTCAGATCAGCAGGTGGTTCAAAGGCTGGAATCTCCATCGCCTTCTTGAAGTTGAAGGAAACATCGGTAACCAAATCTCGGATGACCGGGAATGCGCGAAGAGGTGTGACCGTGATGGTCTCGCCTTCTTCAAACATATTCATGCGTGTCATGCAAGCAAGGCGAGGCTTGCCGTTGATCTCCATCGAACAAGATCCGCACTTGCCTGCCTTGCAGTTCCAGCGAACTGCCAAGTCAGACATCTGTGTTGCCTGACCTCGGTGAATAATGTC
>JAHEXJ010000046.1 GCA_023252155.1 Actinomycetes bacterium | reverse complement strand
TTAGTGGAAATGGGAATCTTCATCGCCACAGTATTTGTCGCGTATGCGTACGTGTGGCGCCGCGGCGGACTGGAGTGGGATTAATTGTGGGTCTAGAAGAGAAGTTACCCAGCGGATTCCTCTTAACAAGCGTTGAAAAACTTGCGGGTTACATGCGCAAGAGTTCTTTGTGGCCGGCAACATTCGGATTGGCTTGTTGCGCAATCGAAATGATGGCGGCAGGCGCGGGTCGATATGACTTGGCAAGATTTGGAATGGAAGTTTTCCGCGCATCGCCTCGTCAGGCAGATCTCATGATCGTCGCCGGTCGCGTCTCCAACAAGATGGCGCCGGTTTTGCGTCAGATTTACGATCAAATGGCTGCGCCAAAGTGGGTTATTGCAATGGGTGCTTGCGCTTCATCTGGTGGAATGTTCAACAACTACGCAATTGTTCAAGGCGTAGATCACGTAGTGCCGGTAGACATTTATCTGCCAGGTTGCCCACCGCGACCCGAGATGTTGATGGACGCAATCTTGAAATTGCACGAACAAATCAGCAACGAAAAACTTGGATCAAACCGTGCGCAGGTCATCAGAGAAGTAGAAGCCGCAGCGATGGCCGCCAAGCCAACCATTCAATTGGAGGGGTTGCTCGCGTGACGAAAGAGAAGGATTTATCAGTAGGACATGGATTATTTGGCACTTCCGGCACTGGTGATACTTCAGGATTTGGTGGTCTAGTCCGATCTGTCGCCAAACCGGGCTCAAGTGAGCGCCCATATGGCGGATATTTCGATGATGTTGCCGATGATCTTGAGCGCGCATACCCGGATTTTTCAGATGCAATTGAACGCGTTGTTGTTGATCGAGGCGAACTTACTCTGCATGTAAAGCGCGAAAAGTTGGCCGAAGTCGCTCTTGTCTTGCGCGACAAACTGCTCTTTGAAATGTGCCTCGGTGTTAGCGGAGTTCACTATCCAAATGAAACCGGTCGCGAGCTTCATGCTGTCTATCCACTTCTTTCAATGACCCGAAACCAACGTGTTCGCCTTGAGGTTTCAATTCCAGAATCCGATCCGCATCTTCCTTCGCTGGTCGAAGTCTGGGGCGGCAACAACTGGAATGAGCGAGAAACTTTCGACATGTTCGGAATAATTTTTGACGGACATCCTGGTCTTACTCGCATCTTGATGCCAGATGACTGGCGCGGACATCCGCAACGAAAAGATTATCCACTCGGTGGAATTCCAGTTGAGTACAAGGGCGCGACAGTGCCACCTCCCAATGAGCGCAGGTCATACCGATGAGCACAATGCAAGATCCATACGCATCTTCTCGCGAAACCACCGAAGGAACAGTTTTCTCGGTTACCGGTGGAGATTGGGATTCGCTCGTAACTGAAATTGGGGCGACCAAAGAAGAACGCGTTGTCGTCAACATGGGACCGCAGCATCCATCAACACACGGTGTATTGCGTCTTGTGCTCGAACTTGAAGGCGAAACAATCACCGAACTTCGTGCCGGCATCGGCTACCTTCACACCGGAATTGAAAAGAACGCCGAGTACCGAAGCTGGACACAGGGCGTCACCTTTGTAACTCGTATGGATTACCTGGCTCCGCTTTTCAATGAGACGGCGTACTGTCTTGGTGTTGAAAAACTTCTAGGAATTACTGACGACGTCCCAGAGCGCGCCACGGTAATCCGCGTCATGATGATGGAATTCAACCGAATCTCATCGCACATGGTTGCCCTGGGCACTGGAGCACTTGAACTTGGCGCACTTTCGCCAATGATCTTCTGCTTCCGTGAACGCGAGAAATGCCTAGACGTCTTTGAAATGGTCGCGGGTTTGCGCATGAATATGGCCTATGTCCGCCCCGGTGGCGTGGCTCAAGACCTACCACCTAATGCGCTTTCGAAGATTCGCGAAGTAGTTAAAGAACTTCGTCGCGATTTCAAGGACAACGACAGCATCCTCATCGGAAACACGATATGGATGGGCCGCACCGCAGGAGTCGGGTACCTAGATCTTGCAGGCTGTACGACATTGGGTATTACAGGCCCCGTGCTCCGATCAACAGGCATGCCATGGGATCTACGCAAGATCCAGCCTTATTGCGGCTATGAGGATTACAACTTCGATGTTGTTACTGCAGATACCTGCGATGTGTACGGACGCTTCCTCATCCGCATGAACGAGTTGGAACAGTCGCTTCGAATCATCGAGCAATGTGTTGACAAGCTAGAAAAACTTCAAGGCGCTCCGGTAATGGTCGCTGACAAGAAAATTGCATGGCCATCGCAGTTGGCACTTGGTGGCGACGGACTTGGAAACTCTCTCGATCACATTCGCGACATCATGGGCGAGTCCATGGAATCACTTATTCATCACTTCAAATTGGTGACCGAAGGATTCCGAGTTCCTGCCGGTCAGGTCTACACCGCTGTCGAATCTCCTCGTGGCGAACTCGGCGTGCACCTTGTGTCCGATGGCGGAACCAAGCCATACCGTCTTCATTTCCGCGAACCTTCCTTTAACAACCTTCAATCAACTTCTGCAATGTGCGAGGGCAGTTTGATCGCCGACGTCGTAGCCGCTGTTGCTTCTATCGATCCTGTGATGGGCGGTGTTGATCGCTAATGGCGTTTACTGATCAAGATATTCAAGTGATGGATTCCATCATCAAACGCTATCAACGGTCCCGTTCGGCGATCATGCCTTTGCTTCACTACGTTCAATCCCGAGATGGGTTCATAACCAACGAAGGCATTGAACTCATTGCCAATAAGCTTGATCTCGCGACCGCTGAAGTTTCGGCGGTCTCTACTTTTTACACCCAGTACAAGCGCAAGCCGGTAGGGGAGTATCACGTGGGCGTTTGTACTAATACTCTTTGCGCCGTTATGGGTGGGGATGCAATATTTGCAGGGCTAAAAGACCATCTCGGGTTGGAAAATGATGGGGTAACCGAAGACGGCAAAGTTTCCCTCGAGCACATCGAGTGCAACGCTGCCTGTGATTACGCACCTGTCGTAATGGCCAACTGGGAGTTCTACGACAATCAGACGGTTCAATCGGCGAAGGATCTTGTGGATGCGATGCGTGAAGGCAATCCGCCAGCTCCAACACGTGGACCTAACTCTTTGCCGACCTGGAAAGAAAATTCTGCCGTGCTTGCTGGCTTAAGTGATGGTCGCGCTGCTGAAGGTGTTCAGGCTGGAGAAGCATCTTTGCTTGGTTTGAAACTTTCCAAGAACCAGGACGGGGCTAAATAATGACGACACTTACCCCGGTACTTTCTGCGCATTGGGACGAGAAGGATTCGTTCACGATGGCCGGTTACAAGCGCCATGACGGATATAAAGCCGCCGAAAAGGCTTTGAAGATGGAACCAGATGCAGTGATCCAATTGATCAAGGACTCTGGATTGCGCGGTCGCGGTGGCGCGGGATTCCCCACCGGTATGAAGTGGGGATTTATTCCACAAGGCGATAACAAGGATCACTATCTAGTTGTAAATGCAGACGAATCAGAACCTGGCACATGCAAGGACATGCCGCTTCTTCTTGCAAATCCTCACGTTCTTGTTGAGGGCATGATCATCGCTTCATATGCCATTCGCGCGAAGTACGCATTCGTGTATGTACGTGGCGAAGTCACTCATGTTGTTCGCCGTGTCCAGCAAGCGATTCAAGATGCATATGCCGCCGGATATCTTGGAAAGAATATTTTTGGAAGCGGAGTCGATCTCGAGTTAGTTCTTCATGTCGGTGCCGGTGCCTACATCTGCGGGGAAGAAACCGCGCTCCTCGATTCACTCGAAGGTTTCCGCGGCCAGCCACGTTTGCGCCCACCATTCCCCGCCATTGCAGGTCTATACGCACGCCCGACAGTCGTTAACAACGTCGAATCAATTTCTTCGGTTCCATCGATTATCAATCGTGGTGCCGAATGGTTCTCCTCAATGGGTACTGAAAAGAGCAAGGGAATGACCATTTATTCCCTCTCTGGTCACGTAACCAACCCAGGTCAGATCGAAGCGCCGCTGGGCATTACTCTGCGCGAGCTATTAGATCTTGCGGGGGGTGTCCGTGAGGGCCACCAACTTAAGTTCTGGACGCCAGGTGGATCTTCAACCCCGATTTTTACCGCGGCTCAACTTGATACTCCCTTGGATTATGAAGGCGTAGCTGCGGCCGGGTCGATGCTCGGAACCAAGGCTCTGCAGATCTTCGACGAAACAACATGCGTTGTACGCGCGGTACTTAGATGGTCCGAGTTCTATAAGCACGAGTCTTGCGGAAAGTGCACCCCATGCCGTGAGGGTACCTATTGGTTAGTTCAAATCCTGCGCGATCTCGAAAATGGAAAAGGAAGCGAAGCCGACTTGGCCAAATTGTTGGATCTCTGCGAGAACATCCTTGGACGTGCCTTCTGCGCACTGGGTGATGGTGCTACCAGTCCGATTACTTCATCCATCAAGCATTTCCGCGACGAGTACATTGCACATTTCACTCACGGTGGATGCCCATTCGATCCATACGCTTCTACGTTATTTGCAAGCGCGAAGGCAGGTGCCTAAGAGTGACTACGCAAGAACAAACTGCACAAGTGGTTGATTTGATAACTGTAGTTATTGATGGATTTGAAGTTAGCGTTCCCAAAGGCACTCTGGTAATTCGAGCCGCCGAGAAACTTGGAATTCAGATTCCACGTTTCTGTGACCACCCGTTGCTGGATCCAGTAGGAGCATGCCGACAGTGCCTGGTAGATATCGAAATTAATGGTCGCGCATTTCCAAAGCCTCAAGCCTCGTGCACGATTCCCGTTGAACCAGGAATGGTCGTCAAGACTCAATTAACATCGCCTGTCGCTGAAAAAGCGCAAAAGGGCGTTATGGAATTTCTTCTGATCAACCATCCTTTGGACTGCCCTGTTTGCGATAAAGGTGGCGAGTGTCCTCTTCAGAATCAGGCGATGAGCAACGGCCGTGCCGAGTCTCGCTTTGAAGGCAAGAAGCGCACTTTCGAAAAGCCGATAAACATTTCTTCCCAGGTGCTTCTTGATCGCGAGCGATGCATTCTTTGCGCCAGATGTACCCGTTTCTCGGATCAGATTGCAGCCGACCCATTCATCACTTTGAACGAACGTGGCGCGCTTCAGCAAGTTGGCATCTACGAAAACCAACCATTTGAGTCGTACTTCTCTGGAAACACGGTGCAAATTTGCCCAGTGGGCGCGCTAACTGGTGCTTCCTACCGCTTCCGATCACGTCCATTTGATTTGGTATCGACCCCTTCTGCATGTGAGCACTGCGCGTCGGGTTGCTCCCTTCGCACGGATGTTCGTCGCAGCAAGACGCTTCGTCGACTTGCTGGGGATGATCCTGAAGTAAACGAGGAATGGAACTGCGACAAGGGTCGTTGGGCTTTCAAGTACGTGACTGCCCCCGATCGCCTCACGCATCCGATGGTTCGCGATGCGTCGGGCGAATTACAGATTGCATCATGGCCGGAAGCAATTGCGGCTGCGGCCAACGGTCTGCGCGGAAAGCGAGCAGGTGTCCTTGTCGGCGGTCGAACTACCGTTGAAGATGCGTACGGATACAGCAAGTTTGCTCGCGTGGCACTTGGCACCAACGACATTGACTTCCGCGCACGTATTTCAAGCGATGAAGAACGTGAATTTCTGGCCTCGAGGGTTGTCGGATCAATAACATCAAACGCTGATATCGATCGCGCCGATTCTGTTTTGCTTGTGGGCTTTGAGGCTGAAGAAGAATCGCCAATCGTCTTCTTACGTGTTCACAAGCAGGTCCGAAAGCGCGGCCTGAAGGTGACCGCGATTGCAAGCAAACTTTCGATCGGCAATGAAAAGCTCAAGGCGAATTTCGTTTCGGTGGCCCCAGGGGCAGAAGCCGAGGCAATCGCCAAGCAAGAACTCACGGCACAGTCCGTGATTCTCGTTGGCGAGCGCGCAAGTGAAAGTGCCGGTGCCCTCTCTGCAGTCGTAGCCCTTGCGGATCGCACGGGCGCCAAAATCGCTTGGATTCCTCGTCGTGCCGGCGAGCGCGGAGCACTCGAAGCAGGAGCCATTGGCAACGTTTTGCCAGGAGGACGTCCTGTTACCGATGCTGCAGCGCGCGCAGATGTATCGGCAATGTGGGGCGTGGAGAAGTTACCTAGCGAAATTGGATTAAGCAGCGAAGGCATTTTCGCGGCAGTAAACTCAGATCAGATTCACGCACTTGTGGTCGGTGGAGTTGACCCTCACGATTCAGGAAATAACGCTGCGGCGATAAAGGCACTCAAGAGCGCCTTCGTTGTGAGCCTTGAAATCCGACCAAGTGAGGTCACGAAGATTGCAGACGTCGTGCTACCCGTTGCGGCTGTTCCAGAAAAATCCGGGTCATTTATGAATTGGGAGGGCCGCTCGAGATTCTTCGAAGTTGCTGTTCCGGATTCATTAAATAGGTCTGATGTACGAATTCTTTCGATGATCGCCGACGAACTCGCTCGTCCCATGGGAATTTCATCCGTGAAATCTGCCGCTAATGAGTTTGCTGCCTTTGGAGAATGGGATGGCGCTAAGTTGAATTTCAGCCCCGTTGCATCGGTACCCGTCCCGAAGATCGCCGCCGACCAGGCAGTGCTCACCTCGTGGCGTCGTTTGCTCGATGAAAGTTCATTGCAAGAGGGCGAAGACAATTTGGCAGGCACCGCTCGAAAGAGCGTTGTCGTCATTTCGCCAAAGCGAGCAAGTGTCCTTGGCGTAGCTGATGGCGATTCCGTACGGGTTTCCAACCAGCACGGCGCGGTCGTTCTGCCCGTTCTTGTCGAGGCAATTCACGATGACGCGGTTTGGTTGCCACGTAATTCGCTTGGTTCACATGTACTTGCCACTCTTGGTGTCGCAAGCGGTTCACTCGTAACGGTGGTGAAGGACTAATGACTACAGCGCAAATCCTCGGTCAAGACCCAGGCTGGATAATTCTGGTCAAGGGCGTCTTCGTTTTCATAATTGCCGTGCTGGCAACACTGATGGCCATCTGGGCCGAACGTCGAATCGTTGCTCGTATGCAGATGCGAATCGGACCTAACAGAGTTGGTCCCCAAGGCCTGCTTCAAAGTCTCTCGGACGGCGTGAAGTTAGCGTTGAAGGAGGATCTAATTCCTGCCGCTGCTGACAAGATCGTTTTCATTATTGCCCCGATCATTAGCGCGACAACGTGCTTTATGTCCTTCGCAGTTATTCCTATGAGCGGGCCGGTCTCGTTGTTCGGTCACAAGACAGCAATGCAAATGACCGATCTTCCAGTTGGCGTTCTCTACGTTCTGGCAATTGCATCGGTGGGCGTCTACGGAATCATCCTCGCGGGTTGGTCGTCAGGTTCGACCTACCCACTTCTGGGTGGCCTTCGATCCAGCGCACAAGTAATTTCTTATGAAGTTGCGATGGGCCTGTCGCTGGTTGCTGTTTTCATCTACGCCGGCTCAATGTCAACTTCTGAAATCGTGGCTGCCCAACAAAAGTGGTGGTATTCGATAGTTCTCTTCCCATCCTTTGTTATCTATGCGATTTCAATGGTGGGCGAGACCAACAGAGCACCCTTCGACCTAGCCGAGGCCGAAGGCGAACTGGTCGGAGGATTCCACACTGAGTATTCATCTTTGAAGTTCGCACTCTTCTTCTTGGCTGAATATGTAAACATCGTTGCGGTCTCAGCATTGGCTACCACGCTCTTCCTCGGTGGCTACCACGCGCTACCTGGACTTACATTTACTGAAAGCTGGCTTGGTGGCTGGTTCACCATTGTCTGGTTCTTTGCAAAGGTGATTTTCTTCTTCTTCATCTTCGTCTGGTTGCGCGGTACGTTGCCACGTCTTCGTTACGACCAGTTCATGAAATTTGGCTGGAAAGTCTTGATCCCTGCAAGTTTGTTCTGGATCTTGATTGTGGCGACAATGCGAGTCATGTCTTTGCGTGGTACCTCACGCGGTGGTGTCCTTGGATTTGCAGTGGGAATTGTCCTCGTCGTCTTGATCGGAAGTTTCGCCTACGACTCGGCAAAGAAACGAAGCGAGTCGGCCCCCGAAGCGGAAATTTCAGAGCCATCATTCCCAGTACCTGCCATTCCAACTTCAAATGGTCCAAGTGCACAATCGGAGGTCTCGCGTGGCTGAGAACCATGAAGTAGAGCGCACTTACCGAGATCTTGGCTTGGTGGCTGTGCCTACCGAACCTGTTACAACTGAAGGCGCTAGGAGTTTCCCTAAGCAGATGAAGGGCTTCTGGGTTACTTTCAAAACAATGTTCAAGAAGGTAAACACTGTTGAATACCCCGATGTCAAGGAACCGACTGCGCCTCGCTTCCATGGACGCCATCAACTAAATCGTCACCCAGACGGATTAGAGAAGTGCATCGGTTGTGAACTCTGTGCTTGGGCATGTCCTGCAGATGCCATCTACGTTGAGGGTGAATCAAACACCGAAGAACATCGCATGTCTCCTGGTGAGCGCTACGGCAAGGTCTATCAAATCAACTATTTGCGGTGCATTTTCTGCGGAATGTGCATTGAGGCCTGTCCGACTCGGGCATTGACGATGACCAACGAATACGAACTCGCTGACGATTCTCGTAGCAAGTTGATTTTTGAAAAGGCCGACCTTCTTGCCCCATTACGCGATGGAATGCTGATGCCGCCGCACCCCATGTATCCAGAAATGGACGACACGAATTACTACAAGGGCGACGTTCTCGGATTTCACCCATCGCAGGAGGTGCAGAAGTGATAAACCTTGCACTTGAAGTCGGAAAGACTGCAGCTCCAGAAGCGACGATGTTTTGGATTCTCGGCCCACTTGCTGTTATCGCAGCCCTTGGAATGCTCCTCGTTAAGAAGGCAGTACATTCGGCGATATTGATGGCATGGGTCATGATTACTCTGGCCATCTTCTACATTGCGCAAGGCGCACTATTCCTCGGAATTGTGCAGGTTGTCGTCTACACCGGCGCAGTCATGATGCTCTTCCTCTTCATTCTCATGCTTGTCGGAGTCGATTCGGCGGATTCGCTGAAGGAGACAATTAAGGGACTTCGTCCGATCGCGATTTTGGCTTTCATCGGGTTCGGTGGCTTACTCGTTTCATTGATCGGCCGAGCAACTCTTGGTCACCAGATCGTGGGACTGGATAGTGCGAACGCCAACGGAAATGTTCCTGCTCTGGCCGAACTTCTTTTCTCGAAGTATGTGTGGGCATTTGAAGTTGTCTCCGCCCTACTTATTACGGCCGCCCTTGGCGCAATGGTCCTGGCCCATAACCACCGAGTTCATCAGCGACCAACCCAACGCGATCTTTCGATCTTGCGCTTTCGCACCGGATCCCTTGCTGAGACCGCCGGCCTTGCAAATCCAGGTGTTTACGCTCTGCATAATGCCGTTGACGTTCCGGCGCTGCTTCCCGATGGAAGTGCCGCACCGACATCAATTTCGGCGATGCTGGAAGCACGCGGGGATGTGATTGATTCAAGCCCGTTCCAACTTGGTCAAGCAGAAGAGTCGGAAGGGGAAGACAAGTGAATCCAGCCAATTATTTATATGTAGCAGCACTTCTCTTCACTATTGGAGCGATCGGCGTCGTAGTTCGCCGGAACGCGATAGTTGTCTTCATGTGCATCGAGCTCATGCTGAACGCGGCAAACCTAGCGTTCGTATCCTTCGCCCGAATCAACGGAAATCTAGATGGCCAAGTGATGGCCTTCTTCACGATGGTGGTGGCGGCGTGCGAAGTCGTCGTTGGCCTTGCAATTATCGTGACGATATATCGATCACGTCGTTCGGCATCAGTTGATGATGCCAGTTTGTTGAAGCGGTGACCCGATGACTAGTAACTTGCTCGTATACCTGATTGCATTGCCGCTCTTTGGATCGGCAATACTAATGCTGGCAGGACGTCGATCCGATAAGTGGGGTCATCTATTTGCCACTGCATTGTCGGCAAGTTCCTTCGGAGTTGGCCTGTATCTCTTTTCACAGATGCTCTCGCGATCGGGCAGCAACCGCGCAGTTACTCAGAATCTTTTCAGTTGGATTTCCGTTGGCACATTTCATGTAAATGCTGGTTTGATGCTCGACCAGCTCTCAATCTGCTTCGTTCTTCTGATCACTGGCGTCGGAACTCTGATTCATATTTATTCGATCGCGTATATGTCTCATGACCTAGATCGTCGACGCTTCTTCGCGTACTTGAATTTTTTCATCGCCGCGATGCTCTTGCTTGTTTTGGGCGATTCATACCTCAACCTTTATGTCGGGTGGGAAGGCGTTGGCCTTGCCTCCTACTTGCTTATTGGGTTTTGGAATCAGAAGCCAACGTATGCCACTGCAGCTAAGAAGGCTTTCGTTGCAAACCGCGTGGGTGACCTTGGTCTATCGCTGGCAATCATGATTTCCTTCGCAACGCTTGGCACTGTCTCATTTGCTGGCGTTAAGGAGCATGCAGGACAAGCATCTACAGGCGCGCTGACCGCAATCGGAATTATGTTGCTGGTGGCGGCTACAGGTAAGTCTGCTCAATTCCCATTACAGGCATGGCTCGGGGACGCAATGGCAGGCCCAACGCCAGTGTCCGCATTGATCCACGCGGCAACGATGGTTACCGCCGGTGTCTATTTGATTGTGCGCTCAAACTTTATCTTTGATGCGGCGCCTACTGCTCAACTTCTGGTCGCCATTATCGGTGCGATCACGCTTCTTTTCGGTGCGGTAATCGGTATGGCCAAAGATGACATTAAGAAGGCCCTTGCTGCCTCCACTATGTCGCAAATCGGTTACATGGTTCTGGGCGCAGGTCTTGGACCAGTTGGTTATGCCTTCGCGATCATGCATCTTCTCACTCACGGTTTCTTCAAGGCAGGAATGTTCCTTGGTGCAGGATCCGTCATGCACGGTATGGATGACGAAGTGAATATGCGTCGCTACGGCGGCCTTCGAAAATTTATGCCAATCACTTTTGCGACATTTGGACTTGGTTACCTAGCGATCATCGGAGTCCCTCCTTTTGCCGGCTTCTATTCGAAGGACAAGATCATTGAGGTCGCCTTCAATATGGGTGGGATTAAAGGAGTAACTCTCGGTGGCGCGGCGATGTTGGGCGCTGCAATCACGGCGTTCTACATGACCCGAGTTGTAGTAATGACCTTTGCAGGAAACAAGCGCTGGGATGAGAAAGCGCATCCTCACGAGTCGCCTGCCTTGATGTGGATTCCGATGGTGCTTCTTGCCGTTGGCTCGGTTGCCTCCGGATTCATTTTCACTCACGGAAATTCGCTTGTTAATTGGTTGGCACCAGTTGTGGCTCCGAACCCAGAGCATCGCAGCGAAATGTTGAAGCCGGCTGTCGTTTCGATTATGGCTCTGGTGGCTGTGCTGATCGGCGTAGGAATTGCGATCATGAAGTATCTGCGTTCTCAAGTGCCGGTTGTTGCTCCTGAAAATGTTTCGATCTTCACGAAGATTGCTCGAAGGGACTTGCTGCAAGATGACTTCAACGAGGCTGTCTTCATGCGTCCTGGCCAGAAACTCACGCAGGGTCTCGTGGTAGCCGATAAAGCCTTAATTGACGGGGCCGTTCGAGGTGTGGCGAGAATGACTGTGGGGACGGGCTCGACGCTTCGAAATACGCAGACTGGTTTTGTCCGGAGTTATGCCATGTGGATTTTGCTCGGAGCAATCGGCTTAATCGCCGCGATATGGGTGGTCACACTGTGATGAATAGCGCTAACTGGTTAACCTCTCTCGGCGTACTGCCATTGCTTGGCGCGCTTTTAATTAGCGTGCTTCCGAAAGCGAATGACCTGCTGGTCAAGCGAGTGGCCCTAGCGACGACCTTAGTTGTAGCGGGGACAGCTATTGCGATGGCCACTCATTTCCAACGAGACAACGTAAATTTCCAATTCGTCGAAACGCATTCGTGGATACCTTCACTAGGCATCAACTATGCAGTTGGCGTAGATGGCATTGCGCTGGTGTTGATTTTGCTCTCGGTTTTGTTGGCTCCCATTGTTGTGCTGGCTGGCTGGAACGAAGCGGTCGGTGGGCGATGGAGTGTTAAGACCTTCTACGTTCTCATGCTTGTTCTTGAAACCATGATGATCGGGGTATTTGCCTCGACCGACGTATTCCTCTTCTATGTCTTCTTCGAAGCAATGCTCGTGCCGGTTTATTTCCTCATCGGCGGATACGGAACCGGCGCACGTTCAGCCGCGGCGGTTAAGTTCCTCATTTACAGCCTCTTCGGTGGATTGCTGATGCTCGCCTCGATTATTGCCCTCTATGTTCTATCGGGCGAACAAGGCGGACACACCTTCGATATAAACGCCCTTGCGCATCTTCACATGAGTTCGATGACGCAGAATGTTCTGTTCATCGGATTCTTCATTGCCTTCGCAATTAAGGCGCCGGTGTGGCCGTTCC
>JAHEXJ010000045.1 GCA_023252155.1 Actinomycetes bacterium | reverse complement strand
TGTGCTCCCGAAGAGTTGAGATCCAAGGTTCTGGAAGGACGATTACCCGTGTTCTTTTTGTCTTCGTCTCTTTGATGATCCACCCTCCATCTTCCTTCTTTGCTGTTCTGGCCAGTTGTTGCGTGATTATCAACTCTGGTTTGTCACTTTCCAATCCCTTGATATTCGACCAATCCAACCCGATGCGTTCGGCTCTACGAAGTCCCAGAAGGCTAAAGAGCCAGCGACAATAATCGGGGTCGTTTTCCTCCTTGAGTTTATTCACGAGGCGAATACCGTCGGCGATAGCTTTTTCTATATCGTCTTTCGGAAGTGTTCTCTTGGGAACTTCAATAGGACTAAGCGGGTTCTTTTTTAAGTAATCTTTATCAACGGCATAAGAAAAACAGCCACTCAAAGCCATATAAATATTTCTTCGGGCCGCCGAGCCTAAAAGTGGTTCGCCTTTGGCATTCTTTAAGCGTGGCAGGGCGGTGGAGAAAAATCCGGCTAGGTGATCTTCCTCTAAAGCGTCCAGGTGAATATGGCCCAAGGATCTCTTGATGTGCTTGCCGTATCCGTTGTATTTGGCATACATAATGTCGGAGACTCGCCCGGCTTTGTTTTTCAACTGCCATTCATCATAAAGGCTGGCCAAGGTGTGTTTGGGCTTGGGCTTTCGCTTGGTTCTTCCCGAAGGCTCTCCCCGATGAAAGCGAGCGACATTTTCCTCTAAACGAATGCGTGCCTCACTCTTTGTCTTTCCGCTTCCGGTGATCCGCTTTCTTGTCATTCCTTCTGGGAGATGTCCTTCGGCTATGTCTCTGCTGGCTTGCCAATATTTGTAGGGGTGTTTCTTGCCTGTGGTCTTATCAATCCAGCAAGCCTTCTTCTCATACAGGCCGCCTTGGTTGCGCTCGGCTCTGGGCTTTGTAGGGCGTTTTTGAGGCATATGTGACCCTCTCTCTGGGATCAATACATTACGCCTATACATTACATGGTTTACGCATAAAAAAGCCCCCTCTTCGCGCTCATTTTAAGCGTGGAGAGGGGGCAACGTGGAGGTGCCGGGAATCGAACCCGGGTCCTTCGGTATCGATACAGGGCTTCTACGGGCGTAGTGCGTTTGTCGTTTTCTCAGTCCCGAATCTCTTACACACGAGTATCCGACGGACTCATTTGCGGAGCTGT
The DNA here is from genome assembly GCA_023252155.1 of Actinomycetes bacterium. Lineage (GTDB taxonomy): Bacteria > Actinomycetota > Actinomycetes > Nanopelagicales > Nanopelagicaceae > QYPT01. The sequence goes on along the minus strand of JAHEXJ010000045.1, from coordinate 11,335 downwards.
TCTCTGGTGTTGTCCGCAACGCCAACACCATGAAAAGCCTTCTTACGGCGCTAGACCCCGAATCGAAGGCTCACTCGGGCTAACGGACTAGGGAGCTCGCTTAGGCAGCGAGAGCGAAGTCAGCGACAGTGTTATTGGCGCTTATGTTTTTGCACAGGTTTTTGGTTAACGAGATCATCCTGGCTTCCTCGGCCCGCTTCCCCTGACTCAACATCCAAAGTCGAGACCGTTCACCCCCATGATTGGAGATTGAAGCGTTACTGCATCACTATGAAGTTTTTTGGTGGATACGGGATTGCTCCCGCAGACTAATTGTACGCGGTGAATTCAATCCGATGGGAACCGATTTTTTGATCGAGAACCGAAGTACCGATTCACCGCTTGTAGACGCAAAATAACTCCGCCCACTCCCCACTGGAACGCTGATTTCCCGCGTGTTATTCCCGTCCGGCATTAAACCATTGGCTGACTTGCCCAGGTGTCCATCGGCTGAATTGCCACTTGTTGATTTGCTACCTGATGCTCATTGGTTGACTGGATATTAAGTGACTCACCTCCGCCATCCTGAATCGCTAGGACCCCGCAGAACTAGCGCCCGCCAGCCTTGCCCGATTGACGCCGTGAAATCTCACGATCGACTTCGCGACCAGCCTGACGCTCAAGAAGCGCCGCACGCTTGTCGTGGGTCTTCTTTCCTCGCGCCACCGCTAATTCGATCTTGGCTTTGCCGTCTTTGAAGTAGAGAGAAAGTGGTATGAGCGTGAGTCCACCCTCCTTCATTGTGGCGGTCAATCGATCGAGTTCCTTGCGATGGACCAACAACTTACGGTCTCGACGAGGCGCATGGTTGGTCCACGTTGCCTCGGTGTACTCGGGAATATGAACGCCGCTCAACCAGAGCTCGCCATCGCGAACCATCGCAAAGCCATCAATAAGCGAGGCTCGGCCCAGCCGCAATGATTTAACTTCCGTGCCCGTCAACGCCAAGCCGCACTCGAAGACATCTTCAATGGAGAAGTCGTGGCGCGCCTTCTTATTCTGCGCGATCAGTTTGCGCCCGACTTCTTTAACCATGGGAACACTAAACCTTCAGGTAGCGACGAAGCGTCAACACCGATGCAAGGATTGAAACAACAAGACCGGTCGCAAGCAAATATGCCGACGAGAGCCAGACCTGATTCCACCCGAAGAACTTAGTAAATGAAAGTAGCGGTGCAACACGTGTGTCGATCACTTGCTTCAATGCCGCAAGCAATCCTGTTGCAATCGCCCACCCGATGACGGCAGAGATAACTCCTTCCATTAGAAATGGAAGTTGAATAGATAGTGAGGTCGCTCCAACCAATCGCATTACGCCGGTTTCTCGACGACGATTGAACGCCGCGATTCGCAGAGTATTGCTAATGAGAAGAGCCGCCGTCAGCACCGATGCAAGGCCAACCAAAAGGGCGCCATTACGAAGAACTGCTAACAACCTAAAGAATTTCTCCAAAATCGTCCGTTGATCTTGCACGGTATCTACACCTGGCCGACCCGAGAATGCACTCACAACGACTTGATATTGCGTGGGATCCTTTAACTTCACTCGGAAAGACTCAGGCAATTGGTCAACGGTTACGTTCTGCGCAATTGCGGAATTCTTGAAACGCTCTTCAAAACGTTGAAATGCCTCAGCCTGAGATTCGTAATAAACACTCTGAACGACCGGTAACGCTTGCAAGTCCTGCTGGATCTGCAATCGCTGATCTGGAGTAACGACTCCACCGGAGCAGGATGGCGATTCGGACAACGTGCCGCAGAGGAAAACAGAAACTTCAATCTTGTTGTACCAATAATCTTTCATCGCGCCCACTTGAGCGTTTGAAAGCAGGCCAATCCCAAGCAGGGATAGTGAAATCGCAACGGTGATAACCACGGCGAAGGTCATCGTGAGGTTACGGCGAAGTCCGATTCGAACTTCGCTCAGCAGAAACCGTGTACGCATTGAACTTCTCCCTTAACCGGTATATCCGTAGACGCCGCGAACTTGATCGCGAATGACATGTCCCATATCGAGTTCGATGACACGCTTTCTCATCTGATCCACAATGCCCGAATCATGCGTGGCCATAACCACGGTAGTGCCCTCGCGGTTGATGCGGTCGAGTAGTTTCATAATTCCCACCGAGGTTGCAGGGTCCAAGTTTCCAGTGGGCTCATCTGCGATCAGGATGGCCGGGCGACTGACGTATGCCCGGGCGATCGCCACGCGCTGTTGCTCGCCGCCGGAAATCTCACTCGGCCTGCGGTCGCCCTTGTCTTCAAGGCCGACGAGTTCTAGAACTTCTGGAACTTCGCGTGCGATTTCCTTCTTGGAGTAACCCAGCACGTGAAGGGTGAAAGCGACATTTTCAAAGATGGTTTTATTGGGTAGCAGGCGAAAATCTTGGAAGACCGTTCCGACCTGGCGGCGAAGTTCAGGTACCTTGTGATTGGCCAAGGTATTTAGGTTCTTGCCCGCCACGTGAATGGTTCCGGTCGTCGGGCGCTCTTCGCGAAGGACCAATCGGAGAAAAGTTGATTTGCCCGAACCAGATAATCCGACGAGAAAGACAAACTCCCCCTTCACCACCTCGAGGTTGACGCTGTCGAGGGCGGCCTTCTCCTGGCCAGGGTAAAGCTTGCTTACATTCTCAAAGCGGATCACTAACACTCCAAATGGGTCGACATAGAACTAGAGCCCTAGTTTAGGCAATGAGAACACCCTCAAAGGCTCATATCGGAGTCAATATCCCCTCAATTTTTACTCAGAAACTGGCTCAATCTCGCAGGATGTCCGCCTGCGAGATAAATCACCGGAACCAGAGGGTCAGACATCGCGACGAATTCTCAAGGCCACAGAATCTCCTCGAAGTCGAAAGCGACGCTACAGAACTGGGTCGTTGAGAAATCTACAATGATCGGCGAAATCAACTGCCGCGAAACAACTATTTGATTAGTCCGCGCTACTCGCCGAACTACGGCGCCAGCGAATTCCGGCCTCAATGAAATCGTCAATCTCTCCGTTGAGAACTGCTGCGGTATTTCCTGTTTCGTGATCGGTGCGAAGATCCTTCACCATTTGGTAAGGATGCAACACGTAGGAACGCATTTGGTTTCCCCACGATCCGGAGTTGTCGCCCTTGAGCGCATTCATCTTCGCCTGCTCCTCGTGACGACGTCGTTCCAATAATTTAGATTGCAACACTGCCATCGCTGTGGCGCGGTTTTGGATCTGCGAGCGCTCGTTCTGACACGAAACAACGATGCCGGTAGGGATGTGCGTGATGCGCACGGCAGAGTCCGTTGTATTTACACCTTGTCCGCCAGGACCCGATGAGCGATAGACGTCGACGCGGATCTCCTTCTCGTCGATCTCAATGTGGTCGCTCTGTTCAACAACGGGAACAACTTCGACGCCGGCAAAGGATGTGTGGCGACGCGATTGACTATCGAAAGGCGAAATTCGCACCAGGCGATGGGTTCCCTGCTCAACAGAGAGCGTCCCGTAGGCATATGGCGCCTCGACGCGGAATGTCGTGGACTTGATCCCCGCTTCTTCTGCGTAGGAGGTTTCCAGTACATCTACTTTGTAATTGTGGCGCTCGCAGTAGCGCAGATACATCCGCATCAATGTCTCGGCCCAATCCGCGGCCTCGACTCCCCCGGCTTCAGACCGGATGGTTATCAAGGCGTTGCGGTCGTCATATTCACCATTGAGAAGGGTCTGAACTTCAAGTTCTCCAACCGCTTTCTTCACGGATTCCAACTCGCGCTCGGCATCCTTCAGCGCAATTTCGTCAGATTCGTTCTGGGCCAACTCGATGAGAATAGGAAGGTCTTCAACTCGCTGGCGAAGTTCAACCAATCGCTTGATCTCGCTCTGCACTCGCGAAAGCTTGCTCGTCACCTTCTGAGCGGCCTCGGGGTCATCCCAGAGGTTTGGAACGCCGGCGGCCTCCTCCAAAACCTTGGCATCCTCACGAAGTTTGGGAAGGTTGAGAACTTTCTCAATCGAAAGAAGAGTGGCGGCTATCTCGGCAATCTCAAGATCATATTCACGCTCGGCCACGGGGTAAGAGTACCCAGTAATTTGATGCCCTGGATTACGGGATCCTTTGGCTTTGCGCCTCAACGGTTGCATGGATGTCGACCGATGCAGAGCCTTGCGGTAAGCGGAATGGCAGAAGGGTGCGAGCCGAGGTTGAAAGTTCCACGCGATCTCCCGAGCAGGAAAAACGCGTCAATGATACTTCCTGCAATTCCCGACGCTTGATATCGCCTTCATCCTGAAGCCACACATTTATTTCATCGGCAACAACTTGATATGCCCGTTGGCAATCAATCGGTACTGAAACCCCAGAGTCTCCTCGGTAATACGAACCCAAATCCATGCTATGCACCGCCCGTATCGCAGCTGCTTCAGTTGCGTGCACCAGCGATTGCTTTGATACGGAAATTGAAGCCACGTCTGTGATCAAAATTAATAACGCAACCGCGATTGAGAATAGGCCGATAGTTAAAACGGAAATAGAACCGTCTTCTCGCGAAAGCTCCCGCATGCTTCCACCCTTGAAGCAATTCCTCATTGCCATGGCGAGACATATTCCTGAGCAGAGACCTGCACCACGCGATGCAATGCCGATGGAGATTTCATTGCCATGGCGAGACATATTCCTGAGCAGAGACCTGCACCACGCGATGCAATGCCGATGATCCGAGGGTCAAATTCGCTCGTACCCGCGCCCCTGGTGTCAAACATGGATCTGCCGAGCACGTGAACTTCAACCGCATCGAAGATATCTCCTCATCGTGCATCCCCAACTCACGTGCACTGAAATTCAAGACGAAACTTGCCCTTTGTTGTGCATCATCGACAGATTGACTCGCCACATACGCACGAACAACTTGCCTCACTAGCGACCTGGCTTTCAACTCTGAATCACTCAGATCGGCAAAATGCGTTAAATAGATAAAGATCGGCAAAAAAAGTGGAATTGCGAGCACCACGAATTCGACGGATGCGCTGCCGGACTCCCTGCTCGGATGTTTCCGCGAACTCTTTGGCTTGCCAAATTCCACCGACACCCTTCCCGTCTCCTTGTTCGGATGTTTCCGCGAACTCTCTTGCCCGCGAAGTGATTTCCTCACGGACGATGTTCCATCACGGCCACACCGGTCACATCGGTAAAGTGCTCACCCACTCCTGCAAGGAAAGGTATGCCCGAGATCAAGCGGGGAATCAATCTGCTTCTGTGAGTAACCACTAAACGTAGATCGTCATAGGAATGCGGGGACGAAAAAGAAATTACTTCATCGGAACTTGGGAGCACTTGTGAGATCGCTTCGCTTGATGCAGCGCTCTGAGCATACGTTTGATCCAAATTTCGATAGTTAACGGCGACAATCAACTCAACGGTGATGAGAAAGAGCGCTACGAGCGGAATCATCACAAGGGAGCTCTCCACAACGCCCTCTTGTTTCCGCCAGAAATTCTTAGCGAATCCCATTCATCGAATCCAGAGAGTTGCGGAGTATCGCCGTTAGCCGTGGTGCAGCGATTGTCCAGATCGCCGTTACTAATCCAGTGGTCATCAGCACGACCAAGACCCATCCCGGAACGTCTCCTCTTTCGCGACCTCCGCAATTCGCCGCAAATAATCTCTGGTGAATATTCTGCATCGTCGACGAAATTTGCACTTGCAACCGAATAATCCCAGCATTCATCAAGAGTCCGGCCCTCTTCAAGGTTTCGTGCTTCCTAGCCAACATCATCAACTCCTTGCACTTGTCTCGAGCGCCCATTGCGTTCGAAGATTAATTGTTGAGGCAATTCGCTTAGCGAAAAGGACGCAGGGCTTTTGATGTGCAAATCTCTACGCGGCGAAGAGATTGAGATGCGTCAATGAGGGCCAGAGTGCGAAGAGCACGGAGATCGGAAGAATGAGAAATACAACTGGAACCATCATGGACAACTCCGCCTTGCCGGCCTTATCCATCAAGATATTTCTCTGATTCTGACGGGCTTCAGCGGCATGACGTTGGAGGACTTCAATCAACGGTGCTCCGCGCACCATCGCAGTTACGAGTGAATCAACAAAGCGCCGAATGAGAACCGAGTCCAATCGGCGGCCAAGAGCGTCAAGGGATTCGTAGAAGGCGTGGCCCGCTCTTACGGATTCAATCACTTGACCAAATTCGATTGCCAGGACGCCATGACAACGCCGCGAGATTCGCGTTAGTGCACTTAACGGGGTCTCTCCCGCAGAAAGTGCGAGAGTTAACATCTCGACGATCGATGCGAACTCACTTTCAACGGTGCGCCGATATCGAACTACGTCCTTGCTCAGTTGTCGATCGATCGAAAGAAAGATGGCAATACCTACAGATCCACTTAGGAGCGATGCGAAGATAAGTGATGTGCCCGCAAGTAAAGTCATGACGAGGCAGAGGCCCGTGCCTGCAAGGGACCACGAGCATTGGTGAATTCGAAAATTCTCATATCCGCTCTCTCGACCAATTTGTGCAAGTCGAGATTTCACACGAGTCTTATCCGGCAGCGCCCTCATACGTTTTCGAGCCTGAATTCGAAACTGCGTTGGATCAAGTGATGACTCGGAATTCCAAATCAAAACACCAAGAAGGGTTAGAAGCGTTGGTACCGCAATTGATTCGAGGGCCATCAGCTACTCAAAAACTCGTGAGGGCGTAGGCAATTTCCCGAGCTTGCCCATCCACATGTATGCCACTCCTGTGAGTACAAGCCCAATGAAGAGAATGGCCACTCCCCCTGGTTGTGCAAATGCCTGTGCGGTGCCGGGCTGACTCGAAAGCAGGAGGAGCAGTAACCATGGAGCCGCAGCGGACAAATGCGCCGAATTCTTTATCCATCCGTGTTTGATTTCAATCTCCTTGCGGAGGGTCAAATCTTGGCGAAGGAAATCGCCAAGGGCCCTAAATATTTGAAGCAGTTCCGAGCCCCCCAGAGATTTGGCCATGATGACCGCTTCGAGAATTTGATCGCTCCCATGAGTATTGAGCCGAGCCTTCAACTTCTCGGCGGAGGCGATGAAATTCCCGCTCTCCCGTAGTTCATCGTGGAAGGTGAGGAAATATGGCCGAATCAATTCGGGGCCCCGCACCCCCAAACCCACCAGGGCTTCGTTGAGCGAAAGCCCTGAATGGATTGCCGATATCAGATGATCCGTCACTTCCGGCCACACCAACAACATCGCTGCACTCTCGCGGCGATCACGACTACGAAAGTGAAGCCACGTCACAACCATCGCGAAGATAGAGAATGGCGCTGTAATTACCGTCGACTTAGTCCAAGCCAAAACAACTATAGACACGAAAACTGAACTAATGCTCGCGTAAACCAAACTTTGATTTTCCCGCAAGAGAGGTTTGCGGTCCCTCTTAGTTTCTGAAGTTCGCGACCTCGAAGATTCTGGGATCGGCTTTGAATTTGATACTAAGAAAGCAAGACCCAGAGCGCACAATGAACTAGTTATCGTTGCTACAAGGATCGGATTGCCGCCGATGCTGCCGAGATTCAAAGAACTGCTTGCTCCAGAACTCATCACGTCCAACCGTTCGTAGCGGAGAGTCCAACATGTGCAAATTTCTCGGGATGCGGAAGTGACCCCAAACCCCGTTCGTACTCACCCTCATTCCACAGCCATAGCGTTTCCACCTCAATTCGGTCATTTTCTAATCTGCCAGTCAACGCCGAGACTTCGATGATCCGGCGTTTGCCCTCTGCGTCCAGAGCAACTTGAACTACAAGATCTATGGCAGATGCCACCGTGGGGCAAATGAACTTCTGCGAGATGTTTTCTCCAGCCAATAACGGGAGAGTTTGCAATTTCACAACTGCATCTCGTGCCGAATTTGCGTGAATCGTTCCCATTCCTGGCAAACCAGAATTCAGGGCGATAAGAAGGTCAAGCGCCTCCGCTTCTCGGACTTCGCCAACGATTATTCGCGATGGTCGCATCCGCAACGATTCCTTGATCAGTCGGCGAAGCGGAATAGCGCCCTCACCTTGAAGATTTGCACTGCGAGTTTGAAGGCTTATGACATCAGGCAGATTTGGTTTGAGTTCAAAAACCTCTTCGATAGTTATGACTCTTTCATGCACCGGAATCGCCGATACCAGGGCATTAAGCACGGTTGTCTTGCCGGCTTGGGTTCCGCCGCTCACAAGAATATTCAGTCCGGCGCGGACGCTATTTGCTAATAACGTCGCTATTGCAGGAGACATCGCTTCTCGCGCTGCGAGATCCCGTAAGGAAAGGTTTCTCATTAAATGCTTGCGAATATTTACTGCCCAATGTTCGGGTGTCACCTCCGGAATAGCCACATGCAGTCGACTGCCATCAGGAAGTCGTGCATCAACAAACGGATGTGATAAATCAAGCCGACGTCCGCTCCACATCAGAGCCCTTTCTACAATGTTTCTGACGTCATCGCCTGTTAAGAGAAGATTGGTAAGTTCGTTTCTTCCTGCACGGGCTATGAAAATTCTCTCGGGTGAGTTGATCCATACTTCTTCAATTTCCCCGTCAAGCATGAACGGCGCAAGCGGCCCAAAAGTCATCGCGAGATCCTGAACTGGCATGGGCTGACATTAAGTGTCTTAGGCGCAGTGAGCCGTGCGCCGAGAATCAACGGTGCACATCCTTAGATGTGGATTTCAGATGATTCGCGCGGCGGACTCGCGGCGAAACCCGTCGTTCAATAAATTCCTGACTGACTTACACCGAATCCAAACGATCCAAGAGTTCCAATGAACTTTCCATCGGTCGCGAAACCACAGAAGATGTCGCCAAGAGGATCGAGTCCTTATCCACGGCGCTGCGGCGACGAGCCAAATCGCCGCGCCAATTTTCCGAAATTCGCGCGATCAAACTCAACGCGGCAAGTTCTGCGCCATGAAGAATACTGACAAATTCCAGCTTCCCCATTCGTGCACAAAGATCTTCCTCTCGGCACAGTCGAGTCAATGTCTGTCCGAAACTCAATATCGCATCTTCATACAAAGATTCCGAGTTCGCTCCCTCGACGATGGCATTCGGATCAGCAGGTTGGAGAACGAAACGAACCAAGCAGATCGCCTCATTCCCACGGTTTGCCCTAGCGAGCTCTCGCCGAAGTTCTTCGTAAAACAACGTCGGTGCAGCAAGTTGGGTCAGGGAATCCCGAATGCCATCATGGGAATACTCGGTCATCCAGAGCATCCTTGGAGGATGTGAATTGCTACCCTTGCGATCATGAGCCCCGATGATGCCAAGAAGGTAAGGCGTCGCAATATCGTGGCAGCCCTGCTCAAGGTGGAAGCCGCAGCCCTGCTAGCCCTAGGCCTTTTCATGGTGATAAAAAGTTTCGGTTCCCACCTCGAGGCTCCACTCGCACTGGTAGGGGTCGTCATATTCGCGATCCTCGGGGCAGCAGCCCTCTTGGTCTCAGCCAAGGGCTTTCACGCCGGCCGAAATTACGGCCGAGCCCCTGCCATCTTGCTCAACTTGATCGCTGTTGGCGTCTCCTACTTCCAAATGCAGGCTCACCTGTGGGTTGTGGCCCTGCCCCTCGCCGCGCTCTCACTGGTGACCCTGATCCTGGCCCTGTCCATCGTTCCGAATTAGAGATTTCGTTCTCTCATTGTGAGATGGGAGGAATTATCAGCGCTTTCACTGCGTTTACGTAAATGAATGTGGCCTATATCGCTTTTGCACCCCAATTTTGGAATTAGTCTTGAAACATTGGATCGGTAGGCTTTGCCCCGCTTTCAAAGCGCAAACGGAGAACCCAAACAGGGAACATTGACTTAGAAGGAGCTCGCCAGTGTCGGCAGATGAGCCATTGGATCCACCGGTCAGCAAGTCATCTTTCGCTGGAAAATTCGGCGAGGACGTTGCAGAGCAATTTGGTGCAAACGAGTGGCTCGTCGACGAGATGTACGAGCGCTATCTGCAAGACCCAACTTCGCTCGAAAAAACCTGGCTGGATTTCTTCGCGCAGTTCGCACCATCAACACACACTGGAGCAGCTACCGCGGCCGAGCAAACGCCTAGGGCGCCTCGTCCATCAGGACCTCCGACTCCTCGTGGTGCGACCACTCAACCTGTCGTTCCAGAGCGAACATTGATCCAACCAGAAACACCAGCGACAGACGCTGCGCAATCATCAACTCAGCCGGTAGTTCGCCAATCAGATTTAGTCACGCCAACCCCAGCCGATCCCGTCGTTAAGCCGGCGCCAGTTCTTGCAACACCTGAAGCCGCATCCATCGTTCCTTTGCGTGGAGTTGCAGGCCGTGTCGTACAGAGCATGGAAGCATCCCTCACTGTTCCAACAGCAACAAGTGTTCGCGTAGTTCCAGCGAAACTTCTCATCGACAATCGCATTGTCATCAACAACCACTTGAAGCGCGCTCGCGGCGGCAAGGTTTCTTTCACTCACCTCATCGCCTACGCGATGATCAAAGCCCTCGATGCGATGCCGGAAATGAATTCATTCTTCACTCTCCTCGACGGCAAACCTGCAGTCGGGCACCCTGAGCACATCAACCTCGGCATTGCAATCGACTTAACAAAACCAGATGGAACTCGGCAACTTCTTGTCCCATCGATAAAAGGCTGCGAAGGCCTTGATTTTGCTCAGTTCTGGCGCGCATACGAGGCAACCGTTGCAAAAGCTCGTAGCGGAACATTAACCGTCGAAGATTATGCAGGCACCACTGTTTCACTAACGAACCCCGGAACCTTAGGCACCGTTCACTCCGTGCCACGACTGGTGGCGGGACAAGCAATGATCCTTGGCGTTGGCGCTCTGGATTATCCGTCAGAATTCCAAGGCTCAAGTGAAGAAACTCTTGCCCGCCTTGCGGTCAGCAAAGTCGTGACACTCACCAGCACCTACGACCACCGCATTATTCAAGGTGCGCAGTCCGGCGATTTCCTCCGTCGAATCAACGAGTACTTACTCGGCGCCGACAAGTTCTACGACGAGATCTTCGCAGGTCTTCGAATTCCTTACGAGCCAATTCGCTGGGCCGCTGACATCGAATTTGCACGCGATGAAGAAATCAATAAGACCGCGCGCGTTCAACAACTGATTCACGCCTACCGCACCTACGGCCATCTCATGGCCGATATCGATCCTCTGGAATACAAGCAGCGATCGCATCCAGATCTTGACGTTGTGACACACGGATTGACGCTCTGGGACTTGGATCGCGAATTCGCCACCGGCGGCTTTGGTGGTCGAGCCTTTATGAAACTTCGCGACATTCTCGGAATCTTGCGCGACTCGT
>JAHEXJ010000044.1 GCA_023252155.1 Actinomycetes bacterium | reverse complement strand
TAGATTCGGATCAAACCCACCTGTTTTCAAAAGTGAGTCCTTACGGACTAGCCCAGTTGATTCAGTCCCCCCTCCGAAACCACGAAGATTAAGCCATTGCCTCAACATGGTCTTGGTTTTTCTATGCATCACTAGTCTGTTCTTGAATTTTTGATTTATGTCTTCATAAATGAGGTAGGGGCATATGGCAAGCGCGGCACGAGGATGCTTCATGAGGAGGGCAACCTGTACATCCAATTTATTATCAGCCCAGCAATCATCACCATCTAAAAAGGCAATGAATTCACCAGACGAAGCGGCAATTCCGGCATTTCTAGCCATGCATTGACCTTGATTGCGCTGACTAATTACTTTCCAGTTACCTGCGTGTTCCTGAATGAAATTCTCGATTACGCTCAGACTCGCATCCGTTGATCCGTCATCAACAATTATCGTTTCCCAGTTCCTGTATGTCTGGTTCGCAACGGATACAAGGGTCTCTTTGATCCAGTTCTCCTTATTAAATACAGGAATAACGATCGAGACTTTTGGGTTCATGCGGTCGCGACCCGATCAAGTCTGTATTTGAGGAAGAAGTTAAGCCCTAGGTACCCAATTGCCATGCCAAGGGGCACACCATATATACCAATGGATTTCGCGCCGATGATCGAAAAGAGGGGGGCCACGATGATGAGTGCGAGAGAAGTATTTCTCACTGTGTGTTCGAGTCCAGCGGTGACGATCCTCGAAAGTTTGACTTGGTAATAGCCACGAGCAATTTCTTGGCTCGCAAAAAGGATGAAGACCAATAGCGGCAAGTTCCAGCTTTGTCCAAAGAACATCTTTACAAACAACTGGCTGGCAAAGGATCCAGAGAGCACAACAATAAGAGTGAGTCCGATCCGTCTGGGCAGAGTCTTTCCGACGGCCCATGCGGCAGGAATGACCTGTCCTCCTACTATCCAACGTCCCATGGCCTCAGGAAGGAATCGAAGAAAACTTATGAAACTAGTACCAACGGCATATTTGCCGAGGATTCCAAGTGGTAGGAACCATGCAATCACGATTCGGTCGATGCGGTCCGCGAAGCCTCCTGCAATTCCTAGTAGATGAAAATTCTTGCTTCGTCGAAGCAAATCACCTATCTCTGCCCATTTGAGTTTGATCGATGGGTCAAGTATGCCGATGAGTAGTAACACGGTTGTAACGGTCGACGTAATGTAGGAGAGAATCAACGCTGTGAACAATGCAACAGCGATACTTACTCGGTTCGCAAAGAAGAGCATCACGTAAATGGACACTTGCATGCAGATGGTTAGCACATCGAGTATTGAGGCAAGTTTAAATAGATTGAACGCAATGAGCGCTTGATGGAAGCAATAATCCAAGGTTGCAAAGAACGCATAGATCACTGTTATTAATAACAGGGTTCGTGGTATTTCAATTTTGGTTCTTGAAAAAACGTAAACAGATGCAAATGTGACGGCGGCGGCAACAATGGACAGGAGGGTAGTCAGGTAGATGTAGGCGTTAACCGTGATTTTATTTTCTGGCGACTGCATAGATTTTCTAAAGGTTAAGCTCACCCCAGAGGTAAATATGACGCCAACAACGAGGGCGGAAGTCATGATGAAAGCGACGAGGGACCTTCGCTCAACTCCCAAACTCTGGCTGTAGAAGAGTGCGAAGACCATCGCCAAGCCTGCGGCAAACCCGCGTGCGCCCAGATACCCGTTCAAAATCTTTGGCGGGAGGTTTGCCTTTGGTCGGGTCATGGTTGCACCCTAAGCGGTTTCCCTCTTTGGGCGGCACCTCTTTCCATCGCGGAATATTCGGCGTGCCCGGGATGTTCACCAAGATAGAGACCTTGAGTCGTACCGACTCAATCTTTTGACAAGATGCGGCGCAAGGTTGAGAATTATGGCATGGCCCCAGTCGGGCCCGGAGAATGAAAAAAAGGAGCAATAAAGATGGCAAGAGCAGTTGGAATCGACCTAGGCACGACCAATAGTTGCGTCTCCGTCCTTGAGGGCGGCGAGCCCACGGTTATCGCCAACTCAGAGGGCGCTCGGACCACCCCCTCCATCGTGGCCTTCGCCAAGAACGGCGAAGTTCTCGTCGGTGAGGTCGCAAAGCGCCAGTCTGTCACCAACGTTGAGCGCACCGTCCGCTCGGTCAAGCGCCACATGGGCACTTCTTGGTCGATCGATATCGACGGGAAGAAGTACACCCCTCAAGAAATTAGTGCACGCGTCCTTCAGAAGTTGAAGCGTGACGCGGAGTCCTACCTCGGAGAGACCGTCACGGACGCTGTCATCACGGTTCCGGCATATTTCAATGACGCTCAGCGCCAGGCGACAAAAGAAGCCGGCGAAATCGCGGGTCTTAACGTGCTGCGCATCATTAACGAGCCAACTGCTGCTGCTCTTGCATACGGCCTGGATAAGGCGGATGAAGAACACACGATTTTGGTTTTCGACCTTGGTGGCGGAACTTTCGACGTTTCACTTTTGGAAATTGGCGGCGGCGTCGTTGAGGTCAAGGCGACCAACGGCGACAACCACCTTGGTGGCGATGACTGGGATCAAGCACTTGTCGATCATTTAGTAAAAACATTTGGTTCACAGAATGGAATCGATCTGACCAAAGACAAGATGGCAATGCAACGTATCCGTGAAGCTGCTGAAAAGGCGAAGATCGAACTTTCCTCATCGCAGCAAGCATCAATCAACTTGCCGTACATCACTGTAGATGCCGAAAAGAATCCGCTCTTCTTGGATGAGACGATCACACGTGCCCAATTCCAAGCACTTACCGCTGACTTGCTCGAGCGTTGCAAGAAGCCATTCCAGGCGGTGTTGAAGGATGCAGGAATTCCTGTTTCCGAGATTCACAATGTCGTGCTCGTTGGCGGATCAACTCGTATGCCAGCAGTTGTTGATTTGGTCCGTGATCTCACGGGCGGGCGCGAACCCAATAAGGGCGTAAACCCTGACGAAGTTGTTGCCGTTGGTGCATCTCTTCAAGCCGGAGTTTTGAAGGGTGAAGTCAAGGATGTTCTCCTTCTCGATGTCACACCGCTTTCCCTTGGCATCGAAACAAAGGGTGGCGTAATGACCCGTTTGATTGAGCGCAACACAACCATCCCGACCAAGCGCAGCGAGATCTTCACAACGGCAGATGACAATCAGCCGGCCGTGCAAATTCAGGCTTATCAAGGTGAACGCGAAATGGCGGCCTATAACAAGAAATTGGGCATGTTCGAACTCACGGGTCTGCCACCTGCTCCTCGTGGCATTCCGCAGATCGAGGTCACCTTCGATATTGATGCAAACGGCATAGTCCACGTTTCTGCAAAGGATCTTGGTACCGGTAAAGAGCAGAGCATGACAATCACCGGCGGTTCGGCCCTTTCAAAGGACGAGATCGATCGAATGATGAAGGATGCCGATGCTCATGCGGAAGAGGATCGCAAGCGCCGAGAAGAGGCAGAAATTCGCAACACCGGCGACTCACTTGTTTACCAGACAGAGAAATTCTTGGCTGAAAACGGGGATAAGTTAAATGAGGGAGAAGCAGCCGAGAAAAAGACGGAGACGGAAGGCGCACTTGCCGAACTCAAAACTGCCCTTGGTGGAGCCAACTTCGAGATGATTAAGACTGCGACAGAGAAAGTTTCGACTTTGAGCCAAGCCCTTGGTTCAGCACTCTACGCCGCAAATGCAGCGTCCGCGCAATCATCTGCTGGCCCAACGGCTGAAGAGGGCGTTGAAGACGCAGAGATTGTCGAAGAATAACAATGAGCGAAAATAACGAATCCCTCGCGGATGATGTTATGGGAGATCTGCAGAGTGAGGCGGTTGAGGGAGACCTCGCCGTACTCACCGCAGATCTTCAACGTCTTCAAGCCGAGTACGTCAACTATCGTAAACGAGTCGAGCGAGATCGTGCCGTCGCGCACGAACTAGCAGTCGGTGCGGTACTAACCGAACTTCTTCCAATCCTCGATGACCTCAATCGCGCGAAAGAGCATGATGAACTTCAGGGAGGCTTTAAGGCAGTTGCGGACCAGCTCATCAATGTGACGACAAGAATTGGTCTGCAATCCTTTGGCGAAGTTGGCAGTGTATTTGATCCACAAATACATGAGGCACTTATGCATTCGACTTCGGCCGAGGTTACTCAACCAACTGCGACTGCAATCTTGCAACCCGGATACAAATACAAGGACCGAATCCTGCGCGCTGCTCGTGTTGCGGTAACGGATCCGGAGTAAGCCGTGGCCGCTAAGGATTTGTACGAGAAGGATTTCTACAAGATCCTTGGCGTGAGCAAGACTGCCAATGAAAAGGAAATCAAAAAACGCTACCGCGAATTGGCGCACAAACTTCATCCAGATAAGAACACCGGAAATAAGAAACTGGAAGAAGAATTCAAGGCCGTTTCCGAAGCTTACGAGATCCTTTCTGATGAGAAATCCCGCGCGGAATACGATGAAGCCCGCTCGCTCTTTGAGCGCGGCGGGTTTCGCCAACCTCAGGGACAACAGGGTGCAGGTCGCGACTACGCAGACTTCTTCGGCGGCGATAGCCAAGACATATTTGCAAACCTCTTTGGAGGGGGGCGCAGGGCACCCCGCAAGGGTCAGGACCTTCAAACAGAGTCCACGATTTCATTTCGCGAATCTATTTTTGGTACCAACCTCGAGCTTCGCCTTTCCAGCGATGGCGGTGCGCCCGCGAACATAACTGTTCGCGTCCCACCAGGGGTCAAAAATGGAGGCAAGATTCGGATTCGTGGCAAAGGCGCTCAGGGGGAAGCCGGCCCTGGCGATCTCTTCATCCACCTAAATGTGAAGCCCCATCCCGTTTTTACGCATAAAGGTGACAACCTTCACATGAGTTTGCCGGTGACTTTCACCGAAGCCGCATTAGGTGCCGACATTAAAGTTCCCACACTCTCTGGTGAGGAAGTTACTGTTCGCTTGGCGCCTGGAACCCCCAACGGACGGGTCTTGCGCATCAAGGGCCATGGAGTCAAAGGCGCCAATGGAGTGGGCGATTTGCTCGTGAGTGTGGAAGTCCAAGTTCCTCAGCGAGTGACTCCAAAGGCGCAGAAGGCATTGGAGGAATTTGCGGCAGAAACTGAAGGGGAAGATGTTCGAGCGGACTTCAAAGCGAAAGCAAAATCATGACCGAGGAAACCACACCGACAAATCCCGAACATGATGATGACGCTGCTGTTTACGTCATTTCGATCGCGTCGCAATTATCTGGACTTCATCCGCAAACACTTCGTCAGTACGACCGACTCGGTCTCGTGTCTCCAGGACGGGCAAGTGGACGTGGACGTCGTTATTCATTAAGAGACATTGCTCTATTGCGCAATGTTCAACGGCTTATTGGTGAAGGCATCAATCACGCGGGGATCAAAAGAATTATCGAGTTAGAATCCGCTGTCGCTAATATGGCTTTAGAAGTCGCGAAACTGCGAGTTGAAATGGACGCGCTTTTAGAATCCAATCCGCCAAAGTCTCTAGCGAAACGCACGGCCTCTCCGATTGTCGTGTACAAACAAGACAATTAAGTTTTAACTAGAAAGTCGGTTCGACCCTTCCAATTTCCAAGGACCGTATCTGCGGGACTCTTCAATATTCCCTCAATGAGCGAGGCGTAAACGTCTCTAAAGTCAGTAGTTACTGCGAGATCTCCCGCAATCAGATTCGTCAATGAAGGTTGATCTCCATAGAAGCCACCTTTAATTCGATCCCCGATTACGAAGACGGGTCCCGATGTGCCATGGTCGGTTCCTTGAGACGCATTGGCTTTTACTCGGCGGCCGAATTCGCTGTAGACCATGATGACGACATCCTTTTCTCGGTTTGTTGCCCGCATCTGGCTCATGAATCTTGCGATCGATCCAGAGACATTGCCAAGGAGAGCGGACTGTGCGCCTTTTTCGTTGGCATGAGTATCGAATCCACCGAGGCTTACCGCCCATATTCTGGTGGGGGATCCAGCCGCAACAAGTTTGGCTACGACATCTAGTTGTTGTTGCAAGTCCGAACTCCCTCCAGCAACTCCGCCACTCGCAGCCGGAAGATCCAATGGCTGTGGCGCTGGTTGCTTGAGAATCGGTGTAATCGTGCTGGATAAATCAAATAGATTTCGAAGAGAAGTTGCCGCGGATGCCATCAGCGTTGAATCTTGGCGACTAACCGATGAGATTCTTTGACAGTCCAATGCAAGAGTTCCCGTAGGCACGACAATTCCACCTAAAGGAAGAGCTGAACCTGCAACGGAGTTTCCTGCGAGCAGCGGAGGAAGGACTGAACCCAGGCTAATTGCGAGCATCGGATCGCGAGGTTGCGTGTCGAGCCATCGCCCAAGCCATCCGGAATTGACCTGGTGAATGGGAGATGCGCTCTGCCAAATAGCCATCGAAGTGAAATGCGAAAGATCAGGATCGGGATAGCCAACTCCTCGCACGATGGCGACTTTTTTCTGATCCCATAAGGATTTAATTCCGGTCATTGAGCCGTTGAGAGCAAGTTGATTATCAAGGGGCAATAAGTCAGAAGGCGAATACGAAACGTCGGGCCGTGCTTGAGAATAGATCGGATCCGTATAAGGGACGACCGTATTAAGGCCGTCATTTCCGCCGTACAAAGTGATAACGACGAGTATCGGCGTACCCAACGGGAGCGGCCGCATCTGCGCGGCTTGTGCTATTTGTTCCATCGTCAACATCGGCGCAGTGGCCGCCACAGCCGCGGCACCAGAGAGTTTCAGAAATCTACGCCGGCTAAGTGTGTCCATGAGTTCCTCCTAGGCGTTCACGATGTATTCAGGACTTGATGCCGCCAACAGGATTACGCGCGTGGGGTCATTGGATGCATCGCTTATTGCTCTCTCAGTTCGCAAACTCCAATTGGCAATCCCAAGAAGATCGCTGACGGCTCTAAATCTCGAAGAAGGAGTCACCGACTTGATGGGTGTTAAATCGCCATGAGCTAAAAGATATTGTGCAACTTGTAATCGGTACTGAGCACTTGCTGCAGTCAACCATGCTTCTCCAGCGGGCCAACCGCCGACGTTTGGTGGAACAAAAGGTACTTGGCCCAATTTGTCCAAGTAATTTATGACCTGCTCAGGTTTGGGTAATTGCGACGGGATGATTCGCAAGGCCCGACAAAGTCCGATGAACCATTCAACCGGAGACTTAACCAGTGAATACTGTGGATCCGACATCGCATCTGATGAACCAACCGCAAGGATGGTCTTTGAAATGTTTCGACTAGCAAAGGCGGCTTGTATTGGGTTGGCCTCTGGACGAGGGATTGTGCTGGAGATGAAACGAAACCAAATTCGATCTGCGATGAACTGAGTGCAGTCATCCCGCGCAACGACCAAATCTGAAATTTGAGTCGCGTTAAATGTTCCCGTGGTTCCCAAAATAGAGAAGGTCCTTGCATCGTGGTTCTTGGGGATGAAACTCACGCTCCCATTTGATCGATTAACCCTGTAGCCAGTAAGTCCTCGGGCAACGGCTTGAACGTCCGTTTCAAAATACCGATCGACGCCCAAAGTGAAAAGTTCCATAAATTCTCTGGCGAGATTTTCATTTGGTGCTGAAACGGTGTTGGCACCGCCGTCCAGCCAATATTGAAGGGCGCCGTCCAAAACCATTGTGCGCGCCTGCGTGGCGAAATCTCCAAGGGCGTAGGTACGAAGAGTCTGATTCTGAGTGAACATTGGCAATGAGTACTCAACTTTGCCGATCGAGGTAGCCCAGTGACCATGCCAGAACCACGTCATTCGTTCTGTAAGAGCGTGATCGGCTAATGCCATTCGATCTAACCACCAAAGGGTGAGCCCTTGCCTTTGCGTCCGCATATTTATGTCGAATGCGGTTCGAGCTGGAGTTCCAGTTTGCGGGAAATTACCGAGGTCGGTTAGCACGGGATCTGGGACGGCGGCTAAGCCGTGATCTATTGCCGGTGGATTGAGCAATTGAGTCCGCGTGGTCTGCACTCCTTGTTTCACAGCGTTGGCAAATTCGCCCGGTTTTGGTCCGAAACCAAAGCGATGGAATAGCCGAGATATCTCAAGACGCTCGAGGTTCATTTACGGATAGTAAGTGAGTGCTAGCCCGAAGGTAAGATCTTGCTATGAACTCACACGAAACTCTAAAAGAACACATCATTAAGAAGGCCGTCGTTCATGGCAAAGTTATTTTGTCATCAGGCAAAGAGGCCGACTACTACGTCGATCTTCGTCGTGTGACCCTTGATGCCGAAGCCGCGCCACTAGTTGGAGCAGTCATGCTCGACCTTCTCGAGGATTGGGATTACGAGGCGGTCGGCGGATTGACACTCGGTGCAGACCCAGTTGCCGTGGCAATGATGCACGTAGCAGGTCAACGAGGAAAGAAAATCGATGCATTTGTTGTTCGTAAAGCTGAGAAACAGCACGGATTACAGCGACGCATTGAAGGCCCTGATGTCAAGGGAAGAAGAGTTGTCGCCGTCGAAGACACATCAACCACGGGTGGGTCTGTGCTAACTGCCGTCGAAGCATTGCGAGAAGCTGGTGCGATAGTTGTCGGCGTAGCTGTTATCGTCGAACGCGGTGCCAAGCAGGCCATTCTTGATGCGGGTTTGGAATATCGAAGCGCGTACTCATTGAGTGATCTGGGGTTGTAGACGTGAGTCTTCCACAGCGAGTTCTGGGCCCATGGGAAGTATCTGCAATGGGGCTTGGTTGTATGCCGTTATCCGCGATGTCTGCCAATCGTTTGGAAATTCTTAATGATCCAGAAGGCGCGGTATCAGTGATCCATGCCGCCCTTGACGCCGGAATCACACTGCTTGATACCGCCGACATCTATGCACCTTCTTGGGATAACTTTGGTCATAACGAGCGACTTGTAGGCGCTGCATTTGCGACATGGAATGGGTCGGCAGAGGCAAAAGGCAAAGTTGTCATCGCCACTAAAGGTGGAATTACACGCGGGCCGAAGGAGAGTTGGGGACGCTCGTCCAGCCTTGATTATCTTCTCAGGGCGGTTGAAGCTTCAGCGTTGCGACTCGGAGTCGATCGCATCAAGTTGTGGCAACATCATCGACTAGATCCCTCGATGGTCTTTGAAGATCAATTCGAAAGTGTTTTGGCTCTATTGGAACGCGGTTTGATCGAACGAATTGGTGTGAGTAATTACAATGCCAAGCAATTGCGCAGAGCCATTGAAATTGGTGGGACCCCTGATCAAGGTGGGGTCATTTCCGTTCAGAATCAATTTAGCCCTAGGTATCGAAATGATGCTGATGTGATGGATGTCTGCGAAGAATTCGGAATCGCGTATCTTCCGTGGTCCCCACTTGGCGGAATTAGCCGGGCTGAAGGAATTGGTACCGGAGAATTTGGGTCATTTGCTCAAGTTGGCGCGACACTGGGTGTTAGCGCTTATGCCACTGCAATTGCTTGGCTACTTCAAACGTCTCCGACAGTTATTCCAATTCCGGGTGCAACTAAGGTTTCGTCGGTGCGCGATAGTTTGACAGGGCTTTCAATTACGTTGACCGACGAAGAAATGTCTCTTCTCAACTTGAGTTTGCCAGATGATGCACCGCTTGATGAGGAACTCGAAGAGCAACCTACGTTCAGGTAAAACGGATTCGGTTCTGCAGTGTGATGTTCTAGCTTAGGTGTCGCTTGGTGCGAACCTCTCGGATAATTTCAATTCCGAGTGGTAAAAGGCTTAGGACGATGATCACGCCGACGATCGGCAGCAAGTAGTGGTCAACTGAACCTTTGAGTTTTTCCCCAAGCACGAATCCCAAGAGGGCGACACCATCACTCCACAGAATTCCGCCGACGACATTCCAGATGAAGAATTTCGATGCGGGCACTCGCACAATTCCACATAGTGGATTTATGAGGGTCCGGACGAATGGCACGTAGCGGGCTAGAACGATCGCCCGTCCCGGACCGTATTTCTTGAGCCATTTTTCAGTAGCCACCACTCGGGTGTGGTTAAAAAAGCGACCATCTGGCCGGTTGAACAGGGGTCGGCCGAATTTGTGGCCGATGTAGTGACCAAGTTGGGAGCCAAGGATCGTTGCGATCGGTGCTCCGATGAAAAGGCCAAGTACCGAGAGGTGAACTCCGCCCAAAAGTGCCGCGGCCGTTCCGGATGCGGCGATGCCCGCAATAAAAAGGAGGGAGTCGCCCGGGAAGACCAGCCCTATGAGAAGGCCCGTTTCAGCGAAGAGGATGCCCAAAACTCCAGCAAGCCCAAGATCGGCGATGATCGATTTAGCATCCAACAAGTTCATAGGCTCGGGACTCTACTCCTGATGCCCAATAGATAGGTACAGCGTGGTCGGATTTGGGCTTACGGGTAGGTCTGTGCGTACACTCTGGTCATCTTTGCACCCGTTTATGGGCCCCGATCTCCAATGGAGGAGAAATGCGAGCTTCAAGCTCTCTCGTGCATGTCACCGGAACAAACCTCACATATGTATATATCGTCCTCGGAATCTCTCTTCTCGCGCTGGGAATTGCCTGGGCTCTTCGAGCCCAAGTTCTTGCCGCCGATGAAGGAACCGAGAAGATGCGCGAAATTGCCGCAGCAGTTCAAGAAGGTGCAGCGGCTTATCTAACACGCCAATTCCGAACGCTGTCATATTTCGTGGCAATCGTTTTCGTTCTTCTCTTTGCCCTTCCTGGTGCAGGAGATATTCGAATCGGTCGCTCGATCTTCTTTTTAGTCGGCGCAACATTTAGCGCCCTTGTCGGATACAACGGCATGTGGCTGGCAGTACGCGCGAATGTTCGCGTTGCTGAAGCAGCCCGCCAGAAGTCAGCCGAGAAGGCAGTCCGAATTGCATTCCGCACTGGCGGAGTCGTAGGTATGACCACGGTTGGTCTGGGACTCGTTGGCGCCTCCCTTGTCGTGATTATCTATCGCGAGAATGCACCATCCGTTCTTGAAGGATTTGGTTTTGGCGCTGCCATGCTCGCCATGTTCATGCGTGTTGGTGGCGGAATTTTCACAAAGGCGGCCGATGTCGGCGCCGACCTCGTTGGTAAAGTTGAGAAGAATATTCCAGAAGATGATCCTCGTAATGCCGCGACCATCGCAGACAATGTTGGCGACAACGTTGGCGACTGCGCCGGCATGGCAGCCGACCTCTTCGAGTCCTACGCAGTCACGCTGGTTGCCGCGCTCATTCTCGGCAAGGCGGCTTTCGGCGATGCAGGTCTTATCTATCCACTGATTGTTCCTGCAATCGGTACAGTCACTGCAGTCATTGGAATTTTCATGACTCGCATGCGAAAGTCTGACAAAACCGCGATGAGTTCGATCAACCGTTCTTTCTTTATGTCGGCGGTCATCAGCGCTGTGCTTACCGGTCTGGCAACATTCGTTTACCTACCAAGTTCATTTAACTTGATGACAGGCTTGTCTGCTAAGGCCGTCTCCGATGCGGGGACGACAAACCCACGGATTCTCGCCTTTGGCGCAGTACTCATCGGTATTGCGCTCGCGGCATCCATCCAAATGCTCACAGGCTTCTTTACGGCTGTTGGAAAGCGACCTGTTAACGATGTTGCTGCTTCATCTCAAACGGGAGCAGCAACGGTTCTTCTTTCGGGAATTTCCGTCGGATTTGAATCTGCCGTCTACTCCGCAATTCTGATCGCCTCTGCCGTTTTCGGCGCATTTCTCCTTGGCGGCGGAAGCATCGTTCTTTCGCTCTTGGCAATTGCCCTTGCTGGAACGGGCCTTTTGACCACCGTTGGCGTCATTGTTGCGATGGATACCTTCGGCCCAATTTCTGACAATGCTCAAGGCATTGCTGAAATGTCAGGCGATGTAGTCGGTGAAGGTTCGACGATTCTTTCATCCCTTGATGCAGTTGGTAACACGACCAAGGCGATCACCAAGGGAATTGCAATTGCAACCGCAGTTCTTGCCGCAACGGCGCTCTTTGGCGCATTCACGGATGCGATCAAGAAGGCTGTTGAGGATGCAGGAAAGAGCGCAGCAGGACTTGCTTCTCAATTCCAAGGCGTTCTAGATGTTGCCAATCCACGAAACCTTGTCGGTTTGATTATCGGGGCTGCGGTTGTGTTCTTGTTCTCCGGCCTGGCAATAAATGCCGTGTCTCGCGCAGCGGGTGCCGTCGTGGTCGAAGTTCGCAAGCAGTTCATCGAGCATCCAGGAATCATGGAAGGTACCGAGAAGCCTGAATACGGCCGCGTTGTAGATATTTGTACTCGCGATTCACTCCGTGAACTTGCAACTCCAGGTTTGCTCGCCGTTATGGCTCCGATTGCGGTTGGCTTTGGCCTGGGCGTCGGATCCCTTGGCGCATACCTCGCGGGTGCGATCGGTACCGGAACTTTGATGGCCGTCTTCCTTGCCAACTCCGGCGGTGCATGGGATAACGCAAAGAAAATGGTTGAAGACGGTCACTACGGCGGAAAGGGCTCTGATGCCCACGCCGCAACAATCATCGGTGACACAGTTGGCGATCCGTTCAAGGACACTGCTGGTCCT
>JAHEXJ010000081.1 GCA_023252155.1 Actinomycetes bacterium | reverse complement strand
GCTTAAAACAATGACCTGGGACTGACTATTTGAACGAGGGGCAGGAGACATCCCTTATTTAAACCAAAGGTGTCACCTATCTCTCGACACATCCGTAACCTATGTCGTGGAACAGGACACCTCGCCCTCCGCCATACTTATCTGGAGTTTGAAACCAGACAGGGACCCCATGAAGGTGTCACTTTATCGGCACAGATGGCGATCCATCATTGTTATTTTGGTTGTTGCCGTCCTAGGGGTCTTCCTAATCAATCAGAATTTCGGGGGCAGCCAACCACTATCGAAGAAGTTGGCGAAAATTGCAAAGGAGACTTTTAGCAACGATCCGGTTTGCCCAAAGAATCTCTCAGGGGTTCTGACTGCTCCACTGATGGAACCGAGATATATTTCGGAACTAACTCCATTGGGCAACATCAATCCGCCTGGTCACACGTCCCCCGTCGATCATATATATTTCGCAACTGAATTCACGGGGAGGATTCCACTTCTCGCGCCAGCGGACGCGAGGATTACCAATCTCACCGAGATTCTAAAAGCAGATAGTTCTGGAAAGTATCTTCCAACCGGTTACGTCGTGAGATACGTCGTCTGTGATGGATTGGTCTTGGACTTTGCCAGTTACACAAATCTGATTAAGCCGCTTCAAGAGGAACTAGCGAAACAAAAGCCCGACTGCAAATACGGAATAGTGAAACCTGGTCACACGGGCGGACCGGAAGGTCAGTGCTATTACAACATTAACTACAAAGTGAAGTCAGGTGAAAACATCGGGTGGGTTCAGGCGGTCGAGAATGGAGACGGGCTTGATCTTCCGTTTGAAATCTGGGCGGCGAATTACAACAAACCCGCCAGGTCTGACGTCAACTGGAGTTTCTATAACGATGATCGGTACGCACATTCGATGTGCACTTTTGATTTGTATTCGGGTGATTTAAAGAAAGCGTTCTTCGCAAAATTCCCGCGAACGATCGAGCCCGTTTGCGGACAAGTTAATCAAGATCTTGTCGGGACGATTCAAGGTATGTGGTACGCGGGCCGTAGCGGCGAGAATAACTTGGAGTTTCAGGGCAAGGGCCTTGCTTTCTTGCATAACAATTTCGATCCAACTCAAGGCGAGATATCGATTGGTGGCCAAATTACCAAACAGGCGGGTGTCGTCATGTTCACTCCAATGCATTCAGGAAGAATCAATCGCGAACCTAGCGAAGTGAAAAGTGACGGAAAGATCTATTGCTACAACACAGATCAAGGTGGCACGGGCGTCGGCGGGAAGGTTCTGGTTCAGCTACTTGATAAACATCACATGAGGGTTGAACACCTTGCGGGCGCGTGCGAATCGGTTGAGACTTTTAAACGGGCATTCGACTATCAGCGGTAGTGCCCGCCAGAGGTGAGAATAATGAGCAAGCCCATGCCAAGTCATCTGTCCAGATGATGCTTGTCGATGAAAAGTCGGCTTGGAGCGAAGACCTCTTTATTGAAGTTACGAAAGACGTCCCCGGGGCAGAAATGACCAAACTATCCGGAACTTTCTTAACGAAGGTTTTTGAAGGCCCGTACAAGAACGCAGGCACTTGGGCAAATGAGATGGAAGAGTATGTAAAGAACAAAGGAGAAAGTTTGAAAAAGCTCTTCTTTTCCTACACAACCTGCCCAAACTGCGCAAAGGCCTATGGAAAGAATTACGTGGTCCTTTTTGCTCAAGTTGCCTGAGTAAAAGCTCCGCAAGACCGAAAAATCACCGATTCCCGCGGTATGTGGTTTATTTCATAATAGGTACGCCCCAGTATGGCTGGTCAGGCACCCCCTAGGGCGGTTGACTTCTCCTTATCGTGCTCGGCTCAAGGCCGGCCAAAAGGAGTTGCTGCATGTCTGGAGTTTTCTCAAGCACAAGAGCCAAAATCTCAGAACGCACCTTGCGTACCGACCGTTGGTGGTTGCAACCCACGATTACCGTGGCCGTACTTGCATCCTTTGTTGTCTATTCGACCTTCCGGGCATTTGAGGCGAAGAATTATTTTGCCGCACCACTTATCTCACCATTCTATTCACCGTGTTTGACGTCGAGATGTCCTGAGGGTGCGTCTCTCCTCGGACACCCATTTGGAACGATTGCGCTTTTCGGAATGGCAATCTCACCAGCCATATTCATTCTGATATTCCCGCTTGGTTTCCGCATGACGTGTTACTACTACCGCAAGGCTTATTACCGTTCCTTCTGGCAGTCACCACCAGCATGCGCAGTTGCCGAGCCTCACTCAAAATATACGGGCGAGACGAAGGCACCATTGATTGTGCAGAACGGCCATCGGTATTTCTTCTATGCCGGATTAGTTTTCAACGTCATCTTGTCCATTGACGCGATTTTGGCTTTCCGCAATGCGCAAGGCCAATGGGGTCACATGAGTGTTGGCACTTTGGTGCTGCTAACAAATGCCACGCTGCTCTGGCTCTATTCCGCCTCATGCCACACATGCCGCCACACAATCGGTGGGCGCTTGAAGCACTTCTCTAAGCACCCGCTTCGATACAAGTTGTGGACCTGGGTCTCCATTCTTAATCACAAGCACGCCAATTTCGCTTGGGTCTCACTATTCGGTGTTGCTCTTGCTGATGTTTACGTGCGATTTGTCGCATCAGGTTCGATCACGAACTTTTACTTCTTTTAATAGGTGACGGGGAGCCAGGGCATGACTAATTTAGAGAAGCATGAATACGACGTTGTAGTAATTGGTGCCGGCGGGGCCGGCCTTCGGGCGGCGGTTGAAGCTCGCGAAGCCGGACTGCGTGTTGCGATCGTTTGCAAATCCCTTTTTGGTAAAGCGCACACCGTTATGGCCGAAGGTGGCGTCTCTGCATCAATGGGTAACGTCAATTCTGACGATAACTGGATGGTGCACTTTCGCGACACCATGCGTGGGGGCAAATTCCTCAATCACTGGCGAATGGCCGAATTACACGCCAAAGAATCACCAGATCGGGTGTGGGAACTTGAAACTTGGGGCGCACTCTTTGATCGAACTCCGGAAGGAAAGATCAGCCAACGTAACTTCGGTGGTCACCAATTCCCTCGATTAGCCCACGTAGGAGACCGCACAGGTCTCGAACTCATTCGAACGATGCAACAGCGAATTGTTGCGTTGCAGCAAAAAGATGCTCGTGACCACGGCAATGCCGAGAGCCATATCAAGGTATTTGCCGAACTTACGATTACAGAAATCCTGAAAGAGAATGGAAAGGTCGCCGGTGCATACGGATACTGGCGAGAAAATGGAAACGAAGTTCTCTTTCAAGCACCAGCGGTCGTAATTGCAACTGGTGGCATTGGTAAGTCATTCAAAGTCACAAGTAATTCTTGGGAAGGCACTGGCGACGGTCATGCGCTCGTTTTGAAAGCGGGCGGACGACTTAAGGATATGGAATTTGTACAGTTCCATCCGACTGGAATGGTTTGGCCTCCATCAGTTCGTGGGTTATTGGTCACTGAGTCAGTTCGTGGCGATGGTGGCGTGCTCACAAACTCTGACGGAATTCGCTTTATGTTTAACTACATTCCCGCCGTGTTTAAAGAGATGTATGCAGATAACGAGGCAGAAGGCGACCGTTGGTACAACGATCAAGCCAACAATCGTCGTCCACCCGAGTTGCTTCCACGCGATGAAGTTGCCCGCGCGATCAACGCGGAAGTGAAAGCTGGTCGTGGCTCACCCCATGGTGGAGTTTTTCTAGATGTTTCCAAGCGAATGCCAGCCGATGTTATTAAAAAGAAGTTGCCAAGCATGTGGCACCAATTCAAGGAACTCGCAGACGTCGACATCACTCTGAGTCCAATGGAAGTTGGACCTACGGCCCACTATGTAATGGGCGGAGTTGAAGTTGAGCCCGATACAGCGGCCGCCGCAGGAGTTCCTGGCCTGTTCGCAGCAGGCGAAGTTGCTGCTGGCATGCACGGTTCAAATCGCCTCGGGGGCAATTCGCTCTCTGACCTTCTCGTGTTCGGTCGCCGGGCAGGTGCGGGAGCTGCAGCGTATGTGAAGGAAAACAAGGGTGGTGCGGTCTCCGATTCCACAGTCAAGGCAGCAAGCGAGCGGTTAAATGCGCCATTCAACGGAACGGGCACCGAGAACCCCTACACAATTCACGCTGAATTGCAGGAGGTCACTCACTCTCTGGTTGGCATTATTCGCACTCGCAGCGAATTAGAAGAGGCGATTGTGAAGTTAGCCGAATTCCGAGCACGCGCGACAAACATTCAGGCCGCCGGTGGGCGGGAATTCAATCCTGGTTTCCACCTGACGCACGACCTCGACAACATGTTGCTCGTTTCTGAATGTATCGCGCGCTCTGCTCTCCAA
>JAHEXJ010000080.1 GCA_023252155.1 Actinomycetes bacterium | reverse complement strand
CTCGCGGAATCTTTTCCAGAGCAAGAAGCGTTTTTGCATGGGCCATATAGCGCACTTCGGTGAATGCTTCGGGGCCGACCATGGCGCCAATAGAGATAGGCGCATCTGGATTTAGAACTTGTCGGGGGGAGTAAGGAGGAAGAAATTCATCCACCTGGTCTTGTTCTGGGATATCAACTTGCTCGGAGGCGTGCGTCAAAATGAAGCCGTCCATGCAGACCATAACTGGTAGGGAAAGCTCTTCGGCGATTCGAAAAGCTTGCACGTGCAGGTCTGCGGCCTCTTGATTGGTTTCTGCATAAAGCTGAATCCAACCCGAGTCGCGCTGAGACATTGAGTCGCTGTGATCGTTCCAGATATTTATTGGTCCACCGATTGCTCGGTTGGCGACCGTCATGACAATTGGCAACCCAAGCCCCGACGCGTTGAAGACCGCTTCGACCATGAACAACAACCCTTGGCTCGCAGTGGCCGTGTAAGTCCGTGCTCCGGTCGCGCTGGACCCGATAGCAACTGACATCGCTGCAAATTCAGATTCGACATTTACGAACTCGCAATTCTTGAGTTCGCCTGCTTTGACGAGTCGGCTTAGACCTTCGACGATATGGGTTTGCGGGGAGATGGGATAGGCGCAGATGACTTCAGGTCTGCAACAAGCCACTGCGTCAGCGACGGCCTTTGATCCTTCGACCTGCTTAAGCATGAACCGACTCCTTCAATTTTGACTCTACGAATGCGAATGCAGCGCTCGCGGCGGCACAGTTTCCGGCCGCTAATTTCGCGCTAAATCGATCGGTGATCGCTTTGTTGACTGCATCAATGGAGACAACCTTGGTGAGTGCGGCAAAAGCCCCCAGAAGTACCGCATTGGGAACAGGACGACCCAAGTGCTCGAGTGCCAACTGGGTGGCCGGTACGGTCATGAACCGATCGAGTGGCACACCCGCATCCTTAAGACCGAATTCGGTTAATTCCTTAGTCGAGTTGATAAGTACATATCCGGTCTGGCTGAGCCCGCTAAATACGTCGATCACACCCAACAGCGTCTCATCCTGAACGATGATCGCATCGGGAGCCATGATCGGTTCGCGAACGCGGATTTCGACATCTGAAATTCGGGCAAATGCGACGACGGGTGCTCCCGTGCGTTCAGAACCAAAACTAGGAAACGCTTGGGCATGGCGACCTTCATCGAAGGCCGCTTGAGCGATTAATTCGGCGGCTGTAACCACGCCTTGTCCACCGCGACCATGTATACGCACTTGGAACATGTGGTGGCCTCTCCTTGCACCGAAGAACATCGTCAGCCTTCTCCTTATTCGTTACTGACGCAAGTTAGAAGCGTCGATTGCGACTAATTTCACGTTATTTTTCGCTCACTTTTCCCAGAAACTCCGCTGGCTAAATCCCAAGTAAGTTCAAGAGACTGAGGATAATGAAATTATGTTGACCCCACCTGTCGCTGCATTCCCGTCGAAAAGGAAGAAATTGCGCCGAGTCTCATTATTTTCGGTTGCATTCGTCCTCTTTGCAATCGGTTTGCCAACAGATGCACAGGCGACATTTACCATCTTTGGACCCTTCCCGCCTATCGCAACCACGTATGGTGTGGGAACTCTTGCAATTGTTCCGCCGACTACTAACTCCCCAGCCCCGTGGTTATTCACTTCTTCGAATACGAATGTTGCTACTGTCTCTGGAAAGACTTTAAATATTGTTGGTGTGGGCTATGCCACTATTATCGCTTCGCAAGCCGCAACTGGAAAATTCACCGCACGGTCCCGGCCAACTCAACTCCGCGTCAGCCAAGGAACCCCCACTTTCGGAGCCTTTGCTCCTCAATCGATTTCTATCGCGCAGTTGACGTACACAATCGTTCCTCCGACTTCCACCTCTGACGGCATTTGGAGTTTCTCTTCCAGTAATCCAATCATTGCCTCGGTTGTCGGAAATCTCGTTACGTTTCACCAAGGTGGCTCGGTCATGATTTACGGGATTCAAAGCGGCGCCCGGTTTTGGAAGACTGCCGGCACCTCTATGAGGCTTACGGTTGTAACGCTCTCACCCAATCTCGGTACTTTTGGCGATATTTCGATCATGAAAGACAGTGTCGCAAGTCTTACTTTGCTTCCGCCAAAATCATCTTCAAGCGGTGCATGGATTTTCACCTCATCTAATCCAACTGTTGCCTCCATCGTCGGAAATGTTGTGACCCCAATGGCATTTGGCACGACCCAGATCACTGCTACACAAGCTGCCTTTGGTAACTATGGTTCCGCCAGTGCCACAATGACCCTTGCCGTTCAAGGACCTCTGCCAACTGTTGGGGCCTTCCCGGATGTGATGGCTTCATTAGCTGCCTCCCAATTAGTAGTTTTAACGGCTCCGACTTCGACCTCATCTGGCGGTTGGACATTTAGTTCATCTGATACATCGGTTGCAACGGTTAGTGGCCAAGTTGCTAATCTACTGAAACCTGGAACTACGACCATTACCGCCAGTCAAGCCGCAACCATTACATATGCGCCCCCAGTTCCACTCACCATGACTTTGACAGTTGAAGGCAATCCAACAATCGGTTCTTTGGCCGATGTCCAAAAGGTGGTCAATGATCCCGACTTCACGATTACGGCGCCTACTTCCACATCGAATGGCGCTTGGTCATTTGTTTCGTCGAATCTTGCGGTGATCGACATTGTTAACGGTGTCGCAAAAGTAAAAGGTGCAGGCAAGACAACAATCACGGGCACTCAGGCGGCGACAAAGATTTGGACGCAAGGCACGACAACGTTTTCGGTTCAGGTATTCGGGCACATTCCCACCGTTGGGATATTTGCCCCGATCAGTGCAACGGTTGGAGACGCACAAAAGTTGATTTCACCGCCTCAATCAAATTCGTCGGGAACATGGAGTTACGTCTCCTCTGATCCAAAGGTGGCCACAATCAATGGCACTTCATTGGTGATCGTGGGCGCAGGCAGTGCGACCATTTCTGCAACTCAGAATTCATCTGGCGAGTACTCCCAATCCAACATCGTCCAGACGACACTTACGGTGAAGCCAAAGCCATCGCCAAGCCCATCACCAAGCCCCACGCCCACGAGTAAGCCCTCATCATCTCCTTCGCCCCGTCCAAGCCCGACACCATCGGTCACCGGGGCTCCGATTAACGCCACCCTCAAAGTCAGTGCCAGCGGGCGAATTCTCACGGTGGTGGCCATCGGTGTTAAGCCCTTGGTCTTCATCAATGGCAAGCCAGGCAAGGTTGGTAGGAACGCGGTCAAGCCCGGGGTGGCATCTGTCGTAATTACTATCAACGACAAAGTCGTGTACAGGAAGGCTTTCACCATAAAATAGGCCTACGCAGTTTGTGGGTTCTCGGTGAAATGTCCGTTTTGTCTTACCTTCGCGACAATCTGCGGTTAGATTCGTAGTAGCAAGTAGAAGCGGCGACGGTCGTTTCTGCACCAAAAAACCGGTTAAAAAAAGGATTCTCACGTGGCGAAGAAAATGGTTCAGGAAGGTCCGATGGTCTGGACCGTGACTGAGCTAGGCGCTTTCTACACCGAGCACCGCAGCGAACTTCTCTCCCACGCCAATCGTGTTCTCAAAGACTCGGCAAAGGCCGAAGAAATCACTCAAGACGCCTTGATCAAGTTCATGCTTGCCGCCCCTGAACTCGAATCTGACGATCACGCGCTGTCCTATCTTCACCGCACTATCGAAAATCTCTGCATCGACCTATTCCGTATCGAAGGTCGTCGTCCCAATCTCGTACTGCTCGATGACGCTACTGCCGAAGTTGAAGCAACGTGGCAAAACGATGGTGACCACTCGGCAGTGCTGAGCGCGGCAGAGGATGCAGCAATTGTTCGTCAGGCGCTGGCCATGCTTTCACCCGCAGAACGCGCCGCCCTCGTTATGTGGGAGGTTGAAGGTCGCTCCACCGAAGAAATCGCCGCCGAACTCGGCATCAAGAGCGCCGCTGTCCGCCATACTGTTTCTCGCGCTCGCGCCTCTCTGCGTCGCATACTCTCTGAATTTATTATCGACGAAGCGCGTGGTTTGACAGCCCTTGATCTTCTTTCGACCACCTACAAGAAATCTTCTGAACTTGCAAAGAAATCCTCGAAGGCTGCACTTTCACTCCTTCTTGTCTTTACCGCTTTTCTTGGGTTTAACTCATTGACCGGCAACGCAACTCCGGTTCCTACTGCAACGTCAAATTTCACAACGGGTCCAGAGGTCAGCAGTCCAACTGCTTCTGCCAGTACCGACAATTCCGGCAATTCCAGTATTGTTTCCAAGCCAGGGGTTGTTTCGTCAAGGCCGACCCCTAGTGCAGTTGCATCCACCCCTTCAAAGAAGGTTGATGGACTGGTCAGTGGATTCGCAGTTAAGAGCGCGCCAATCTCATTCCCAGGTCTTGATAGTGATGGCATCCCAACGG
>JAHEXJ010000079.1 GCA_023252155.1 Actinomycetes bacterium | reverse complement strand
TCTTGGTAATTGGACGATCTGGATAAATATTGATCCATACTTTTCCACCGCGCTTGATGTAACGCGTCATAGCAATACGCGCTGCTTCAATCTGTCGGTTGGTGACGTAAGCAGGTTCGAGGGCTTGAATACCGAAGTCTCCAAAGGACACTGCTGTTCCGCCCTTTGATGCACCACTCCGTGATGGGTGGTGCTGCTTACGGTGCTTCACACGACGAGGAATTAACATTTATGCACCAGTCCCCTCTGCTTGCGTAACAGTTACTTCTGGACGTGGTGGACGAGGTGCGCGTGGGCGACGGTCCGGCTTTGGTGCACGGGCTGCAGCAAGAGCTGCGGCTTCGCGCTCAGCACGAGAGTGAATAACTTCGCCCTTGTAGATCCACACCTTGACGCCTAGACGACCAAATGTTGTGTGAGCCTCGTGGAATCCGTAGTCAATGTCAGCACGCAAGGTGTGCAATGGAACGCGACCCTCACGGTAGAACTCTGAACGTGACATTTCAGCCCCACCTAGACGGCCACCGCACTGAACACGAATGCCCTTTGCGCCAGACTTCAAAGCGGTCTGCATTGCCTTACGCATTGCGCGGCGGAATGAAACACGAGCAGCAAGCTGTTCGGCAATTCCTTGTGCAACGAGCTGGGCGTCAATTTCTGGATTCTTGACCTCGAGAATGTTGAGCTGAACCTGCTTGCCGGTGAGTTTTTCCAACTCAAGGCGAAGCTTGTCTGCTTCCATTCCGCGACGACCGATGACGATTCCTGGACGAGCGGTGTGCAAGTCGATACGGACGCGGTCACGGGTGCGCTCGATTTCAATCCGAGAAACACCGGCACGCTCCATGCCCTTGCTCATCATGCGTCGGATTTCGACATCCTCTTTTACATAATCCTTGTACAACTTGTCTGCATACCAACGAGATTTGAATTCGGTGGTAATTCCAAGACGGAAGCCGTGGGGGTTTACTTTTTGACCCATTACTTGGTCGCTCCTTTCTTAGACGCGGACCGCACATCGGAAACAACAACGGTGATGTGACTTGTGCGCTTGAGAATTCGGAAACCGCGACCCTGAGCACGTGGACGGAAGCGCTTCATTGTTGTGCCTTCGTCGACGGTTGCTTCGATGACCCAAAGTTCAGATGCATCGCGAATTGCTGGGTTCTTCTGCTTGGCGTTCGCCACAGCAGAAGCAAGAAGTGAGTGGATGTCTTGTCCTGCAGCTTGCGGTGCAAACTTGAGGACAGCGAGGGCCTGGTCGGCTTTCATGCCGCGAACCAAGTTGATGACTCGACGAGCCTTCTGCGGTGTGTGGCGGATATCGCGCAAAATTGCACGGCCCACTGTCGCTTGAACTGCGTCATCTTTTGTCTTAGCCACGTGTGGCCCTCCGATCATCCTTTACGTGACCTCGGAAGGTACGTGTTGGTGAAAATTCACCGAGCTTGTGGCCGACCATTGCGTCGGTTACAAAGACCGGAATGTGCTTGCGGCCATCGTGAACAGCGATGGTGTGACCGATCATTGACGGCGTAATCATCGAGCGGCGTGACCAGGTCTTGATCACGTTCTTGGTGTTATTTGCGTTCTGCGCATCTACCTTTTTGGTGAGATGGCCGTCCACAAATGGACCCTTTTTTAAACTACGTGGCATGAGGGCTCCTACCGCTTCTTATTCGATTTACGACGACGGACAATCATTGAATCGCTTGCCTTCTTCTTGCGGGTGCGGCCTTCAGGCTTACCCCAAGGAGTAACTGGGTGACGTCCACCGGAGGTCTTACCTTCACCACCACCGTGTGGGTGATCAACTGGGTTCATGACAACACCACGGACAGTTGGGCGAACACCTAACCAACGCATACGACCGGCCTTGCCGTAGTTGATGTTGGATTGTTCGGCGTTGCCGACTTCACCAACAGTTGCACGGCAACGAACGTCTACGTTGCGAATTTCACCAGATGGCATACGAAGTTGCGCGTGAGCGCCTTCCTTTGCAACCAACTGAACACTTGCGCCAGCAGAGCGAGCAATCTTGGCTCCTCCACCTGGGCGAAGTTCAATTGCGTGAACGACAGTACCTACAGGAATGTTACGAAGTGGCAAGTTATTGCCTGGCTTGATGTCAGCCTTCGGACCATTCTCAACGGTGTCGCCCTGTGCTAATTTATTTGGAGCAATGATGTAGCGCTTTTCTCCATCTGCGTAGTGCAGAAGCGCGATACGAGCGGTGCGGTTTGGGTCGTACTCGATGTGAGCGACCTTTGCTGGCACTCCGTCTTTGTCATTGCGAACAAAATCGATGAGGCGGTAGGCACGCTTGTGCCCTCCACCTTGGTGGCGAACCGTGATGCGACCAGATGCGTTACGTCCACCCTTTGAGTGAACTGGACGCACAAGCGACTTCTCGGGTGTCGTACGCGTGAGCTCAGCAAAATCTGGAACGCTCGCGCCGCGTTGACCCGGGGTCGTGGGCTTTAACTTACGAAGTGCCATGTTCTTTCCCTTGTCCTGTTCCTGTAGTCCCGGTCTCCGTTAGGAAACTGGGCCTCCAAAGATGTCGATGCGGTCGCCGGCTGCTACTTGCACGATTGCTCGCTTGGTGTCCTTGCGCTTTCCGTCACCAAATCGCGTGCGCTTGTTCTTGCCTTGACGGTTCATCGTGTTGACACTGACAACCGTTACGCCGAACACCTTTTCGACCGCGATCTTGATCTGGGTCTTATTGGCATCTGGTGCTACCAAGAACGTGTACTTGTTTTCATCTAGCAACCCGTATGCCTTTTCAGAGACAACTGGGGCTAACAAAATGTCGCGGTGGGTCATGCTGACACCTCTACTTCGCTCTCGAAGGCGACGGCAGTTACTGCCTTACCTTTTGCAGGACCAGTTAGGAAATCGTTGATGGCTGCCTCAGAGAAGATCACGTCATCACTTTTTAGGATGTCGTAAGCGTTCAACTGATCTGGAACCAACAAGTGAAGGTCATCAGCATTGCGAAGGCTTCTCCATGCGGCGTCTTCCTTGCGGGAGACGACTACCAACAAGTTCTTGCGATCGCTGAACTGACGAACAGCGGCGATTGCGGCCTTTGTTGAAGGAGCGGCAACTACTGAATCAAGAACGTGAATGCGATCGTTGCGTTGACGATCGGAGAGAACACCCTTGAGCGCAGCAGCAATCATTTTCTTAGGTGTGCGTTGATCGTACTTACGTGGGCGAACTGCGTGAGCAACACCGCCACCGATCTGGTTTGGAGAACGGCTAGAACCCTGACGGGCACGGCCGGTTCCCTTCTGCTTGAAAGGCTTCTTTCCACCACCGCTTACTTCGCCGCGGTTCTTCGCCTTCTGAGTTCCTTGGCGAGCAGCAGCGAGCTGTGCGGTAACAACTTGGTGGATTAAAGGAATGTTTGTCTGAACATCGAAGATTTCTGCTGGAAGTTCGACACTTCCAACTTTCTGTCCTTCGGCGTTCTTAATTTCGAGAGTAAGCGCCATGGTTATGCACCAACCTTTGCCTGGTAAACAACTTCAAAGACTGCTTTCTTTGCAGCTGAACGGATGAATACGAGTGAACCGTCGGCTCCTGGAATCGCGCCCTTGATGAGCAGCAGATTCTTTTCGGCATCTACCGAGTGAACGAGAAGGTTCTGGGTTGTGATGCGCTCTCCACCCATACGACCGGCCATGCGCATTCCCTTGAAAACGCGACCAGGTGTTGAGCAGGCCCCGATAGAACCAGGCATACGGTGCTTACGGTCAACACCGTGGGAAGCGCCAATACCTTTAAAGCCGTGACGCTTCATAACACCGGCAGTTCCTTTACCAATGCTTGTCGCGGTGGCATCTACTAACTCGCCCGCCTCGAATACATCGGCGCCAATTTCCTGACCGAGTGTGTAAGCAGCAGCGTTGGTGGTACGAAGCTCGGCAACTGAGCGACGTGGTGTCACTCCAGCCTTTGCATAGTGACCAGCAAGTGGCTTTGAAATCTTCTTTGGGTCGATCGCGCCGAAGGCGATCTGTACGGCCGTGTAGCCATCGGTTTCTAGTGTGCGCACCTGCGTTACAACGCAAGGACCCGCTTCAACAACGGTGACTGGCACCATCTTGTTGTTGGCATCGAATACCTGTGTCATACCGAGCTTCTTGCCCAAGATTCCCTTGATGGCAGCGCCCTGCGATTGAGTCGTGATTGATCCAGTGGTTGTCATAGTTGTCTGGTCCCTTAGAGCTTGATCTCGATGTCAACGCCGGCAGGCAGATCAAGACGCATCAAGGAGTCAACCGTCTTAGGGGTTGGATCGATTATGTCAATGAGGCGTTTGTGTGTGCGCATCTCGAAATGTTCGCGGCTGTCCTTATATTTGTGAGGAGAGCGAATCACGCAGTACGTGTTCTTCTCGGTAGGTAGCGGCACTGGGCCAGCGACCGTCGCACCAGTG
>JAHEXJ010000078.1 GCA_023252155.1 Actinomycetes bacterium | reverse complement strand
GTGTCCGAACGGGGACTTGAACCCCGAAGCCCTTGCGGGCACTAGCACCTCAAGCTAGCGCGTCTGCCAATTCCGCCACCCGGACGAGTGAGTGGCAAGGATATCAACGGCGGCGGTTGGAGACAAAAGCGGCTCATTTTCGGAGACAATTCGGAGACAATTCAGTAAGAATAGTGACATGACTACTCAGACAAGCCCCAATATTAAGCAGAGCGAACGTTCAGAACTCGAACAAGATGCGATCACGATGTGCCAGGAGATGATCCGAATTCCGAGCGTCAATTTTGGAGAGGGCAAGGGCGATGAGAAAGCGATTGCCGATTACGTAGTACGCAAGCTCGAGGAAGTTGGGATTGCATCTCGCATCTACGAATCGGCGCCGGGGCGATGCAATGTCGTAGCCAACATAGAAGGTGCGGATACGGAGCGACCGGGGTTGGTCGTCCACGGTCACATCGATGTTGTACCCGCCAATGCCGCTGATTGGTCAGTAGATCCTTTTTGTGGAGACATACGTGACGGCATGATCTGGGGTCGAGGCGCATTGGATATGAAGAACATGGATGCGATGATTCTGGCGATCGTACGTAAGTGGGCACGCGTTGGATACAAGCCACCGCGCAATATCGTCTTGGTCTTCTTCGCTGATGAAGAAGCAGGGATGACTTACGGATCGCGCTGGATGGCAAAGGAACATCCTGAAGTTTTTGCCGGATGCAGCGAAGCAATCTCTGAAGTTGGTGGATTTTCAGTCACCGTCGGTGATGGCAAGCGTTTGTATTTGGTGGAAGGTGCTCAAAAGGGTATTCACTGGATGAAGTTGACCGCGCATGGCAAAGCTGGACACGGTTCCATGATGAATGATGACAATGCAATTACGGCGCTTTCGGCCGCGGTTAACAAGATCGGAAACCACACCTGGCCTCAGCGCTATACCAAGACTGTAAAGATACTTTTCGAGAAAGTAGCAAAGGCTGCGAACAAGCCATTCGATATCGCTGATCTGCGCCCGCTTCTTAGTGAACTTGGATCCACGGCGCGAATGATTGGTGCGACCCTGCAAAACTCAGCGAACCCAACGATGCTGGAAGCGGGCTATAAAGCCAACGTAATCCCACAGAGTGCCTCAGCGGTTATAGACGGGCGGTTCCTTCCGGGGCTCGAAGATGAATTGAATCAAACGATTCGCGATCTCGTTGGCCCCGACATTGAGATAGAGACAATCAACAGAGATATTGCATTGGAAGTCGATTTTGAGGGCGACTTAGTTGATGCAATGTGCAACGCACTTCTTTCGCAAGACCCTGACGGGATTCCAGTGCCCTATTGCATGAGCGGGGGAACGGACAACAAGGCACTTTCTGATCTGGGAATTGTTGGATACGGATTCTCGCCTCTGCGTCTTCCACCCGAGCTGGACTTCATGTCCTTATTCCACGGTGTTGATGAGCGAGTTCCAGTTGATGGAATCGTCTTCGGTGTGCGAGTTCTGGAGAATTTCCTAGAGCACTGCTAATCCGCCGAAGCATCGTCCAGGGCGCTTCGAACGATGTAGGGGAGCGATATTTCCTCTGCCATCAAAATTCCTCGCAATTGAGCACCTGTTCTTGCTCCCACTATCGCGCTCGTGACTCCGATTTGATCGCGAACCCACGCCAGCGCGACTTCCAATGGCGAGTAGCCCAGACCTTCAGCCGCGACGTTAACTGCCTCAACGATGCGAGAACTTCGGTCGCTCAAGTACGGTTCGACAAAACCGGCGAAGTGGGGACTTGCACCGCGCGAATCACTTGGAGTGCCGAGACGGTACTTGCCGGTGAGAACGCCGCGTCCAAGTGGAGACCAAGCTAAGAACCCGACATCGAGTTCGATCGAGCAGGGAAGGATTTCCTTTTCAACGCTTCGGTTCAACAACGAATATTCGTTTTGAAGTGTGGCAATCGGCGCTTTGGTTGGAAAGGATTCCTGACGAGTAATCGTTCGGGCGCTTTGCCATCCGCCAAAATTGGAAACGCCAACGTATCTAGCTCGCCCTGTGGTGTAGGCGTAATCCAGCGCGGACAAAGTATCGTCCAATGGATTAAACGGATCCCACGTGTGCACTTGCCACAGATCGACGAAATCAGTGCCCAATCTTTCGAGTGAATTGTCTAGTTCGGCAATTAGTGATCTCCTTGACGTGTTCACTACTCGCTCTCCTTCGAAAAAGGAGATCCCTGCCTTGGTTGAGATGATGACATCCTGACGTTGGAAAAGCGTCCCGATTAACCCTCCAATAACCCGTTCGCTATCTCCGTCTCCGTAGAGGGCGGCTGTATCGAGGAAGTTGCCGCCTGCATCAAGGTAGGCCCGAGCCTGGTCTGCTGCCTCGTGTTCATCGGTATCTCGTCCCCACGTCATGGTTCCGAGGCCAATTCGAGAGATCAGGAGTCCGCTCTTGCCCGAACGACGAAATTCCATGATGCGACCCTAGCAAGGCAGGGCGAAGAAATCCCCGATAATCTTCTCGCTTGTCCTGATTATTTGCGCGGGGAAGTCTTGTTCGAGGAGGTGAGGTAACTTTGACCGTTGTTCTCCTGGTCAGACATGCACACTCCCAAGCCAATGGATCTGGGATTCTCTCCGGGCGCACTGAGGGGGTACATCTTTCTCCTGAAGGAAAGAAACAGGCATTGCACTTGGCAAAACGGCTCGGGGATATTCCGATCAAAGTGGTGCTTTCGAGTCCGCTCGAACGTTGCGAAGAGACGATTTCGCCGTGGCTTAAGAAGATCGTTGAGGTAAATCCCAAACTGGCGCTTCGATCTGACTCCGATCTTTCGGAGGTCGATTACGGACTATGGACGGGGCGCAAACTTCGTTCCTTGTCGAAAGAGCCTCTCTGGAAAACCGTTCAGGATTCGCCCTCAAAGGTCACTTTCCCAGAAGGTGAGAGCATTGCTTCGATGCAGACTCGAGCAATGCGAGCAATGCAACGGGCTCTCGATACTCGAGGAAAGGGTCACATAATTCTGGTTTCCCATGGGGATGTCATCAAATCCATGATCGCAGCTGCGCTTAATATGCATCTCGACGAGTTTCAGCGCATTGTCATAGATCCGGCCTCCATTTCGATTCTTGATTATTCAAATTTCAAACCACGCCTTATTTTGATGAATGATTCTCGGTCGACTCTCAATTCGGAGTTATTTGCCAATCATTCAAAACGCCTTCTCGTTGGTGGAGGTTCAGGCACTCAACCCAAAGGACGGCGGTCTTAGATGCCTCGGATAATAAACACTTTTGATCCCGTCGAGCGTTTCGTCGTCGGAACGGTTGGCGAACCAGGGGATCGAAGTTTCTTTCTTCAAGCAAGAACTGGTCCACGACTCGCATCGGTGCTCCTGGAGAAAACGCAAGTCATCGCGATCGCCGAACGACTTGAGATCTTACTTCGCGGACTCCGAAGGCTTGACCCTGGATTGTCTATTGAACGAAGCGAAATCGATGACCAACCGCTTGAAACCCCAATCGTTGAAGAGTTCCGGGTCGGCGTAGTCTCACTTTCTTGGTTGAGCGACCGCGAAATGGTTTCGATCGAACTCCAGGGTGTTGTTGAAAGTTCGGCGGAAGATCTTGCAAGCATTGAGATCGAAGAGATTTTCAACGACGATGCAACCGAAGGGCCAGACGTATTACGAGTCATCATGACTCCATCACAGACGGATGCATTCGTGAAACGCGCAAACGCCGTAGTAAACGCAGGGCGCCCCCCTTGTCCATTCTGTGGCTTAGCCCTAGATCCAACTGGGCACGTCTGCCCGAGGGCAAATGGCTACCGACGTTAATCTTTCGGCCGAGCAGATTCAGATCGCTCTGCGCTCTGGTGAGATGAAAGTTACAGGAAGACTGGTTGATGCTTCCAATGCCACTTTATTGGCCAGCATCTACCATGACGATATTGAGTTGGTCTGCATCTACAAGCCGATTGCAGGTGAGCGACCGTTATGGGACTTCTCCGACGGCACCCTTGCTCACCGTGAATACGCGGCCTATGTACTGAGCGAGAAATGCAATTTCAATGTGGTCCCCATGACCGTGCTACGCGAGGGACCCTTTGGGGAAGGCGCGGTCCAACTCTGGATCGACGTTGATCAAAGCCTAGATATGATCGAGTATTTTCAACGCGACATACCTGAACTTCGCAAGATGGCGCTATTCGATGCGATAGTGAATAACACCGATCGCAAAATTGGACACATCCTGCCCGACATCACTGGCAAAGTTTATGGATGCGACCATGGTGTGACCTTTCACTCTGAAGATAAATTGCGAACTGTTTTGTGGCGATGGGCGGGTGAGTCATTAACAAACGAGGAGCTCTCACAGCTTGGTGTTGTCCAAGATTTCTTATCAACCCCTGGAGAATTGAAGGAGTTGCTCACCGGAAGGGAGATCGAGGCAGTCTCCGAACGGGTCAGTCGACTCAAGGAAACCGGGGCATTTCCAGTTCCCAGCAAAGAAT
>JAHEXJ010000077.1 GCA_023252155.1 Actinomycetes bacterium | reverse complement strand
AAAGCTGCATTGGCGTTATGAACTGCAGTGTTAAAAGCCTGGTTAATTGACTTGGTCAATTGCTCACGCATTTGTGAGACAGTCTTGTAACCTTGCTGAACTGATTGGTAGGCCGCGGTGTAAGTCTTAACGGCAGCTTGATAAGTGGCTAGTTGAGCCTTATAAGCAACTGTTGCATTTACATAGGCAGTCTGTGCGGTGTTATAAGCCGCAACGAGTACTGCATATTGGGCAGCGGTTGTGGTGGGTGTGTTGGCCTTGATGACCGCTTGATAGGTCGCAAGGGCTGTTGCATATGAAGTTTTGTATGTCTGAACGGCAACCGCAAATGCAGCAACCTGAGTCTTAAACGTGGCGGTTGCACTATCGAATGCGACAAGCGATGAATTGTATGCGGCTAGCTGTGTTGTGTACGTGGCCACAGTCACAGTTGCTACAGGTGTAGGTGTGGGATTGTCAGCGATTGCTGCGCTAGTTGTTCCCAAAATCAGGCCAGCACTCAAGAGTGTGGCGGTAACAATATGCTTCGTCTTCATGGGAAACCTCCCCTTATGTGCAAAGCTGAAATGCTCTACGACTAAATATTGAGGGGTCACTCTGCGAGAACTCTGCGAAAACAGACCACGCAGTTTGTGGGAGTTGACAGTTTCGAATTTGCATAGCGAGTTGTACGCTAGAGCGTGAAAAGAAATCGATTTGTGAGTTTCCTGATAGTCGTCTCGACTCTGACGACATCACAAATTCCATCTCTGGCATCGGCGAGTACGCCAAAACTAAACGTAGCGATTCAAGTTGATCAGGTCGGTGGATTTGTTGGCCCGAACTTTAAGAGCGCTCGTCTTCCGATTGTGATCGCGTATTCCGATGGACGAGTGATGTCGCAGAAAAACACGACGGGTTCAGTCAAAGAGATGTACTTGGGGCAAGTGAAGTCTTCGACATTGCAACGTCAAATCTCACTTTTTCTTAAGGCAATCAACGAGCCAAAGGGTGGTTGGGGAATGCCGGGAGTTGCCGACGTCCCTTCCACTGTTGTGTCGGTAAGAATCAACGGTGTCAAACGTATATCGACGATTTACGCATTGGAATTCACATCGAAAACCATGTCTGCGGAGTCACTGGCCGCACGAACTACGTTAACGAAGACAATTGCCTCTTTGGTGAAATTAGCCGGCACTCATGTGCTATTCGTACCTACAAAATATGAAGCATGGCCACTAAGAGTTGAACCAAAACCAAGTGGCGTTGGTATGGCCAATCCGGCTGCGGTGTTCTGTATTTCTCAAAATGGCACCTTGATTCCCGCCTCTCATCTCCCAACTCAACCGACGCCTACACCTGATCCTTCAGTTGTTTATTGCCATTTGGGCGACGGAAGTTATCTTGAGGAGTGGGCTTACTTCTACAAGGCGAGCAAAGCAGGAATCGTTTGGCCCTCAGGTGTTCCCGCGCCAACTTCAAGTTGCGTGGTTGTCTCCGCGAAGCCTCTTCTCAAACTCATCAAGACCAGTGGGAACAAGCAGTGGCTTCTTCCAAGCGGTGCAATGACCCCCATAACGTGGCGACCTATTCTTCCTTTAGAGGTTGGATGCAAGAGATAAATCTGCACTTACTTAATGTCATCATCTGCGATGACCTCGCGTGTGATTGAAATGTATTCGTGTTAATTTCCCTCCTCGGTTAACGACTTTCAAGGAGTGAATTCACGATGACAACAAATACAATTGCTCAAATTGTTTCTACGATCACTAATGAAGAGCGCAGCAAACGCCTAATCGACGCGGGTGCCTACTGGGGCGAAACCATCTCGAAAGACACGGCCAATGCGCAATTGACTTACAAGGTGAGAGGGAGCGGCCTCGGATCTGTCGCTACGAAGGTTCAAGCCGGCCGGCACATTTTCGATATCGATGAACCAACTGGGCTTGCTGGTGACGATACCGCCGCAAGCCCAGTGGAGATTGCTCTGGGCGCGTTCATCGCCTGCCAGGTGGTTGTCTATCGCCTGTATGCGCAGAACCTCGGTATCGCAATCGACGAGATCAATGCGGTGGCTGAAGGAGATCTCGATGTGCGCGGATTGTTCGGCATCGACCCGAACATTCGTCCCGGTTTTTCCGAGATCAGATTAACCGTGCACGTTGCGGGTCCAGATACTGATGAGCGCTACCAAGAACTTCGCCGATTGGTGGATGCAAATTGCCCAGTGCTTGACCTCTTTGCCAATCCCACTCCTATTAGGGTCAATCTGATAGCCAATCGCTAACGTTCGCAACATTTTGTTGTAGCCTTCCCGCATGGATGCGCCGTTAGAGAATGCACGGATGTTAATCAGAGAGATTCCTGATTATCCGCTCCCAGGGATTCGCTTTCAGGATGTGACCCCGCTTCTCGCGAACGGACCGGCCTTTGCCAGCGTCATCGAGGCTCTGAAACCTCTGGCCGATCAGTGCGATGCCATCGCAGGCATCGAGGCTCGAGGATTCATCTTTGCTGCCGCCCTCGCTCACGGCCTGGGAATTGGATTCATTCCCATCCGCAAAGCCGGCAAACTCCCGTTCCACACTTTCGAAGAGGGTTATGGCCTCGAGTACGGCTCCGACGTTCTGCAGATTCACCAAGATGCATTGGAAATGGGAAGCAAGGTCCTGCTCTTGGATGATGTTCTGGCAACTGGTGGTACGGCCATTGCGGCTAGCAAACTTATCGAACGCCTCGGATCCACGATTGCTGCAACGGCATTCGTTATTGAGATCAGCGAACTTCAGGGGCGCGCCAATCTTCGCCAGGCGTGTCCGAACATGTCGATCAACAGCCTCTTTGCGCTTTAGGCTCGACCATGATCACCTGGCTAAAGAAGCGACGTCGAGAGCGTGCCCGCCTTCGTAAGATAGAACAGGGCTATCGTCGAACTGACGCTGAAGTCATCGACGCTTCTCGAGCAGCCAAGATTCGGCCCTTCTCCATTCTTATTGGTCCCACCAATTCTGCGGGTCAGGCAACCCTATGGGCTAGCGCCCTTTCCAAACGTGGTTACTTGGCGCAATCCCTCCGAATATCCAATGATCCAAATGCCGAATGGTTCAGCGCAGACGTTGAGATTCCACGTTTGGAATGGACCGCCCTTGAGGGCCGGCTGGCGTTGGCGAAGAAGATCGCCAGCCAGTACGACTCAGTCCTCATTGAATCTATGCGACCACTATTCTCACTTCATTCCAAGCGCGATTACGCCGCCATGCGTACCTTCGATGACATGAAACTATTGAAGAAGGCGGGAGTAAAGAGTGCAATCGTCTTTCATGGTAGCGACATCAGAGACACTGTCGCTCACGCGAGACGTGAAACCTTCTCCCCCTA
The DNA here is from genome assembly GCA_023252155.1 of Actinomycetes bacterium. Lineage (GTDB taxonomy): Bacteria > Actinomycetota > Actinomycetes > Nanopelagicales > Nanopelagicaceae > QYPT01. Next base: position 1,188 of record JAHEXJ010000077.1, on the reverse strand, counting down.
TCGTCATTCATCTCCCGAGCTCGAGCAACTTCAAATTCGCGCGGCAGAATTTCGCGCGGCAGGGCGTAGGGTTTTTTGGCGACGTATCCCCGTTTTTGTAACAACACCCGATCTTCTGTTGGATATGCCCAGAGCGCGCTGGCTGCCCATCACAATCGATGTGGAGAAATTCGCCAACGCAGGACAAATGCGACCTTGTTGGAGTACCCCTGGTAGGCCGAAGGTTCTCTTTCAACCAAGTAAGGGATGGCTCAAGTCTGCCGACCTTGTATCGCCGATTCTGGACAGGTTGAGCCACGAAGGCATCATCGAACTCTTGGAAAACGAGGCGGTAAAACATGAACAGATGGCCACCAAAATTGCTGAGGCCGACATTGTCATTGATCGCTTTGATGGCATTGCCGGTGTTGCCAGCATTGAGGCTCTGGCTGCCAATCGCATTGTCATCGCAAATCTCGCCCAGTGGGCATATAAGAAAGCAGAGTGCGTACCGCCACTGGTCCATGCCACTCCCGACACGCTCGAGTCGGTCCTTAGAGAGGTAAGCGCCAAGCGCGAAGGATTTGAAAACGACTTCGAGGCAGGGTTGGCTTACGCGCGAAAATGGCATGACGGCGGCGAAAGTGCCGTGAGAATTGTCAAAGCACTCAAACTGAGAAAGATTTCTTAACCGTGTGGAAAGATCGGGTCTGTGGCTGAACTAATTTATTACTGCGGGACGATGGATAGCGGAAAATCAACCCTCGCACTTCAAACGGCGCATAACCATCAAAGCAGGGGTCGCACCGGAGTTATGTTCACGAGCAAAGACCGCGCAGGTAGCGGAGTCATTTCCTCACGTTTGGGACTTCAACGTCAAGCAATCGAGGTCGACTCAGATTTGGACTTGCATCGCTTCGTCGTAGACAACCTTTCCATGGGTGAGCGAATCGATTATGTGATCTGCGACGAGGCTCAGTTCTACCAGCCGGCGCAAATTGAACAACTCGCGAAGATTGTCGATGGATTGAGTATCGACGTATTTGCATTTGGAATTCTCACCGATTTTCGCACCTCCCTCTTCCCTGGATCTGCTCGTCTCATCGAGTTAGCCGATCGCGTCAACACCCTTCAAGTCGAAGCACTTTGCTGGTGCGGTGCTCGAGCAACCCATAACGCGCGCACCTTGGGCGGTGTCATGATCACTGA
>JAHEXJ010000076.1 GCA_023252155.1 Actinomycetes bacterium | reverse complement strand
CAAAGGAGAAGTCGCAGGAAGGTGAAGTGGTAGCCGTTGGCACCGGCAAGATGCTGGAGAACGGCACGATTGCAGCTTTGGAAGTGAAAGAAGGGGACCGGATACTTTTTGGAAAGTACTCGGGAACCGAAATCAAAGTTGAGAATCAGGACTATCTGATCTTACGCGAAGACGAAATCATAGGTATTTTTACAATCGCCGGCAAAGCAGCCGGCAAGAAATAGAAGGTCAATAATGGCGAAACAGATCGTTCACGGAGAAGATTCACGTCAGGCAATTTTGCGCGGCATCAATACGCTCGCGAATGCAGTAAAGATCACGTTGGGCCCGAAGGGCCGCAACGTGGTTCTGGACAAGAAATTCGGCTCGCCGCTCATTACGAAAGATGGTGTAACCGTCGCGAAGGAGATTGAACTGAAAGATCCGCTCGAAAATATGGGCGCTCAAATGGTGAAGGAAGTCGCATCGAAGACCAGCGACGTCGCCGGCGATGGCACAACCACGGCCACTGTTCTGGCACAGGCAATCTTCCGCGAAGGTGTGAAGACGGTTGCCGCAGGAGCAAACCCGATGGCCGTGAAGCGCGGCATCGAAAAAGCGGTTGAAGCAGCTACCGAACAGATCAAGAGACTCGCCAAACCGGTGAGCGGCGAAATGATTGCTCAGGTGGCTACAGTTTCGGCCAATAACGACTCCACAATCGGCAACATTATCGCTGAAGCCATGAAGAAAGTCGGCAAAGATGGCGTCATCACGGTCGAAGAAGCAAAGACCCTCGAGACGACGATGGACCTGGTCGAAGGGATGCAGTTCGATCGTGGTTATCTGTCGCCTTACTTTGTGACCGATCCGGACCGGATGCAGTGTGTGCTCGAAAATTGCCTCATTCTGATTTGCGAAAAGAAGATCAGCACGATGAAAGACCTCCTGCCGGTCCTGGAACAGGTAGCAAAGCTGGGGCGCTCCCTGTTGATTATTGCTGAAGACATCGAAGGTGAAGCGCTCGCAACACTCGTTGTGAACAAGCTGCGGGGCACGCTGCAAGCCGCGGCCGTAAAAGCTCCGGGCTTTGGCGATCGCCGGAAGGCGATGCTGGACGATATCGCAACCCTCACCAAGGGCCGTTCGATCACGGAAGATCTCGGCATCAAGCTGGAGAACATCCAGATTGAGGATCTCGGCACGGCGAAAAAGATCGTCATCGACAAGGACAACACCACCATCGTCGAAGGTGGCGGTAAGCGTGCGGCCATAGAAGGGCGCGTCAAACAGATTCGCGTTCAGATCGAAGAGACGACTTCCGACTACGATCGCGAAAAACTGCAGGAGCGGTTGGCGAAGCTTGTCGGCGGTGTGGCTATAATCAAGGTCGGCGCGGCGACCGAGACGGAAATGAAGGAGAAGAAAGCGCGCGTCGAAGATGCGATGCATGCGACCCGTGCTGCTGTAGAAGAAGGTATCGTTCCTGGCGGTGGCGTCGCATTCCTGCGAGCAATTCCGGCTCTTGAAAAGCTGAAACTCGAAGGCGACGAACAGATCGGCGTAACTATAGTGAAGCGTGCTCTCGAAGAGCCCATCCGGCTGATCGTTTCCAACGCCGGCCACGAAGGTGCCGTCGTTGTGGGCAAAGTTCGCGAGTCGAAACAACCAAACTTCGGATTCAATGCCGAAACCGAAGACTACACCGACATGATCTCTGCCGGTATTCTGGATCCGGCCAAGGTGACCCGTTCTGCCCTTCAGAACGCAGCCTCCATCGCAGCGTTGATGCTCACGACGGAAGCGCTTATCTCGGAGATTCCAGAGACAGAAAAAGCCCCTCTTATGCCGGGTGGTGGCGGACCACCGATGTATTAGCTCCAACTAAAGAATGATGCGCTGAATTGATCGGTGCCTTGAAACCATTTTGAAAGATTTCCAAAGGAGGAATTGCACCATGACAGTACTTACCCGTCGCGAGTTTTCCAACCTGCAAGACCGCGTGAACCGTATTTTTCGTGAGTCGTACAGCCCCGAAGGACCGGAAGAGGCGTTGACGACTTCCAGCTTCGCACCGCCGGTGGATGTGTACGAAGACGAGCACAACATCACCCTGAAAATTGAAGTCCCGGGCATCGACGAAAAAGATATTGATGTCCGCATCGAGAATAACACCCTCGCCGTCCACGGCGAGCGCAAGTTCGAGAAGGAAGAGAAAGAGGAGAACTTCCAGCGCGTCGAGCGGCATTATGGGAGCTTCACCCGTTCGTTCACGCTGCCCAACTCTGTCGATCCGGAGCAAGTCAGCGCCCACTATGACAAGGGCGTGCTGAAGATCCGCTTGGCGAAGAAGACGGAAGCCAAACCCAAGCAGATCAAGGTGAACATCGGCGGCGAGAAGACCCTGGTGGAAGCCCAAGGCTCCAGCAAGGTCGCATAGAGCCAGTTGCAAGAAAAGGGAGGCGCTTGAAATTGGGTCCCCTCCCTTTTTGCAGCCAGTGGCAATCGTGCGATGCCGACTCCGACGCGATGGCCAAGATATCTGGAGGAACCATGAGATCAACCGAACCAGTCAATGCCGAGTTTGGTGCTGCGTCGTTTCGTTTCAATGAAGAAGTCGTTCTCTACTGTAAGGACATTTCGGACGCCGATGCGTATGAATACGCGATGGATTACGCAAGAATGCTCTTGAATCGGGCGAAGGGCTCAGCGCCCGAGCAAACCCGGTTTCCAGCGTACATGTTGGGGCCGCAGCAGAATCTGGTTAAAACGACGCTGGACAAGATGTACCGCAAGTACTTTTGTTTACCGTCGCTGGGGCCGTGAAGAAGGATTTCAGCAGGGACGGCTGTTGAAGATGATCTGCTTGAGAAGTCCATCCGGAAGTGTGAACGGCCTTGCAGGACGGTTGAGGTAACTCCCAAAAGTTGAAACCCATGAGGTTTCCAACTCAGCAATGAGGTTTTCGATGATTACAAAAATCATGATGTGGGTTTCGATCGTGGTGGTGCTTCTGGCGTTGTCAGGGCTTCCTGTCACGAGTGGACAAATACTGGTAGAGATTGTGGTTTGTGCCTCCGCTCTCCTGGTTATTCGTCAGGCGGTTCGCGCCGACCAGTACCTGCTTGCGATCGGATTCCTCCCAATTATCGTGGCTTTCAGTCCCATCTCGCCCATTGCAGTGTCCGGTAGGGCTTTTCTCTGGCTGAATTGGATCGGCCTGGCGGCGTTCCTAATTGCGGTAATCGCCTTGAAGACCGAACGAACGCTCTCAATGCCTTCGATAACAAATCGAGCGCGGAGACGCGAGTTACTGTAAATCGCAGGCACCTCGGCTGTCGCAAGGTATTGTCAACTTGATCCGGGCGCCGAGAAACTTGGTGAATGAAAATCCGTCGTTCTCTGGCTTTATCACCGTTTCTGTTTAAGCTTCCGCGATGTCGAAGATTTGTTGGGCTGAGCGAGGCATCACTGTCTCTCATGAAACGATTCGACGTTGGTGTCAGAAGTTCGGTCCCGACTACGTTCGGAAACTGAAACGGCGACAAGGTCGCCTCGGCGATATTTGGTATCTGGATGGACTGGGGTGTTTTGTTGTGAACGTGCGTAGGAAAAGAAAATCGGCGAGACCCATAGTGCCTCCTCCGAAGACTTCGTCGGAGTCGGGCGAAAAACCCGGCGAGCCTTCGTTTCCAATTGTCGGCATCGGTGCCTCGGCAGGTGGGCTGGAAGCTTTCAAGCAGTTGCTTCACGCACTTCCAGTTGATACCGGCATGGGGTTTGTCCTTGTCCAGCACCTGGCCCCTACGCACGCCAGCAATTTGGCGGAAATCTTGTCCCGCTCGACCCGCATGACTGTCATGGAAGTCCAAGACGAATCAAGGGTGATACCGAATCATGTCTTTGTGATTCCGCCGGACCGAAACCTGATCATTAGCGGCGGGGCGTTGCAACTCCGCCCCCGGGAATCGAGTGGGCTGCACCGATCCATCGACTACTTCTTCCGGTCCCTGGCAGAGGATCAGGGCCACAAAGCAATCGGCGTGGTTTTATCCGGGACCGCCACTGACGGCACGCTGGGGCTGGAGGAGATCAAGGCCGCAAGTGGAATCACGTTTGCTCAGGATGAAACCGCCCAACACGACAGCATGCCGCGCAGCGCCATCGCTGCCGGCTGCGTGGATTTCGTGCTGCCCCCGGAGGAGATCGCCAGAGAGATCGCCCGCATTGCGCGGCATCCTTACGTGGCACCCGTTGTCGATACCGAGGACCGCGCTGGCGACCCCAACCTAAAGAAGATTTTGGAGCTGTTGCGCGAGGCTAGCGAGGTCGACTTCAGCCACTACAAGGCGAACACCCTGTTCCGTCGCATTACGCGCCGCATGGCCCTCCAGAAGATAGAAGGTTTGAAGGATTATGCGCGGTTCCTTCAAGAGAATCCCGATGAAGTGGAGACGCTGCACCGCGACATCCTCATCAACGTGACCAGCTTCTTTCGCAACGCGGAAGTCTTTGAATTGCTGAAGGCCAAGATCTTCCCCCAGTTGTTCAAGGATCGCTCGCGGCATGATCCGC
>JAHEXJ010000043.1 GCA_023252155.1 Actinomycetes bacterium | reverse complement strand
CGTGCTTGCGGAGTAGGAGTGGGTCCCGGTCGCAAAACTTGGCGAAAATGATCCCGTGGATAATGAGAGGGCACTAAGTGACGCATCTGTCGAGGCGGGTGCCGCGCGAGTAATAGCTATGGAGTAGGTCGAGACAGTCGTTCCATCCTGAGCTGTTACCTTGATGCTTATTGTGTTTAATCCGGTATTTAGCGTCAGCGAACCGGAGGCTACCCATGATGCCACCGTTGAGTATGCGCCGGCATTGATGCGCACTTGGATGGTGGCGTTCGACTGATCGGTAGCCGCTGGAGTAACTGTAATAGTGGAGGTAGATGAACTAACGGAAGATGAGTACGACGTGGTGCCTGATGCGAACGCAGGAGAAAGTGCGGCTGGCCACGGAAGTGTCAAAGATTGCAAGGTGGAATCGGTGGAAAATCGAGTCGCCGTGATCGTGTAAGTGATTGTTGTCGAACCATCTTGAGCAGTGACTTGCACGTAAATGTAGTTGTACGCACCGATATTTAGCGCGAGCGATGGTGACGGCGAACCCGAGACAACAGTCGAGAAAGTTCCACTGTTTACTTTCACTTGCACTGTCGCGTTGATTTGATTTACGGTCGGCGTGATAGTAATCGACGAAAGAGAAGTAGAAGAATTATACGAAATCGTTCCACTCGAAAATGTTGGCGAGAGTGTTCCGGACGACAATGTGAGTGCGGACAAAGTTGCATCTGTGGAAGCCGCAGCGGCTCTTGTTGCCACGATTGAATACAGCTTGGTAGTTGTCCCGTCTTGAGCTGTAACAAGGGTGTCAATCGTGTTGGTCCCAACATTTAACGTGAAAGTTGAAGAACCCCAAGACGCGATGGCAGCGTACGATCCTCCGTTTATTCGTATCTGAATCGTGGCATTTGCCTGGTCAGTCGCCGCTGGTTGCACAGTTATGGATGTGGTCGACGAACTTGCGCTCGTTGTATACGAAGTTGTCCCTGCACTAAAAGCTGGTGAAAGGGCGGAGAGAGTTCCGCTTGACCAAGTATTTAGAGCTTGAAGTGTGGCGACACTCGAAGGTAGAGCTTGTGCTGCCGGAGTGGCGGACAGCATGAGGACCGCTAATACTCCGGATCTAAAAAATCTCTCGCCTAAAGTTTTCATCGGATGCTTTTTCCCCAAGAACTCTTTTGAAAACGATCCCCAGATTTCCCGTCGATTGCATAAATCTGGAATATTCCATCAATGTGAGGCCAATGGCTGGCTCTTTACGGCCCTAATTATGATACGAAGATTGCCTTGGCCTTTCTAGACACTCTGGAAGACATCGACTTTCGTATTACTGACCACATAAATATAGGAATTAACCTCCTGGGCGGGAGTCAGAGTCGAGATAGCATGACTTACTGGAGGTGAGGCATGCAAGAATTCTCAGATTTTCTAGCCAAACAGTCACCTTTCGATGCTTTACCGGCTGACGACATCGAACGCCTTGCAAGCAAGGTAGAAGTTGAGTACTTCGGTGTCGGGACAGTTATCGTCACTGCGGGATCTCCTGCATTGGATCACATTTATATTGTTAGAACTGGCTCGGTTGAAGTCCTTGATCGAGGAAACGTCATCGATCAGCTTGGACCTGGAGATGCCTTTGGGCATATATCGGTTCTTACTGGATTGCCTCCGCAGTATTCAGTGCGCGCATCGGAAGACACCTTGTGCTACCGGCTGCCAGATCCCCGTACGATCGTTCTCCACGCATCTGCACTTCAATTCAATCATTTTGGAACTGTCGTAACCAGACATCGTTTGACCGCCAACGCCCTTATGTCCGACACGCAATCACCAGTGACTCGCTATATGCGCCAAATAGTGTGGTGTGATGCCGAATCGACTGTGAAAGAGGTGGCGAAAGCAATTACCGAATCAAAACAGTCCTTTGCTCTTATTCGATCAAGATCTGGCACGGGCCTCGTTACTGACCACGATTTCCGCAAACGCATCGGAATGGGCGAAGTCGGAGTTGACGCTCCGATTTACTCGATAATGAGCAGTCCATTGATCACTGTCTCCAACAACACCAATTTAGCTTCGGCGTTTTTGTTGATGGTCGAATCGGGGGTCAATCACCTTGTAGTGGTGGACGAGCATGAACATCCAATTGGCGTCGTGCGTGCAATGGATCTTTCCTCGATCGAACTTAGGAATCCACTACTCATACGAGCAGCGATTGACTCGGCACAAAGCATCGAAGAATTGGCCGTCGCTTCGAAATTGCTCGTGCCTTCTCTTATTGAACTACATGACACCGGAATTCCAGCGTTGCGCATTGGCGGATTGATGTCTGCGATTGTCGGAGCCATCCTTACGCGCGTCCTGAGTCTTTCAGACTCGGTAGATAGGCCGATAAGTCATTCGTGGCTAATTCTCGGATCTATGGCTCGTCGTGAACCTCTGCCGATATCTGATGTCGATACCGCAATTGTCTGGGCCGACTTGCCGAATTCTGATGATCTCGGCGAAGAAATACAGACAAGTGCAAAAGATGTGCTAAACCTCATGGAACGTTGCGGTCTTCATCGTTGTCCAAATGGAGCTAACGCAGACAATCCGCTTTTTAGTCGATCCCGGTCCTCGTGGATCGAAGTCTCTCAAGGTTGGTTGACTGATCCGTCAAGGGCGGGAGCTCTTTTACTGTCGTCAATCGCTGCCGACAGCCAACCGTTGACGCAACTCACGTTGGGCCGCACGATTACCGACACAATTCGTGCAACGACTCGAAGTCGGGAGTTTCTCTCCGAACTACTTCGCTTTACTCTCGTCAAGAAACCACCTATTGGGTTTGTGCGCGGTTTCGTCATTGAGCACTCGGGTGAGAACCAAGGCGGAATGGATCTAAAAAAGGGCGGCTTGACTCCGATTTCTTCATTAGCGCGTTGGTTAGCGATCGCACAAGGGGATGTGCGGGGCAGTACAACTGAGCGATTGAGAAGAGCGGCAACTGCTGGCTCTTTGAAGGATGATGAATCGGATGTTCTGATGAACGCTTTCGAGGACATTTACCAACTTGTCTTCGAGCAGGAAGTTGAGGCGATTAGAAGCGGGCGAACAGGTACGAGTTGGATTTCGCCGCAGAGCCTAGATTCCCTTACTAGGAGGCATTTACGAGAATCTTTCCGTGCCGTCGCTAGCATCCAAAATCGTATCCAGAGCGAATGGGAATCGAGAGTTACGTGAGGTTGTTTGGAAATGCCGATCGCATTTCAAAATCGGAACTCGATTCCAGTTGGCGTCAGATGGCATATTGCGCCATTGACTTGGAAACAACTGGCCTCGAACTTAAGACTGATGAGATTATTTCTATCGGGGCGGTACAAATCCGTGATACTCGGATAAATTCAGCTGAGAACTACTATCAAGAAGTTCGTCCGGAACACATGCCATCTCCATCCTCGATTCTCATTCATGGTATCCGAGCCGTCGACCTCGAAAGCGCTCCGCCTATTGGACAAGTCTTTCCTGAATTCGCCGAGCAACTTAAGGGTCGAGTTGTGATCGCGCATGCTGCATGGGTGGAAAGTGCGTTTTTGGAGCATCATTTGGAGGCAGTGAACCTTGACATCACCAACAGGCTTATCGACACCGCATCTCTGGCAAGAGTTTCCGGCGCTGTTGAAGTGGATCTGGAGCACGAACCTTCCCTGGAACACCTGGCACGTTCGCTCAAACTGCCGGCATATTCACCTCATCATGCATTGGGGGACGCACTCACGACAGCTATCGTTTTTCTCGCGTTAGCGACGGAACTTGAACGGCGAAAATTGGAAAAAAGAAAATCGTTGTTGACTCTTCGCGAATTGCTCAAATTGTCTGGAAGGTCGGCAAGAGCGCAATGGTGACTAGTAATTGCTCATGCGCTAGCGTGGGAACATGCTAAACACGCGAAGCATTAGCAAAGCAGTTATTCCTGCAGCGGGGATGGGCACGCGATTCCTTCCGGCCACTAAGGCAATGCCGAAAGAGATGCTCCCAGTCGTTGATGAGCCCGCCATTCAATATGTTGTTGAAGAAGCGGTTGCTGCAGGTCTAAAAGAAATCGTCATGGTCACCGGCCGCAATAAGCGCGCTCTTGAAGACCATTTCGACCGAGCAGCAGAACTTGAGGATGCATTGGAAAAGAACGGCCGATTGGACCTGTTGGCCGCCGTAAGAGAGTCCACGGAGATGGCTCACATGCATTACGTGCGACAGGCAAATCCGCGTGGACTCGGCGATGCGGTGCTTACCGCCTCAGCATTCGTTGGCAACGAGTCGTTTGCCGTACTTCTTGGCGATGACCTGATTGATCCGAGAGATCCAATCTTGCCTGCAATGATTTCGGCGCACGAAAAGTTTGGCGGCGCAATTTTGGCGCTCATGGAGGTACCGAAGAGTGAGATATCTCTTTACGGCGTTGCTGCAGTTGCACAAATTCCTGCTGAACCTGGATTTGAAAATGTGGTTCGTGTGACTGGAGTGCTTGAGAAACCAAAAGCAGAAGACGCTCCGAGCAATTTCGCCGTTATCGGCCGCTACCTGCTTCCAGCAGAAATATTTGATGTCCTTAGAGAAACCAAACCCGGCCGAGGTGGAGAAATTCAACTAACGGATGCAATTCAGGAATTGACGCAACGCTCAGACCACGGAGGCCCTGTGCACGGGGTGATCTTCAGGGGTCGACGATATGACACGGGTGACAAACTCGGTTATCTCCAAGCCGTTGTTCGACTCGCTGCTGAGCGTGACGACCTTGGACCAAGTTTTAGAACGTGGTTGAAGAATTTCGTTCGCGGATTGCAGGACTAATGATTAACCGCCTTGCAACCCACGTGGCGGAGTTCGGACGTGAAGATGGCCCACTAGTAGTTGGCGTGACCGGCATTGACGCTTCTGGGAAATCGTCAATGACGACCATGCTGGAACAAGAGTTAGTGCAGTTAGGCCGCAATGTCCAGGTTATTCGCCTTGATGATTTCCATCGCCCTCGAGTCGATAGATATCACGAAGGCATTTCTGAGCCAGAGAAATATTACGAACAATCCTTTGACCTCGAGCGTTTGAGCAATGAAGTTCTCCGGCCAATCAGAGATGAAGGGGAGCTTGAAATTAGCCTCGTTTGTCTGGATGTTTTGGAAGACACTTGGTCGGCCGAGCGGCATTACTCGGTGAAGGAAGACTCCATCATTTTGCTTGATGGCGTATTCCTCTTTAGACCAGAACTCTCGCATTATGTGGACCTGATGATTTTCTTAAGGGTTGATGAAGGCGTTGCCATTGATCGTGCCCTGGCAAGAGATTCTTCCGCACTTAGCGAAGAAATATTGCGTCGATATCAGACTAAATACTTGCCCGCTCAACGAACGTACTTAGCCGAGTTTCCATCTGAGCGTAACGCTGACATCATTCTCGACAACAACGATTGGAATAATCCACTTATTATCAAGTGGCCACATTGATGTACACCGTATGCCAACCTTCAGCACCATTTGGTGCCACCGGAACGTTCTTGCTTGATTGAAGCGCACCTGTTCCATCGGTGGCGCGAACGGAGATACTGGCTTTGTCAGGTTTTGCGTCCCAATCGATCCACCATTGCCGCCATGTAGTCTTTGCTAATACTGGACCCAGAGTTGCGACTCGCCATGGATCGGCTCCGATTTTCACTTCCACCGTGGAAATGCCCCGTGTGGGAGCCCATGCAACCCCAGCGATTACGTGCTTACCCGCTTTAACCGTGCTGGCATTGATGGGGGTATCAATTCGAGATTGCGTTTTAATGGGTGCTTGTGCCGACCACCCTCGTGGGACCCAATACCCTTGCGCACGGTCAAAACGTGTGAGTTCAATTTTGGTCAACCACTTGGTTGCCGAAACGTAACCGTATAGACCGGGCACGATAATTCGTGCGGGGAAACCGTGTTCGAGTGGGAGTGGTTGGCCGTTCATGCCGATAGCGATCATTGCATCCCGTCCATCAAGTGCGGCAAGAGGAAAACCCGCGGAAAATCCATCATCTGAGTAACCCATGACTTGGTCGGCAGTGCCATATGGGGCCGCCTCCTTGATCAAATCATCAAGGCGAATTCCTAGCCATCTCGCGTTCCCGACAAGGTTGCCACCTACTTCGTTGGAGACGCACGCAATGGTGTCATCGAGTTCGAATACAGGCCTGTCGGTAAGTTCTTTGTACGTGTACTGCCGTGGATTTCGCACCATTCCGAATATTTGAAGATTCCATGCGTCAAGATTGATATTTGGCACAACTATCGCGGTGTCGATTCGATAAAACTCGCTGTTCGGAGTGAATAGTTTGGATAGACCAGGTGTTGTGAGTGCCGGGTCCTTGGGCGGTGGAGGCAAGAACTTGAGAGCTTTAGGTAAGACGATATTTAGTCTTTGTATCTGCGCACTTGCGTGATTGCGAAAGTAATTGCCAACAGTCATCGCGGCTATTGAACCAACCCCTATGTAACCAATAGTTTTTAGCAAATCCCGTCGGTTAAGCGTTTCGGTCGAAGTCACTGTCTTGTCATCGCGGTTGTCCAGTAAATGCAAAACCCAGATCGTGGCTCCGCATGCACCAATCGAGGGGGCTAGGGAGACAATGCCGGCCTTGGCGTCGAAAAGTGAGGCAAGAGCAGCGACACCTGTCATGACAATTACGATTGTGCGAGCTTGTCGTTGCTTTCCTGAAAAATATAAATGACCAATAAGAATTGCCAGAACTAGAACCACGATGTATATCGTCGTTACTAATGCGCGTTTGTCATCAACACCAAAAGTTCGAATGGCAAATTCTTTGACACTTGCAGGTACGTGATCAATAACCCGGTTTCCGATGGAAACGACTGGAGTATTCAAACCACTCTTTAGCGAGGCAAGCAGTTGCGCAAGGACAAGTCCAGCACCTACGGCGATCAAGCCGAGAAGTCCGTCAATCCTCCACTTGCCTCTAAATAGCATGCAAGCATGTTAATGGAACATTGGAAACTTGGGGATCTCCATTTCTTGGCGTGCGCTCGTGGCGGGATTTGTTTCAAGCTTTGTTACAAGGGTGTCTTGTTGAAACGGCAACAATGAGCGACCTTAGAATCGGCTATGGATATTATTGAATTTAAGCCGAAATTTGAACAATTTGCCTACACATTTGGCGGCGCCAAACCGGCTATGCGGATCAAGCCTGGAACAGCGTTGAAATTGTGGACAGAAGATGCTTTTAACAACACGATTAAGACCATCGACGATCTGTCGTCAGAAAAAGTGGATCTCCATCATATAAACCCGCAGACTGGACCTTTCTATGTCGAAGGTGCAGAAATCGGTGACACTCTGGCCATTCACATCGTGGATCTGAAACCGGCGAGGTCATATGGGGTTTCGAGTTCGATCCCCTTTTTTGGTGGATTGACTTCTACCGATCGTACGGCAACGCTCCAAGATCCACTTCCAGATACAACGTGGATATATGAAGTTGATTCAGTAAAGAATACGGTCGGCTTTCAGTCGAGATTTGGAGATTTCTCTGTTGAACTCCCAATGGAGTGCATGTTGGGAACGATTGGCGTCGCACCCTCTGGTGGAGAAGTGCGCTCAAGTCTTGTTCCAGAACGCTTTGGCGGCAATATGGACTCACCGGAAGTTCGTGCCGGGTCCACAATATATTTGGGAGTAAACGTCGAGGGGGCGCTCTTTTCAATAGGCGACGGGCATTACCGCCAAGGCGAAGGAGAGGCCTGCGGATGCGGAGTAGAGGGAGCGATGGATTCCATACTCATAGTTGACTTGATAAAAGGAAATGCACCGACTTGGCCTCGTATCGAAAACGACGACTACCTTATGGCCGTGGGCTCATCGCGTCCGATGGAAGACTCTTGGCGCATCGGCCAACTTGAAATGGTGAGATGGTTTCAAGAGCTTTATAAGTTGCATCAAATGGATTCATATCAATTGCTTTCCCAAATATCCAAGGCGCCCATAGCTAATGTCGTTGATTCCAATTTTAGCGTTGTAATTAAGGCGGCCAAAGATCTATTGCCAGAAGCACACGCATTTTCAGATATGCATTCAAGTCTAAGAGAAAGGGCAAAAGGGTTACATTTCTAAAACGAGCCAAGTGGTACATCCAACAACGAAGAGGAGAGTAAGTTGAGTACTTTGGAACCTGCACAGCGTCTGGAACGCAATGCAATTGGATTGCGTGAAGTGGTTTTTCAGTCTATTTGTTCAATGGCTCCGGGTGCGGCCATTGCTGCCTCTATCCCCTTTGGCTCGCCCCTCGCAGGTGGCGCACTTCCACTCGCGGTGATCGTGGCCTTTATAGGAATACTTTTCACCGCATCAAGTATTGGGCAACTGGCGAAGCACATACCGGCCGCTGGCTCAGTTGCAACCTACAGCGCAGTTGGTTTGCGTCCATGGGTGGGATTTCTTGTTGGCTGGGGCTACTCCGCCGTTGAAATTCTGATTGTTCCTCTGGTGATGCTGCAATTGGGATACACCGTCGCTGGCGAATGGAATTCCGAACAGAAATCCTTCCCCATTGGTGCTTGGTGGATTTTCACTGTAATTGGGACTTTGCTGGTCTGCGGACTTGTATGGCGAGGCGTGCGGACTTCAGCAAGAGTCGGCACCTGGTTGGGTTTCATTGAGATCACAGTTTTCGCAGTCTTAGCCATTGTTCTGGTTATCAAGGCTGGAAGCGCCAACACTCTCTCGGTATTCACAACCGCTCACGCGAATGCGCCTGGGTTCTCTGGTTGGTCCGGAGTTATCGCAGGTTCTGTCTTCACACTCTTAGCCTTTTCGGGTTTTGAAGCTGCAGCGCCCTTGGCGGAGGAAGCTGAGAATCCGCGACGGAACGTGCCTAGAGCAATCATGATTGCGACCATATCTATTGGTGTTTTGTATACCTTTACGACATACGCCGCGACAGTTTCATACGGTCCAGATAAATTTAAGGGTTTCTCGGGTTATAACAACGGCGTTCCATGGGACGGCCTAGCTAAGAGCGTTTCAACCCTTTTCTGGGTATTGGTGCTCTTCGCGATTATAAATTCGACCCTGGCAAATGCGAATGCGGGTGCCAACGTATTCACGCGTACTGCTTATGCCTTTGGCCGCATTGGCGCGTTCCCCCACTCTCTGGCAAAACTTGACCCTAAATTCAAATCACCGCGAAATGCAATTGTCTTGCAGTTGATACTCGGTTTGATTATCGGATTGGGACTCGGTGCTAAGTACACACCACAAATTGCCTTCGGTGTAGTTGCTACAGGTCTGGTGATCATTGTCGTCCTTGTATATATAGTCGCGAATCTAGCGTGTATTGGATATTTCTCTAAGCATCGCAAGGACGAGCGACATCCATTTGTTCACATCTTCGTTCCGATCGCCGGTATTATCTTCTTGGTACCGGCTTTCTTTAGTGCGGCCGGATTTACAGGAATTCCTGGGCTCAAGTTCATCGTTCCATTGGCTGCACCGTTAACTTATGCGGCGTATGGCATGGGCATCTGGATGGTCTTGGGATTGTTCGCCCTTGGCTACTTGCGATCGAAAAATCCAAAAGCCATCGAAGCGGTGGCATTCGTGCATTTAGACCACGAGTAGCTTGTAAATAGCCATTGACTGGAAACTCGGCGCTAAGAATTCCTTGGGGCCGAGTTTCTTTTCAAATGTATGGAAACAATTCCTTCTGCATAACGTTGATCTCTAGTTCGCCCAATTTGGCATGAGCCACAATTTGGTATCCATGCTTGAGGTAGAAGGCGCTCTGGTCTTCGGTCCAAAGATGGAGAACTTCAATTCCAAGTGATCTTGCCTCGTCTTCAAGAAGTGCGAGGATCTGCGTTCCGATTCCGGCCCCGCGCATTTGCGGATTCACAATGAAGGCCGCAATCCAGGGTTTAAGGTGCCTAAACTCTTCCAATTCATCGAAGTCCACGAGGG
Organism: Actinomycetes bacterium; assembly: GCA_023252155.1. Lineage (GTDB taxonomy): Bacteria > Actinomycetota > Actinomycetes > Nanopelagicales > Nanopelagicaceae > QYPT01. The sequence continues at coordinate 3,807 of JAHEXJ010000043.1, read as the reverse complement.
CGATCGTGCCGGCAACTTCTTCGCCGCGCGTGGCGATATATACGAGTTCTTGTCCCTTGCCAGTCCAGGATTCGTAGTTAGATTTGGTCGAATTTGAGTAGAAATCAATCCAATCCTGTTGCGAGTAATTTGGAAGATGATCCCCCCACAAGTCCAGCGCCCACCTAAGTACGCGACTTGCTTCGTTCGGAGTTTGACTCAAGGGCACCAACGTAATCTTCATGGAGGTAATCTATCTTCAATGATGCCGACGCCGGAGAACCCAAATCGGATGCACGCTTGGTCGTACGTAATTGTCCAAGCCGTGCTTCTAGTTCTCATTATCTTTCTGGGTCGGGATTTGGGTCCTCAGATACATCGCCTTGTGGTTTCAGGATGGATTTGCGAGTGGTTGGGAATAGCTGGGATTGTGATCAGTGCAGCAAGTCTTCGAAAATCTCTAACCGCTATCCCGATTCCGAAAGAAGACGGAAAACTAAGTACGACGGGCTTATATCGTTATGTGCGCCATCCGATGTATACGAGCGTCCTTCTCTTCGCGATCGGTATAGCCATTCGTAGCGGCACGCTTGTCAAATACCTTCTCGTGATGGGGTTGTGCTTTCTCTTCTATGCAAAGTCTAAGTACGAGGAGAAGTTTCTGAAAATGAAGTACCCCGATTATGCAGAGTATGCCCGTCGAATTCCTCGATTTATCCCTTTCACTAAATAGGGATTACAGCGAAACTTCCATTTCCCATGTGCAGCCCTTATGGTCGGCCGCGTATTCACCCACACCGCTGATGTTGCTGAGTTCACCAGTACCTGAGCCAGAAATGATTGATAATTCTGAATTGGCTGCGCCACCGATAAAGGTGCCGGAGTCAGTAACAACGAAACTTCCAGATTTTCCTTTCAATTTTCCAATTAGCCGTATCTGTCCGACATATTGTGCGTGAGCTTTGTGCATGTCTTCTGGATCAAAAGAGGAGTAAAACATCAAGTATTCGACCTTTGCTAACCCCTCGAAGTCGCCTTCAAAGGCGAATTCAACGGTGGCCTTCGTCAATTTCATTCGATCTTCGATAACGTCGATAGTTACTTCATCCCACTTTGTAGGCGTATAGGTTCCATAAATCCTCATGCGTAAACTCCTTTAGAAGCGGCCACCACTCGTAGAATCTTGGCTGAGACGTTGCGATAAGTAAATCGGAATCACCGATACGACGACCAGGGTCGCGGCTACGACGTTCACGATCGGCGCTTGATTTGGTCTGAAGAGGTTGTTGTAGATCCAAATCGGGAGGGTTTCGATTCCGGGGCCTGCCGTGAAGGTGGTTACAACAATCTCGTCGAAGGAAAGCCCGAAGGCCAATAAACCTCCAGCAAAGAGGGCCGATGCCAAGTTTGGCAAAGTGATTAACCTGAAAGTGGTTATTCCATTGGCGCCCAAATCCATGGAGGCCTCTTGAAGTGAAGTGCCCATTCTTCGAAGCCGCGCAAGAGCGTTGTTGTAGACCACGACGATACAAAATGTCGCGTGACCGATCACGATTGTGAGAAGCCCCGTCGAAAGTCCGATTTCTTGGTTGAAGGCATTACTTAAGGCGATACCTGTTACAACGCCGGGAAGAGAAATCGGCAGCACGACAAGCAATGAAATTATGTCTTTACCAAAAAAGTTATACCGGCTGACGGCGAAAGCCAGCGATGTTCCGAGGAGCAGTGCTATCAGAGTCGCAGAAAATCCTGCCGCTAAACTCCATGACAGAGCTTTTCGAACCCCTGTGTTGGATATTGCCTTACTCCACCATTCGGTCGTAAAACTTGAGGGCGGCCAACTAAATGTGCGGCTGCTATTGAAGGAATTGATTACAACCACCGACAGCGGTACGTAGATGAATGCCAGGCCGACTCCCATGAGAGCCATCAGTGCATACCGGGCGCGTTTCGAGATTGTCATTTAGAGACTCGCCAATGCGCCCGTACGCCGAATGAGCCACAAATAAATCGCCATGATTGCAACCGGGATCGTCGCGATGGTAGCGGCAAATGGGAGGTTAATGCTGAAGTTTTGGTACACGACATTTCCAAGCATTTGAAGTTTGCCACCGATGATTTGGGCGGTTATGTAGTCTCCAAGCGACAAGGAGAAGGTGAACATGGAACCTGCGACCAAACTGGGGAAGATCAGTGGCAGAACGACTCGTCTGAAAGTATAGAAATTCCTTGCGCCGAGATCACCTGACGCATCAAGCAAAGAATTAGGAAGACGTTCAAGCCCTGCATAAATTGGAAGGATCATGTACGGCAGCCAGAGATAGGAAAGTCCGATAATGATTGCCGGGCCACCGAAACCTGGTGAATGGATGCCGATTGGACCAAGGATCCAATCCATTACGCCTGTGTTTGGTTCAAGCATTGTTCGCCAAGCGTAAATTTTCACTAAATAGGATGCCCACAATGGAGTTAGAACTAGGGCAACCAGAATCTTTTGGCTTTTCTGCTTTGCGATCTTTGCCATGAAAAATGCCATCGGAACGGCAAGTACTGCGCAGATTATTGTCACGGAAATCGCAATTCCCAAAGTGCGAAGGACCACGTTTCGATACGCGGGATCGGTAAGCATGTCGTGGAAATTGCCCAAATTGAATTTCGCAATGACGTTGCCCGTGAAGTTGTCGATAGTAAAGAACGCCGTAATCAAAAGTGCACCTAGTGCGCCGAGATAGGCGACCACTAACCAAAGCGTTGGTGCGGCAAGAAGGGCGGCAAGGCGAAGTTTTGGACGCTTATGCATCCATGTCGAAACCGAATTCTTCATCTTGTCCTCCCTTCAGCAGAGGTTGGTATTGAAAAACCGGGCGCGAGGTTTTTGCCCCGCGCCCGGTTGACGTTTATGCGTTACGCAGGCTGGACCAAGCTTTGACCCATTCTGAATAAGGAACGCACTTCACATCTGTCCGTCCATCGAGGCACGTTTCTGTGGCGGTGTTCCAGTAGTACACGTCTTTCCAGTACGCCTGATCGGCTGCATGGTAGGTCGTGCAGAAGTTCTTATCTGAAGTCAGAGCGCATGCCTTGGAGTTTGATGGTGCCTCTCCAAACCATTCGGCGACTGCAGCGTTAGCTTGTGGGGAGACAATGTGGTCCATCCACATGTATCCGCAATTTGGATGTTTTGCCTTGCTGCTAATCATCCATGTATCAGACCATCCAGTTGAACCTTCGACTGGTTTGATTCCCTCAACTTTGACGCCTTCACTCTGAGCTAAGTTGATGTTGACCTGCCACGTGGTTCCTAAAACGGTGCCGCCTGATTTCAGAGAGGCAACGTGCTTGAGGTAGTCACTCCAGTATTCACCAATGAGTGGCTTCTGAACTTTAAGAAGAGCCACGGCCGCATCGAACTGCTTTTGGTCGAGGGCGTATGGATACTTAATACCCAAACTTGGTTGAGTCTTCATCAAGTAAAGCGCCGCATCGGCTATATAGATTGGTGAGTCGTACGCGGTGATCTTCCCCTTGTATGGTGAATTAGCATCGAATACGGCGCCCCATGAAGTTGGCGCGGGCTTAACGATGTCAGTTCGGTAGGCCAACAAGTTTGCGCCGCGGCCGTGTGGAATTCCATATGCAACTCCATTAACGGAGTTCCATGGCTGATCCTTTAGGTCGCTGAAAATATCTGCATAGTTTGGAACTAGCGATGTATTAACGGGGGCAACATCTCCACCGTAGATAAGACGCAGGGAGGCGTCGCCAGAGGCAGAAACTACATCGTATTCACCGGTTTTCATGAGAGCGACCATGTCATCGGATGTGGAG
>JAHEXJ010000075.1 GCA_023252155.1 Actinomycetes bacterium | reverse complement strand
GTTCTTTCACCCGTGCAGAATTGCGCGTCGCGAGAATCGACATCACTCGTAATCAGATCAGCAGCGAGCGCATCTGTTCTTGCAACTATTAGTGTTGGAATATCCATGACGTCTGCAGCAAGTCGTGCAGCGTTTAATGTTCGAATGTGCTGGGCGGTTGGGATCAATACTTTGCCGCCAAGATGACCACACTTCTTTTCAGATGCAAGCTGGTCTTCCCAATGCACCGCAGCCGCGCCAGCCGCAATCATGTTCTTCATCAATTCGAAAGCATTCAACGCCCCGCCAAATCCGGCTTCGGCATCAGCAACAATTGGTGCAAACCAATCCGTACTCAAATCACCAGTGGAACAGGCAATCTGGTCCGCGCGCGTAAAGGCGTTGTTTATTCGACGAACAACTGCCGGGACCGAGTTAGCCGGATACAGACTCTGATCTGGGTAGGTCTGCCCCGACAGGTTGGCATCTGCCGCGACCTGCCATCCTGAAAGGTAGATCGCCTTCAACCCGGCTTTGACCATCTGGACGGCCTGGTTTCCAGTCAGAGCGCCAAGGGCCCGTACAAAGGCTTCGGTCCGAAGGAGCTCCCAGAGCCGTTCGGCTCCCCTACGAGCCAGGGTGGATTCTTCGACCACGGTGCCGCGGAGCCGAACCACGTCCTGGGCCGTATACGTCCGGCGAATTCCCGCCCACCGAGGATCCATCTCCCACTCGAACTGGATCTCTTCTGCGCTCTTTAGGTGTCTCATGGCCGTTCCTCTCTTCGACAGTGATTATTTCCAAGTAGACGTATCTTCTTTACAAAAAAAGCGCCACATAAGGGAAAAATGTGGAAAGATTCTCGAAAATTGACAGCACAGGGGATGAGGCCAAAATTTCTACAGATTTCGATTCGGTCGCCCTCGGACGATGGATTCGCCACTATCGCAAGGCCAAGGGACTAACGCTCGACCAGTTGGCAAGCACCATCGATGCCTCGCCCTCCCATCTATCTTTGATTGAGACCGGGCAACGAGAAGCGCGAGTAACAATGCTCGCGAAAATTGCCGCCGCTTTGGACCTCCCGCTTGCCTCACTGATGAGTCCACCGAAGGCCGATCGGCGCACCGAACTCACGATTTCACTAGAGCACGCTCAACGCAGTGATCTTTATTCCTCCCTCGAACTTCGAAAAGTGCGAGTAGGACCCAACCTGCCGAATGACGCCCTTGAAGCCCTCGTCGGCCTCCATCAGGAACTTGTACGTCGCTCTTCAATCGCCGCGGCTACTCCCGAAGAAGCTCGCAAAGCAAATGCCCAATTGCGTATTTCGATGAAGAAGCGAAACAACTACTACCGCGAGATAGAAGCCGAGGCCAGAAACCTCCTCACCGCTGTCAAACATCAAGGGGGTCCACTCGGTGAGCGTCGAATTGAACAGATAACGCGCCACCTTGGTTTCGAACTTGTCTATGTTCCTAACTTGCCGCACTCAACGCGTTCGTTAACTGATCTGAAAAACCGACGGATCTTTGTTCAGGAATCTGGTTCCACTGGACGCGATCCACGAACGATCATTCTCCAAGCGCTAGGGCATCAAGTGCTGCAACATCAGCCGCCCAACAACTTTGCCGACTTCCTGAGACAACGAGTAGAAGTCAATTACTTTGCAGCAGCCCTCATGATTTCAGAGGAACATGCTGTTCCACTTTTACAGCGAGCCAAAGATGGACGCTACATTGCAATCGAGGATTTGCGTGACGCCTTCTCCGTCTCCTACGAAACAGCAGCGCACCGCTTTACAAATTTGGCTACGGAGCACCTAGGACTTCAAGTGCATTTCATGCGAGTCCACGAAAACGGGACTATCTATAAGGCGTATGAGAACGACAACCTTCCACTTCCTGCAGATTCTTTAGGAAGTATTGAAGGCCAATTGGCCTGTAGACATTGGAGTTCTCGAACCGTTTTCCAAGCCAAAACTCCCGGCGTGAGTTTCTTTCAATACACCGACACTCCAAACCAAACCTTCTGGTCATGCGCGCAGACCGAACAGACATCGAATGGACACTTCTCTGTCTCTGTCGGCGTCAAATTTGCCGATTCAAAATGGTTCCGAGGACGCGAGACCACGCAAAGAACGCGTTCCACATGTCCGGATCCAATGTGTTGCAAAGAACCAGCGGCAGCTCTTCAAGAAAAGTGGGCAGGTTATGCATGGCCTAGTGCTCATGCCCACTCGCATCTCCTTGCAGCACTCCCACCCGGAACATTTCCCGGTGTTGACGCAACAGAAGTTTTCGAGTTCCTAGAAAGTTTCTCGTAGTTTCGATCACATTGAATGGACAGGCATCGCCACCGCGCATAACATTCCGATTGACTCCTATCCATGACGTGGACGGACTCGCCATAAGGAGGCTCACTTGTCTAAGGTGTACGAAAATATCGCCGACTCACTCGATGGAGTGATGAAGGACGGAATGGTTTTAGCCGTTGGCGGCTTTGGATTATGCGGAATACCTTCAGATTTGATTGACGTTGTAAGGGATTCTGGAGTCAAGGATTTAATCGTTGTGTCAAACAATATGGGAGTAGATGGCAAGGGTCTTGGGATCCTTCTCGAGAACGGGCAAGTGCGAAAAGTCATCGCTTCTTACGTGGGCGAGAACAAACTCTTTGCAGAGCAATTCCTCGATGGAAAGCTGGAAGTCGAATTCAGCCCCCAGGGAACATTGGCAGAGCGATTGCGTTGCGGTGGAGCAGGAATACCCGCCTTCTACACAAAGACCGGTGTTGGCACGTTAGTTGCCGAAGGTAAACCTCACGCAGAATTCGATGGCGCCACATATGTTCAAGAGCGCGCGATCGTCGCTGACGTAGCCCTCGTTCACGCGTACATGGCCGACACTGAAGGGAATCTGATCTATAGATACACCGCACGCAATTTCAATCCACTGGTCGCAACTGCGGGCAAAATCACGGTGGCCGAAGCAGAGCACATCGTGCAGCCTGGTGAATTGGATCCGAATAACATTGTGACGCAAGGCGTTTTCGTGCAACGGCTTATCAAGACCACCAATCGCGTGAAAGATATCGAACAGCGCACCGTGCGCCCCGTCGCCCAAAAGCAAGGACAATAATCATGGCTTGGACACGAGATGAGATGGCTGCAATCGCTGCGACTGAACTCCACGATGGCGATTACGTAAATCTTGGTATTGGAATTCCCACGCTGGTCGCAAACAATCTTCCAGAAGGGGTCTCGGTGACTCTTCAGAGCGAGAATGGCATTTTGGGAATGGGGCCTTTCCCTTTTGAGGGCGAAGAAGATGCAGACCTTATTAACGCAGGAAAGCAGACCGTCACTCTCTTGCCTGGTGCTGCAATTTTCGATTCGGCAACTTCATTTAGCATGATCCGCGGCGGCCACGTGAAGGTTGCAATTCTTGGTGCGATGGAAGTTTCAGGAACTGGTGATCTAGCCAACTGGACCATACCCGGCAAGATGGTTAAGGGAATGGGTGGTGCAATGGATCTCGTTGCGGGAACTCCACGCGTTGTGGTCTTGACCGAACACGTTGCAAAGGACGGCAAGCCAAAGATCGTCAACAAGTGCTCGCTGCCACTAACCGGAGTAAAAGTTGTTGACCGCATTATTTCCGACCTCGCGGTCTTTGATGTGACTAAAGACGGTCTCGTTCTTCGTCGAATGGCACCTGGTGTCACCGTTGAAGAACTTCGCGAAAAGACTGAGCCCGCTTTTATCGCTTAAATATCAGCGCGTCTCCTTGGCCTCCGCCTCCGCATAGCGCTGCGACACCGTACCCACTGCCCTTGTTCTTAAGTTGATAGGCAACGTGTAATGCTAGGCGGGCCCCCGACATTCCGAGAGGGTGCCCAACAGCAATTGCTCCTCCATGAATATTTACCACGGCCGTATCGAGGCCGAGCGCTCTCGAGGACGCAATCCCCACAGCTGCGAACGCCTCATTAATCTCAACAAAATCGAACTTGTCGGGAGTAATTCCCTCTTTTTTCGCCGCCAACTTAATTGCGTTCGCGGGCTGCTCGTGAAGCGAAGTATCCGGTCCAGCCACCATTCCTTGGGCTCCGATTTCACAGAGCCAATCAAGACCCAACTCGATTGCCTTCTCCTTCAGCATCACGACAACTGCCGCACCACCATCAGATATCTGCGAGGCCGAACCTGCTGTGATGGTTCCTGAGGACGAAAATGCAGGCTTTAACTTTCCCAATGACTCGAGAGAAGTGTCCGCGCGAACTCCCTCGTCAACTGCGAACACTGTCACATTGCCTTTTCGATCCTTGAGTTCGACGGGGACTATTTCCTCATCGAAAACTCCTTGAGACTGCGCTTTAGCAGCTCGATGATGGGACTGATAAGCGAATTCGTCCTGCTCTTCTCGCGTTATTGAGTATCGTGAGTTGTTCGCATCGGTAGCATCTCCCATGCCTATCTGATCAATTGCACAAAATAGTCCATCAAACACCATCGAATCTTTCATGGTTACATCACCAAGTTTGTAGCCCGTGCGCGAATTCATAAGAAGATGCGGCGCATTTGTCATGGATTCCATTCCGCCAGCAACAATTACATCAAACTCGCCAAGGCGAATGAGTTGATCTGCCAAGGCAATTGCATTCAATCCAGAGAGGCAAACTTTATTGACAACGATCGAGGGAACATCGAGTGCCAATCCACCTTTTGTAGCCGCCTGTCTTG
>JAHEXJ010000074.1 GCA_023252155.1 Actinomycetes bacterium | reverse complement strand
GATTCTGCGCAGACCAGTTAGGGCGTCCCCAACTCTGGCCTCATCGATATGTCCCTCTGCGTCAATAACAAAATGGTAGTGACCAAGTTCGCGGCCTGTTGGCCGACTCTGAATGAAAGTCAGGTTGACTCCACGAACTGCAAACTCGGTTAGTACCTCGAGCAATGCTCCGGCGTGATCAATCCCAATAAAGGCCGCCAAGGACGTTCTATCGTGGCCAGTTGGCGCTGGATGACTGCCGGGTTTGGAAACAAGGACGAAGCGAGTCACGGCCCCTTCGTTGTCGCCAATATTGTCCGCGACAATTTTCAAGCCGTAACGTGCCGCATTTCCAGGAGCCGCGATCGCCGCATCGAATTCACCCCGCGTGAGAGCCTCGGCCGCGGCGGCGGTCGAAGAAGTCGTGATGATCTCGGCGTTTGGGTAATTCTTAGCGATGTACGTGCGGCATTGAGATTCGCCGTGAGGATGTGTCGCAATGCTATTTATTGCAACCGTCTCTAACAAAGTCATGAGTGCAAATGTCACAGGAAGAGTCACTTCACCGGTAATTACAAGTGGGTCGCCACTTGCGAGTTCATCTAGAGTTCGGGCAACGACGCCTTCAATTGAATTTTCAATCGGGACTAGAGCAAATTCCGCCTCGCCTAAACGCACGGCGTTCAGAGCTGCAGTCACGTTTGCATAGGGAATGAGCTCGTCAGCATCGGTAGTGATCTTTTGGAGCGCTGCCTCAGTAAATGTCCCTGCGGGACCAAGATAGGCGTAGGTGCTCATTGGTTAAGAATAGCCGAGCACCTTCCGCGCTTGAGCCGGTTTATTGGTAATAACGACATCTATGCCCTTTTCGGCACAGAATTCAACGTCGTTGGCATCATCAACTGTCCAAACAAAGAGGCGCTTTCCATTTTCTTTGGCGTCGGCGATTATCTCGGGTCGCTCTTTAATCATCTCAATGCTCGGACCCAAAGTTGTAGCCGACGAATGTTTCGCTACGAATCGCCCCTTTAATCCATCGAGCAACATGACCGTATTTCTCTCTTGATTCCGATGAAGGCTCTCGATGGCAAACCACGAAAATGACATAAATGAAATCTCTATGCCAGCTTCAGCGATCTGAGCACTCTTAGTTTTCAATTCGTCGATAATAATCGTTTCGATTTTGCGTCCCGTCGGCACAGGGTGCTTTGTCTCAATCGCCAAATCCTTTTTAAAGGTGATTCCCAGATCAAGATAGTCACTAAAAAGCATAACCTGCGGATATTTATCTCGAATCTGCTCATAAGAAAGGGATGCAATATCTCCGGATGTCTCCGCGATTCGGTCCAGCGTCGGATCGTGCCAGAGAATTGGAATTGAGTCCTTGGTTAATCGCACATCGCACTCAAACCCATCGGCCATCTGATGAATCGCGCCTTCATAGGCTGCGCGAGTGTGTTCAGTGAAATCTGATGATGCACCACGGTGTGCATAGACCTTGGGACTTCTTGACATCTATTTTGCTCCATACTCCAATAGCAGTGCGCTTAAATTCTCGTGGTTCATTTTTACCAACTCTCCGCCTGTAAATCTCTCATCGCTCGTAACTTCAATCAGGCCATCAATTGGGAGCGGAGCATGCGTTACGTCCCTGCGACCAAGATCAACTTCAATCAATGACAAACCAGCCAACGCGCCCTCAAACTCATCCAAAGCGAATTGCAAATCTTCAAGCGGAAAAATGGATCGCTTCTTCTCCAATGTCTTAGCTGGGAGAGAAGCTAAAAGTTCAAATTCATCTGAAGATATATACATGGTCGTATGGGCGATCTGGAACTTGAAATCATTTCCAACCCTGATCTTTTGTCCAAACTTGAAGACCGTTGGGTTTCCGACTTCATCAACTCGGCGCAAGCGCAGATTTGTGCCAGTGAAATACAAATCACGAATAGACAGCTGCCGTATCGGGTCGGGATACGAACCATTTTCCAATACGAGGTAACGGCGCTCTTGCTCGATATGTGCGTACTTCATATTTACTTGCATGAAGTTGATCCCAGTCTTGTCATATCAAGTCTGCGGTGTAGTAAATCTTGGCGAACTCTCCGTCATAAAGACTCGCAACGGTAGCTCGGGTGAGTTCGTCGGCGGTCACAACAACACCATCTGGGCCAACCGCATCAAAGGTGTGCATTGCATCTGGAATGAATATGACGTCGTAACCTAGATTCCCGCCCATCCGCGCTGTAGTTTCACAGCACATATTGGTCTGTATTCCGATAATGACAATTTGTTTAATCCCCGATGCCTTCAGCCATTGATCCAGATCCGGTGCCCCATAGAAGGCTGAATTAACGGATTTAGAGATGGCCAGGGCGGGCTTGAGCACCTTTACATATTGCTTTAGTGAATTGCCCGGCTTGGATGGGTGAAGCACCTCGGCGCTTGACTCAGAATTATGTTGCACTACGACAATCGGGCGACCTTCTCGCTGCCATACCTTGACGATCGCCTCGATATTTTGATCAGCAAGCGGGTTATTTCGAAACGCAGCAAATTTTGGATCATCAAAACCCTCTTGGACGTCAACCACGATTAACGCGGCGTTCTTAGAGATCTGCGGCTTTTCTTTCTGGGTTCCAGTCGTCATGGGCCTTATTGTAAGGTGAAGTATGAAAACGAAGATTCTGCTAGTTGGGATAGACGGCCTGATCTTGAAGACCGCTCTTAGTTCCGATCGGGCGCCAGTATTGGCTTCATTGAAGGAAACTGGGTACTTCACTGAATTGACCATGGACGCCCCAACACTTTCTGGTCCTGGCTGGTCGACGCTCCTAACGGGTTCAACGCACGCACAACATGCAGTGGTCGATAACCGTTTCTCTGGACACAATTTGCTCTATCGTCCCGATTTACTTAGCCGGGCTTATTATCAAGACCAATCAACAACGACCTTCGCTGCGGCGGGATGGCCCCCTCTCGTGGACCCTGCGGGAGTAGGACCGGTCATCCACGAACGTCGAGAGCAGGCACGTGCAAACCTCCATCGGGTAATTGCGCGGGACGGCGAGACTTACGGTTACGAAAGAGTCGACGCTGAAATTGCAACTGTCGCCGTCTTCGCAATGGAGAAATTCGGGCCGGATGTAAGTTTCGTTTATTTCTGCGATGCAGATGAAGCAGGGCATAGTCACGGAGTTGTTGGAACGAAGTACCTAGACGCGATTAATCGCGTCGACTCTTACCTGGCACGATTGCACGACGCTATCGAGCAACGAGCTTCACGTTTCAACGAGGAATGGCTAGTGATCGTGACCACAGACCACGGGCATGTCGACGAGGGTGGACATGGAAGCGACAGCCAGCAGGAACGGGCATCATTTGTTATTGCTAAAGGAATAGGAAGGTCTAATCCAAACTGGCCTTCCGAAATTGCACCAGAAGACCTTGTTTCGCTAATACTTGACGAGAGAGCATAACCAGCGAACCATGGGTTCAACATCAACGGGAAGGCGAACCACGTGCTCGCATTGTTCAAACCAATCGGTGCACCAGGACTTGAATTAACGCAACGCCCAGAACCACTCACAGGTGATCGTGACGTAAAGATTCGAGTGCTGCGTACTGGCATCTGCGGAACTGACCTACATATCGAGTCGTGGGATCCCTGGGCTGCGAAAAGTATCAATCCTCCAATTATCCCTGGCCACGAGTTCTACGGTGAAGTTGTAGAAATCGGTTCGCAAGTTCGCGATGTGCACCTTGGTGCTCGCGTCTCCGGAGAAGGACACATCGTCTGCGGTAATTGTCGCAACTGCAGAGCAGGCCGACGACAAATGTGTATCCGCACCTCAGGTGTTGGGGTTAATCGAGACGGTGCTTTTGCAGAATTTATTGTGATCCCTGAATCCAATGTCTGGGTTCACCCCCACGATATCGATCCAGACCTTGGAGCGATATTTGATCCGTTTGGAAACGCGGTGCATACAGCCCTGAGTTTTCCACTTGTTGGTGAAGATGTGCTGATAACAGGCACTGGGCCGATTGGGTTGATGGCAGCGGCAGTTGCTCGGCACGTAGGAGCAAGATTTATCGTGATGACGGATGTTTCAGACCCGCGGTTGGCATTAGCCAAACAGATGGGTGCAGATCTAACCGTTAATGTTTCGCGCGCTCGAATAGCTGATGCGCAGAAAACTCTCGGCATGACCGAAGGCTTTGACGTTGGTTTTGAGATGTCGGGGCATCCAAGTGCATTGCCGGAAATGATCAACAACCTCAATCACGGCGGACGTGTTGCGATGCTCGGATTGCCAACAACCTCAATTGATGTTGATTGGGCGAAGGTGGTCACCCATATGATCACAATCAAAGGAATTTACGGTCGCGAAATGTACGAAACCTGGGTTGCAATGAGTGCGATGCTGCAATCAAGCAAATGGCTCCAAGATGCACTTTCATCAGTAATCACAGATAGATTCCCCGCGACACAATGGAAAGACGGGTTTGACGCGGCCCGTGCAGGCACAGGTGGCAAAGTTGTACTTAACTGGGAGAACCTCCATGTATGACTCCATGCAGATTCAATTGCAGAAACGGCTCGATGAAATCGAGGAAGCCGGGTTATTCAAAAGAGAGCGACAGATTTCCTCTCCACAGTCGACTCATATAAAAACAGGTGGCGCCGATGTCCTTAATTTCTGCGCCAATAACTATCTCTGTCTTGCCAATCACCCATTAATTATTGCTGCAGCAAAGAAAGCAATGGATGAATGGGGTTTTGGTCTCGCAAGTGTTCGATTCATCTGCGGGACACAAAAATTACATGTCGAACTTGAAGAGA
>JAHEXJ010000073.1 GCA_023252155.1 Actinomycetes bacterium | reverse complement strand
AAGACGGCATTTACGAGAATCCTTCCGTGCCGTTGCGAGCATCCAAAATCGTATTCAGAGTGAATGGGAATCGAGAGTCACGTGAGGTTGTTTGGAAATGCCAATCGCATTTCAAAATCGGAACTCGATTCTAGTTGGCGACAGATGTCATATTGCGCAATCGATTTGGAAACAACCGGCCTCGAACTCAAGACGGATGAGATCATTTCTATCGGCGCAGTACAAATCCGCGATGCGCGGATAAATTCAGCAGAGAACTATTATCAAGAAGTTCGGCCAGAACAAATGCCGTCCCCCTCTTCGATTCTTATTCACGGTATTCGGGCGGTCGATCTTGAAAGCGCTCCGTCCATTGGACAGGTTTTTCCTGAATTCGCCGAGCGACTTAAGGGTCGCGTTGTGATCGCACACGCGGCTTGGGTGGAGAGTGCGTTCTTGAAAGATCATTTGGAGAAGGTGAACCTTGACATTGCCAACAGGCTTATCGACACCGCCTCGCTGGCAAGAGTTTCCGGCACGGTGGAAGTGAACCTGGAGCACGAACCTTCCTTGGAGCATCTGGCACGCTCACTCAAACTGCCCGTATATTCCCCTCATCATGCATTGGGGGATGCGCTAACTACAGCGGTTGTTTTTCTAGCACTAGCGACAGAACTTGAAAGGCGGAAATTGGAAAGAGGAAAAACTCTTTTGACACTTCGCGAATTGCTTAAATTGTCTGAAAGGTCGGCCAGAGCGCAATGGTGACTAGTAATAGGTCATGCGCTAGCGTGGGCACATGCTGAACGCGCCAAGTATTAGCAAAGCAGTAATTCCAGCAGCAGGTATGGGCACTCGATTCCTTCCTGCCACGAAGGCAATGCCCAAAGAAATGCTCCCAGTCGTTGATGAGCCCGCCATTCAATACGTTGTTGAAGAGGCGGTTGCGGCGGGACTAAAGGAAATCGTCATGGTCACAGGTCGCAATAAACGCGCACTTGAAGACCATTTTGACCGGGCTGCAGAACTTGAGGATGCATTAGAAAAGAACGGCCGATTGGACCTATTGGCTGCCGTAAGAGAATCCACAGAAATGGCACACATGCATTACGTTCGGCAAGCTAATCCACGTGGGCTGGGCGATGCGGTGCTTACCTCGTCAGCGTTCGTAGGTAACGAGTCGTTTGCAGTACTTCTTGGCGACGATCTGATCGATCCGCGAGACCCAATCTTGCCAGCAATGATTTCGACTTACGAAAGATTTGGGGGCGCAATACTGGCGCTTATGGAAGTGCCCAAGAGCGAGATATCACTTTACGGGGTTGCCGCAGTTACGGAGATTCCGGCTGAACCTGGATTTGAAAACGTTGTTCGTGTGACCGGGGTGCTCGAGAAACCAAAAGCAGAAGATGCTCCAAGCAATCTTGCCGTTATTGGCCGTTACCTTCTCCCACCAGAAATATTTGACGTCCTCAGAAATACCAAACCCGGTCGTGGTGGAGAAGTGCAACTCACGGATGCAATTCAGGAATTGACGCAACGCTCAGATCATGGAGGACCTGTCCATGGGGTGATCTTCCGAGGTCGACGATATGACACGGGTGACAAACTTGGTTATCTCCAGGCCGTTGTTCGACTTGCCGCTGAGCGTGAAGACCTTGGACCGAGCTTTAGAACGTGGTTGAAGAATTTTGTTCGCGGATTGCAAGATTAATGATTAATCGCCTTGCAACACACGTGGCGGAGTACGGACGCGAAGATGGCCCATTAGTAGTTGGGGTAACTGGTATTGACGCATCTGGGAAGTCGTCAATGACTACCATGCTGGAACAAGAGTTGACGAAGTTAGGCCGCGCAGTTCAGGTTATTCGTTTGGATGATTTTCATCGTCCCCGAATTGACAGATATCGCGAAGGCATTTCCGAACCAGAGAAGTATTATGAGCAATCTTTTGATTTAGAACGTTTGAGCAAAGAAGTTCTCCACCCCATCAGGGATGAAGGCGAGCTTGAAATGAACCTCGTTTGCCTTGATGTGGTGGAAGATACTTGGTCGGTCGATCGACATTACTCGGTGAATGAAGATTCCATTGTTTTGCTTGATGGTGTCTTCCTATTCAGACCAGAACTCTCGCACTATGTGGACTTGATGATCTTCTTGAGGGTTGATGAAGGCGTTGCGATTGATCGGGGTCTGGCAAGAGATTCATCCGCACTCAGCGAAGACATATTGCGCAGGTATCAGACTAAATATTTGCCCGCTCAGCGGACATACTTAGCAGCGTATCCATCCGAGCGTAACGCCGACATTATTATTGACAACAACGACTGGAATAATCCACTTATTATCAAGTGGCCACATTGATATACACCGTGTGCCAACCTTCAGCACCATTTGGTGCGACAGGGACACTCTTGCTTGATTGAAGTGCACCAGTTCCATCGGTGGCACGAACGGAGATGCTCACTTTGTCGGGTACTGCATCCCAATCGATCCACCATTGTCGCCATGTAGTTTTTGCTAATGCTGGTCCCAGAGTTGCTTCTTGCCATGGATTGGCTCCAATTTTCACTTCGACTTTGGAGATGCCCCGTGTGGGAGCCCATGCGACGCCGGCGATTACGTGTCTACCTGCCTTAACTGAGCTGGCATTTATTGGGGTGTCAATTCGAGACTGCGTTTTTATAGGTGCCTGAGCCGACCATCCTCGTGGGACCCAATACCCCTGCGCGCGGTCAAATCGAGTGAGTTCGATTTTAGTCAACCACTTGGTCGCCGAAACGTAACCGTAAAGACCAGGGACGATTATCCGCGCGGGAAAACCGTGATCGAGTGGAAGTGGTTGGCCGTTCATGCCGATAGCAATCATTGCATCGCGTCCATCAAGTGCGGCAAGAGGAAAGCCCGCCGAAAATCCGTCATCTGAGTAACCCATGACTTGATCGGCGGCGCTGTAAGGAGCTGCTTCCTTGATCAAATCGTCCAGGCGAATTCCTAGCCATCTCGCGTTTCCGACAAGATTGCCACCTACCTCGTTGGACACGCAAGCAATGGTGTCATCTAGCTCGAATACGGGTCTGTCAGTAAGTTCTTTGTATGAGTACTGTCGGGGATTTCTCACCATTCCGAATATTTGAAGATTCCAAGAATCAAGATTGATATTCGGTACAACGATGGCGGTGTCGATTCGATAAAACTCTCTGTTCGGCGTGAAAAGTTTTGACAACCCGGGTGTGGTGAGTGCTGGATCCTTCGGTGGGGGCGGCAAAAACTTGAGAGCCTTAGGCAAGACGATGTTTAATCTTTGTATCTGCGCACTTGCGTGGTTGCGAAAATAATTGCCAACTGTCATCGCGGTTATCGAACCAACTCCGACGTAACCAATTGTTTTTAGCAAATCACGTCGATTTAGATTCTCAGTCGAAGTCTCTGTCTTGTCATCGCGGTTGTCTAGTAAATGCAGAACCCAGATCGTTGCTCCGCCGGCACCAATCGAGGGAAAGAAAGAGAGAACGCCAGCCTTGGCGTCGAAGACAGAGGCAAGAGCCGCGACGGCCGTCATGACAATTACGATTGTGCGAGCTCGCCGTTGCTTTCCTGAAAAATATAAACGACCGATAAGAATTGCCAGAACTAGAACCACGAGGTAAATGGTCGTTACTAATGCGCGTTTGTCATCAACGCCGAAAGTTCGTATAGCAAATTCCTTAAGACTTGCAGGTACGTGATCAATAACCCGATTGCCGATGGATACGACCGGAGTATTCAACCCCTTCTTTAGAGATGCAAGAAGTTGCGCAAGAGCAAGCCCGGCACATACGGCGATCAAGCCGAGAAGTCCGTCAATCCGCCACTTGCCTTTAAATAGCATGCAGGCATGTTAATGGAATAGGTTGCAAATAAGAGTTCTACGTTTCTGAGAATTTCTTTTCCATGACAGAAATGTTGAGCGCGCCCAACTTGGTGCGAGCCACAATTTGGTATCCGCGCTTGAGGTAGAAGGCACTCTGGTCCTCGGTCCAGAGGTAGAGAACTTCAATTCCGAGTGATTTCGCCTCATCTTCCAGAAGTGTGAGGATCTGTGTTCCAATTCCAGCACCGCGCATCTGCGGATTCACAATGAAGGCCGCAATCCAAGGCTTTAGGTGCCTAAATTCTTCTAATTCATCGAAGTCCACCAGAGCGATGCTGCCGACAACCTCTTCGCCGCGCATGGCGAGATAGACGAGTTCTTGTCCCTGGCCATTCCAGGATTTGTAGTTAGATTTGGTCGAATTTGAGTAGAAATCAATCCAATCCTGTTGCGAGTAATTTGGAATGTGATCACCCCATAAGTCCAGTGCCCACTTGAGTACGCGACTTGCCTCATCCGGAGATTGACTCAACGGCACCAACGCAATCTTCATAGAGGTAATCTATCTTCAATGACGTCGATGTCGGAGAACCCAAATAGGTTGCACGCTTGGTCGTATGTAATGGTCCAAGCGGTACTTCTCGTTCTGATTATCTTTCTAGGTCAGAGTTTGGGTCCACAGATTCATCGCTTTGAACTTTTAGGTTGGATTTGTGAGTGGTTGGGCATCGTCGGGATTCTGATCAGTGCCGCAAGTCTTCGAAAATCTTTAACCGCTGTGCCGATTCCGAAAAAGGATGGAAAACTGAGTACGACGGGTCTATATCGTTTTGTACGTCATCCGATGTATACGAGCGTGCTTCTCTTTGCGCTCGGTATAGCCATTCGTAGCGGCACGCTTGTCAAATACCTTCTCGTGATGGGGCTGTACTTCCTGTTCTATGCAAAATCCAAGTACGAGGAGAGGTTTCTGGAAATCAAGTACCCCGATTA
>JAHEXJ010000042.1 GCA_023252155.1 Actinomycetes bacterium | reverse complement strand
CAGGTGGTCTTGGTACTTATGGGTTCACGCAGAGCGCTAACACGGCCACACTTACATACAGCCCAACGACCTTTGTGCCCGCTGCTGGGGCTACATCCTTCTGTCTTGTCGGGACAGGCGTCACAGGCAAGGCCTATTACGTTACTGATTCCACTGGAGTTTCATCAACAAAGCCTGCGACTGGCTGCTAAATTCAAACGGCAATGTAACTACTTGAGTGACATAGGTGGGGGCCGCAATAGCGTCTCCCACCTATGCCTTTGGGTTCCCACAGCGGTGAAAGGGTAGGAGATGGAGAGGCTTCGCTTATGGCTTAATCAATCCCAAAACGCACATGCGTTTGAGGAAGGTTTTGGCGTAATTGAGGTCATCATGTCGCTGTTTCTGCTTTCAATACTTTCTATTTCCTTTATTCCAGTATTGGTTAGTTCCATTAAGAGCACGGGAACGAACACGACAATTGCCACTGCGACTCAGATTGTTAATCAGGAGATCGAAGGTGCACGCGCTGTGCGCTCACCAACGGCGACCGCGCCCAGTTGTTTCGACATCACGCAGTTTTTACAGGTAACTCTGGCCTCGGTTACGGATCCACGAGGCGTCGTGCTTTTGCCTAAATGGGATACAACATCTTGTCCAACAAGTTATCCAGGAGTTGTGCGTGCGAGAGTTTCGGTTACACGAAGTGGTTCGGCTACGACTGTTGCCCAAGCGGTCACCTATATCTTTGTGAAGTCGGCAACATGATGTTTGAGAGAGATTCTGGTTTCACACTCGTTGAGTTCATGATTTCGTCGTTGCTTTCAATAATTGTTCTAGCTATTGCGGGTGGAATTTTGGTTGCAGGGTTGAGGACGCAGGAGACAACGGGGAGTGTCACCACTGCAGCAAACACCGCCCAGCAAATTGTTCGTTCTGTGCAGTCCGGAGTTAAGAATGCCTCAGCAATTACGGTCACAAGTAACGGGGTTACTGGGACTCAACTTTTGCTTGTCCGGACCGTGAGCTCGGATCCAAGTTCAACCTCTCCTTCCTGTCAGGCTTGGTATTACACGCCGTTAAACGGTGGAGCTGTGTATACAACAAAAACCACCCCAGCATCAGTGATTACATTGCCAGTAGGGGGACCGCAAGGAATCTGGACAATCCTCGGTACCGGCGTGAGTCCGGCTGACCCAGTTACGGGGAAGGTTTTTAATGCACCCAGTGGAGGTCGAGTTGAACTCAAGTTTGACGTGGCCGCAGGCGCTCACCCATACGTTCTCATCAACACGGTGACTTATAACTCTCAATCGATGGCGGTGAGTTCGCCATGTTTTTAAAGCGCCTCGCTGTTTCAAAAGTCACTCGTTCTTTGAATGATCGTGGTAGCGCCATGGTTGGCGTTCTTGGAGTAATGGGAGTGACGGTCGTCATCGCCATAACAACCACAACTGCATCTCTACATGCCGTCGGTATTACAACCTCGACTCGCGCAAGCGTTGAAGCAGAAGCAGCCGCCGAGGCTGGGATCGATTACGCGGCATCACAACTAGCCACTTCGGTTTGCCAACCAACGTACGCGAGCTCTACTGCGCCAATCTTTTCAGTTGTGGTCTCTTATTCCAGCCTCCAAACTTCTCCTGGGACCACAGACTCTTCCTGGGTAAGCGGCTGCCCTACGTCTACAAGTGCACAGCGTTTGAAGTTGGTTTCCACTGGCACTACCACGACTGCCGGAGTTGCTGGAAACACGACTGGGAATATACGTAAGGTCGAAGCAATTTATCCTTACACGCCATCGCCACCTAGCAACATGATCGTTCCATCTGGCGCGGCTATGTATTCATACGCCCAAACGGATCCAACAATTAATAACTTGGTTGTAACACAAGCAGGCACTGTCAGACCGACCATCGTGTACCTCTCGGGCAGCGCGACCTGTACCTCAGGCTCACAGATCACAGGCGATGTGATCCTGGGTGGCGGAGGATTGACGATAACTAGCGGATGCACAATAAATGGTGATCTTTCAACTGCGGGTGTAGTCAGTATCCAATCTGGTGAAGTGACGGGTAATGTCAATGCTTCATCTGTACAAAGTGGAACATCTGTCTCCTTATCTTCATCGGCAATTGTCGATGGCAATGTCTTCGCAGCAGGGCCCGTGTCGGTAGCCGGAAAAATCGGGGGCAATGTTGTCGCCGGTCCCGTGACTGGCGTTTCGACTTTTTCTAACAATTCTTCGGTGGGGGGATCCGTCGTGTCAGCTGGAACCGTTTCGGCCGCAGTCGGGGCCGTTAAAGGATCCATTACCCAAAATCAAACTGGAATCGTGACTCCCGCCGTGCCTTTTGCACCGCCTTGGGTTGATTACCCCTACAGTCCTAATGATTGGGTCGCCCCCAACGGCACGCTCTATTCGGTATTGACGATGACAACTTGCTCGTCGAGTGCTTTATCTCCGGCGTTGGCGACTCTGGCTGGCTCTGTCGTGCCTATGATCCTGGATACTCGAATCTGCGGCGCTGTAACAAACTTTTCTGGAAACAACATGACACTCACAAGCGATTCCGTGATCCTCGCAAATGGCTTTAACTTTAGCTCGAACAACATTCAATCATCGAGTGCTCCTGATAAGCGCCTTTGGATCATCATCCCTGACACGGTGGCGGATGGTAAACCAACTTGTCCCATAGGGAGTTCGGCATCCATCGGGAACAACGTGCAAGTGGGTCCGCATGTTGCGGCGATGATCTATTCACCTTGCCCGATTTCAAATGCGGAGAGTGTCTGGACGGGCCAAATGTATTCATCGTCGATCGGAACTAGTGCTGAATTTGCCCTGAATTACATACAGGTAGGACTTCCAACGGTGAATCTGAGTACAGGCCAACACTTAGCCCCGGCTGGGACTGGCGTACTTGGTGATCGAACCTCTATTCGCGACTTGGTATCCAACTGACATGGTCATACTCATTGGATTCTTTGGATGCCTCATCGGTTCCTTCCTAAATGTTGTCATCTACCGAACGCCTCTTAAGCGCTCGATCGTTTCGCCACCAAGTGCTTGCATGGATTGCGGATTGCGGATTAAGGGCTATGACAATATTCCCGTACTTTCTTGGTTGATTTTGCGTGGCAAATGCAGGGGATGTAAGGCAGCGATTTCAATGAGGTATCCGGTTGTTGAATTGAGCACCGGAATAGTGTTTGGAATCGTCTTTTGGAAATTTCATGGAAGCGCCAACTCTCTAATCCTGGCATTCCTCTATTTAGCCGCCGTCAGCATCGCTTTGGCGTTGATAGATCTGGATACTCACACGCTTCCCAACCGCATTGTGATCCCGAGTTATTTTGTCGGCGCGATCTTGTTAGGCACGACTGCTTTAATGAATGGCAATTACCCAAGTATCTTGCGGGCCCTAGCTGGGATGTGCGTACTGGGTCTGTTCTACTTCGCATTAGCGCTGATCTACCCGGGCGGTATGGGTATGGGAGACGTCAAATTTGCAGGCGTTCTAGGGCTCTTTTTGGGCTATCTCGGTTGGGACGTTCTGTTGGTCGGGGCTTTTTCCGCATTTGTGCTCGGAGGTCTCTTTGCCCTTGCTCTTATCGTTTTTCGAAGAGCAAATCGAACGAGTGGAATTCCCTTTGGCCCTTGGATGCTCACTGGTGCATGGGTGGGAGTCTTCTTTAGCACATCAATTGTTCAACAATATTTTACGATATTCGGTTTGAATTATCGGG
Source organism: Actinomycetes bacterium (assembly GCA_023252155.1). Lineage (GTDB taxonomy): Bacteria > Actinomycetota > Actinomycetes > Nanopelagicales > Nanopelagicaceae > QYPT01. The sequence continues at coordinate 10,720 of JAHEXJ010000042.1, read as the reverse complement.
TTTAAGTTCATGTCAACATACGTAAAGGAGTAGCGCGTGGCGACTAATGTTGTGGGTTTGGACATCGGCAGTACTGCCGTGCGCGGAGCCGAGCTCTCCCCGAGTGGCAAGAATAAGACAACGCTCCTGCGTTCATATGAAATCCCTCTTCCACCAGGAGCGGTAGCACGCGGCGAAGTTCTCCAACCCGAAATTGTTGGGTTGGCGCTTAAAAGACTATGGTCGCAAGGAGGATTTAAGAGCAAAAGGGTCGCGCTTGGGACTGGAAATCAGGGAGTGATCGTTCGCGATCTCACGGTTCCCAAAATGTCTTTAAAGCACATCCGTGAGTCACTTCCCTTTCAGGTTCAGACGACCTTGCAGATGCAACTCGCCGATTCACTTCTGGACTTCTACCCAACCTCTGAAACTACTGGGGAACACGGCCCAATGATCAACGGGCTGTTGATTGCCGCCGAAAAGAAAGAGATCTTGGGAAATGTCGAGGCGGTTGAACGTGCCGGTCTTACACCTATCGAAGTTGACCTCATTCCTTTTGCACTCAATCGGCTACTAATAAGTCGACCTAAAATCTTGGGGACTGTTGCGCTGATTGATATTGGTGGAACCACAACAAGCATTATCATTTCCAGCGATGGTGTCCCTTGGTTTGTGAGAATCATTCCTACTGGAGGAGACGATTTAACCCAGGCGCTTATCGCAGGACTTTCTATTGACGCTCCCGCTGCTGAAGAGTTGAAGCGAACACTCAAGTTGGGAATTACTGAAATCGAGGAGGATTCCACGATCGTCAAGTGCAAATGTGCCAAATGTGTCGCTAACGATCCAGCTGCCGAGAACTCCATTTCGACTGAAATTCTGCATTCTGTAAGTGGAGAGTTGCTTGGAAGCCTTCGAAATACAGTTAATTATTTCAATAACACTCGCCCACAGGACCCCGTTCAGCAAATCTTGTTGACTGGGGGTGGGTCCTTACTCTCCGGCATCTCTGAGACTCTCGCTGAAATCACGCATGTCCCAGTTACCGCTGCTGATCCTTTTTCGATCATTTCATTTCCCCATAAGCGCGATCGGAAGAAGGTGCAGGCAGATGGTTCGATTGCCGTTGCTCTCGGTTTAGCCCTTCGGAGTGCTTCATGAGTCGAAAATCCAAATCGCACGATCTCTCCGTTGGAGAGGAGTCCCGAGTTGATTTGCTTCCTCCTGAATTACGAGTCCGACGCAGAGCAAAAGTAGTTCACCGGCGCCTCGGGTTTCTCGTCTTTTTAGTCGCCGTTCTCGTTGCCGGTGGCATCGCTCTTGGTCACGCCCAGGCATTGCAGGCCAAGGTCAATCTTTCAATTGAGCAGTCCAATAGTCAGGCCATATTGATTCAGCAACGTAAGTTCGGCGAAGTACAACAAATTCAGAAGCAAGTTGGCTCAATTCAGGCTGCTCAGCAAGTGGGGACGTCTACTGAAATCGATTGGCAGAAATATTTGATCTCTGTTCAGTCAACGCTTCCACCCAATGTCACCCTGGATTCGGTGAACATTGACTCGGCCACTCCTTTTGCAAGTTATGCGCAGGCCAGCGCACCACTACAGGGGGCGCGCATAGCGACCTTGAGTTTTACCGCCATCAGTTCAACGCTTCCCCAAGTTCCTCAGTGGCTCATTGCGCTATCGACTCTAAAAGGTTTTGCCGATGCCAATCCGGGTTCAGTGACGCGGAATGAAACCGGAACCTATGCGGTGAGCATTACTATGCATATCAATCAGGCCGCCTTTTCAAATCGGTTCGCTTTGGCGGTGAAATAACCATGTCAAAGGGTCGCATCTGGATTATCGGAGCAATTTTTTCCATATTTGTACTTGTTGGCGGTGGCTGGGTATTCGGGATCGCCCCTCAACTGGCGATTGCCGCATCAGCAAACGCTGATCGTGCTAACGCAGTGGTTTCTAACCAGCGGAACCAACTCCTGCTGGCTAAATTGAAGAGCGATTATCAAAATATCGATGCGCTGAAGAATCAGTTATTAGCGCTACGTCAGGCTGTTCCATCAAAGGAGGACATTCCATCCTTTGTCACCGAGTTAAATACATTGTCGGCAGCAAACAAGGTCACCTTAAAATCACTGACGGTGAGTGATGCCAAGCCATACACCCCGACAACGCAGACTCCGTTAGCCGGAGCAAGCAAGACAAGTTCACCTCAGACAAATGCCAAAATTACATCTGCGAATTTTGTCGTTGTCCCAGTGCAAATTACCATCACGGGCGACTATGGAAGTGTCTTGAGTTTCGTTAACGATGTGCAGATGGGCCAGCGACTCATTCTTGTCTCGTCCTTAACCACCACCGGCGCCACAAATTCAAAAGGCGTGAAAGGCACCCCAAGCACTACATCGGGATCGCAGAAGGTTGATTCAACACTTGGGGGATTCATCTACGTACTGCTGAACTAGCAAGTGTGATTAAGGAAGGAGGCCTTCACTTCTAGCTGCGTGGTACAAATCCATGCGAGTGCGTGCATCGAGCCCCGTTGCATCATATTTTGCCCGAACTCTGTCGAGGTATTCCTTAACAGTTGAGGGAGCAAGACCCATACGACGGGCTACGGTTTCAAGTTTTAAACCTGATGCATAAAGAACCAATGCCTTGCGTTCTTGGTTTGAAAGATTCACACGTCCGGTCTTGATTGAAGCAATAGCGCCAGCAACCTCAGGAGACATCCAGTCGCCTCCCAGCCTTACTGCATCGATCGCTTCTTTGAATTGCGCATCGTTTGCGCGTTTGGACATATAGCCGTGTGCACCTGAAATCATTACGGATTGAATGGTTTCGGCTTGGCCAAGCGCGGAGACAACGAGAATGCGCGCTCCCTTAGCCGCGATGATCGCGACAACTTCTGCTGCAGACCTGTTGTCACCTAGGTCCAAATCGACAATCGCAACAGTGTCCGCATCGCAAAATTCTGCTGCTGCTATTACATCTTTACCTTCATAAACAATTTCGTCGTCCGGATAAAGTCCGCGGATCTGTCCAACCAATGCCGATAGCAGCAGTGGATGGTCTTCCAAAATAACAAATGACACAGACTCTCCCTTCGTGAACCTAGCCTAGCAATGAAGTCCATAACCTAAACTCTCTCCATGATTACGCCACACTGGATACTCAGGAGATGAAGATCTCCAAGTTTGGCCAGCAGGCGCGAATACAGCCGACATGGGCTACCCAATTGGACCAGGTCAAACTCGCCCTTGCTCGAGCTACCTTCACCTTGTGCTGGGCGCCATCTTTGGTCTTGGCCGTGATTAATTGGAAAGACGGTAAGGCGGGTCTGCCTTATTTCTTAGTTCTTGCGCTCATCGTGTGGTACTTGTTGGAATATTTTGTCCCTCGAAAACAGGGCAACACAGTTTCGATCCTTTTTGCGAGCCTCATTTTGTTTGTTCCGCTTTGGGAATCTGGCACGCACCCGCAGATTTGGTATGCGGTTAATCTGTCAGGCGTCGCGACCGTGGTGCTTGCCGCGTTGTATACGGCTTGGCCGCTCTCTCTTCTCTATATCGGTCTTTCAACAGTCATCGAACACTTTGTCATTGTTAGCCAATCAAGTAGTTCGATCACCACCAGTGTTTACTGGCTAAACGGTTGGGTAACTCCTCTTTGGATATTTCTCTTGGGATCCTTTGTTGGATTTGCCTTTCACGGGCTCGAAGAAACCTTTGCTCAAGAGGATCGCATTGCCGAATCTATGGAAACGCTTAAAGCACGCGATGCGATTATGCATGCTCTTGCCGAAGAACACTCATCCCAGCGTCGACGACTTCATGAGACCGTACTAAACACCCTCGCCACTTTAGTTCGAAAAAATACAGGGGAAACGGAGCCTCTTCTGAATCGTCTTCGAAGCGAAATCGCCGAAGCGCGTTTTTATCAAGGTCTTGTTGCACCCACGTCGATGTCGGCGATTATCGATTCTGCTGTTCCGACTCTTGTTGAGGGCGACCCGAAAATTGACATCAAGAACGGCGAGGATATTTTGCTGCCTCAAAAGATTGCTCGCGACGTTCGTGACGCGATGGCCGAACTCATTCTCAATGCCGTGCGGCATTCAGGTGGCAGTAAGGTGAATATCTCTTGGGAGCGTCGACAGAATAGCTTGGTAATTCGAGTAAATGACGACGGGGTTGGACTTTCACAAAAATCGAGCAAGGGTTTAGGGCTCGGCCAAATTTTGCCAGAAATACTCGCTGATCGACGCGCAAAAATGAATATTTCAACGGGCGAAGGAACGGGTACCGCAATTGAACTGCTTATTCCACTGGAGGAGGAAGTTGACCAGCCAGCCGTATTGCACAATCCGCCGCATTCATTGTTCGAAATGTTTGACTCGGTCGGCCGCATTCTTCTGGCCGCTCCTGCGCTCGCGGTTGCAGGTCTTAGTTGGTGGCTTGTTGGCCCATATAGCCCCAAGCCAATTCTTATTGGGTTGCTTATCATCCATGTTGTCTCCGTTCTTATTGCATCCACGAATCCTCGAGCGAGAGGTGCATGGCTCCTGATCGTCGTTGGTCTTGTGGCGGGCTTATTAACTGTTACCGTTATTTCGAGTAATACCAATGCGTGTCAAAACATTGGCCAATTGAGATGGGCTGCAAACTTTCTTTGCAGTAGCACGAGTATCGGTGCCGTCTTCTATGTTCCACGCAGACTTCGCCTCAATTTTGTGGCAGCGACGATCATCGTGCTTTACATGATGGCATTTTTATTACCGGAGTCGTGTTCGGACGCGCTTGTCACTCCAGCCAGTGCGCTCTTGGCTTTCTTCCTTGTACTGATCACGCTTTGGCGCCAGAGCAACAGATGGCGCGCGAGTTTAAGGGTCAGCAAAACGAGAAGTGCCGAACTCACTCGTCGTCGCATTGAGAGGAAAATTGATGCCGACCGCGCCGAACAGTGGTTCTCCGCGATGGAGTATTTGGATCGGTTCGCTAAATCTGCAACGAGTGGTTCCCTTGTTGAAACTGAACTTCAAATGCAGGCGCATATCGAAGAGGCTCGGCTTAGGGCACGTATCCAACTGGACCCTTTTGTTACAGGAGGATTTGCCCAACTTGCCATCGATCTCGTTAACGTGGCGGCTACTCATAAATGGACTCCATCGGTGACCGTCGTTGAAGCGCTCACGGATTCTCAACCCGTTTCGAGCAAGGTTCGCCGTGCTATGGCCGAGGCTTTTGCTGGAATTGAGACCGGGATGTGCCAGATAACCCTTTATCTCGATGAAGATGAAGAGTGTCTTACGGTTGTTTCCTCCTGCCTAGATCTCCAGGAAGCAGCGGTCACGATCGGCAGCGGACTTCGAGGTGGCGGCGAGAAGAGGGTGAGGGCGGTTTTCGATTCTGTGAACGGGGAGCGTTGGTTGGAGATTAGAAGGGTGATTTAGGAGTCTTTGGAGCGGGCGACGGGAATCGAACCCGCGCTGTCAGCTTGGGAAGCTGACGTGATGCCATTTCACTACGCCCGCACGTGGATGTATTGGGTAAGCATAGACAGAGGCGGTAAAGTCGCCAACCATGCTGCTAAGTGATCGCGATATTCGCGCAGAAGTCCAGTCCGGTCGAGTCCGCGTCGAGCCATATGACGACGGGATGATTCAACCATCCAGTATCGATGTCCGATTAGATAGATTCTTTCGGGTTTTTGAAAACCATAAATACTCGGTAATCGACCCGTCAGTGGAACAGAGCGAATTGACCCGCGAAGTAGAAGTGAAACCAAAGGAATTCTTCATCCTTCATCCAGGCGAATTTGTCCTTGCGAGTACCTATGAAGTCATTACCCTTCCCGACGATGTGGCCGGTCGACTTGAAGGAAAATCATCCCTTGGCCGTCTTGGTTTACTCACGCATTCAACGGCTGGCTTTATTGATCCGGGTTTTTCTGGTCACATAACTCTTGAGCTTTCAAATGTCGCCAATCTTCCCGTCAAACTATTTCCGGGTATGAAGATCGGCCAACTCTGTCTTATACGACTCACCTCCCCGGCAGAGCATCCATATGGATCGGCTGTATACGGTTCGCGCTACCAAGGGCAGCGAGGGCCAACACCAAGTCGTTCTTGGATGAATTTTCACCAAAGCGAGATTCAATAGCCTACATAAATGGAGTAGGTTAAAAGCATGAAAACTCTAGTTATCGTTCTAGTGGTCATTGCGGTTCTCGTACTTTTTGTAATTTCTCTTTATAACCGACTGGTTCGGCTCAATGTCAGTGTTAATGAGGCGTTCGCCCAGATTGAGGTTCAACTAAAGCGGCGCTCTGATCTCATTCCAAACCTTGTTGAAACCGTCAAGGGCTATGCGGCCCACGAGAAGGACACATTTGAAAAGGTTGTTGCGGCAAGAGCGAAAGCCACAACCGCGACAACCGTTGCCGACGTCGCCGCCGCTGACGGCATGGTAACTCAGGCACTTCGGGGCTTGTTGGCCGTTGCCGAGAATTACCCAGATCTCAAGGCCTCATCCAACTTCCTTGCCCTGCAGGAAGAACTGTCGACGACCGAGAATAAGGTCTCATTCGCCCGTCAGTACTACAACGACAATGTGAGAGCCCTAAACAATGCGGTCAAAACTATTCCGACCTCACTTTTTGCCGGTATGGCAAAAGTGACCGAACGCCAATTCTACGAAGTTGAAGATCCTCAGTCCCGCCAGGCCCCTACGGTAAAGTTCTAATCCATATTTATGGCGGGAGTATCTTTTCGCGCTTCCCAGAGCGCCAATAAAAGAAAGACTTATCTTCTTCTTGCGAGCATGGGCGCCCTTGTTTGGCTCGTCGTCTTTGCCGCACTGACGTATTTTGGAAAGAGCACGTCGGCGATTGTTCCGATTGCCGTGGGCATCGCGCTAATTTCGGTCTGGGGCTCCTATTACACATCCGATTCGATAGTTCTGCGGATGACCGGCGCTCGCGAAATTCAGCAAAGTGATAATCCGAATCTTTTCAACTTGATTCAGGAGGTCACGATCGCCAGCGGGTTACCAATGCCGAAGGTCGCAATTGTTGAAGACAGTGCCCCTAACGCCTTCGCAACAGGTAGAAATCCCGAACACGCCGTCATTGCCTTTACTACAGGCATTCTCGATGTCATGGATCGCGACCAGTTGCAGGGTGTAGTTGCTCACGAAATGTCACACATCGGCAATCGCGACACTTTGGTCGCAGCTGTGGCAGCGACAACTGCGGGCGCCATAGCAATGTTGAGCGATATTTTGACGAGGATGATGTGGTTCGGTGGGGGACGGCGCGACAGCCGAGACAATAATTCCAATCCGTTAGCCCTCATCGTTTCCCTTATTGTCTTGATCTTGGCCCCAATTGCAGCCCTGCTGCTGAAATCGGCGATTTCTAGACGGCGTGAGGCGTTGGCCGATGCAACAGCGGTTGCATTCACTAGAAACCCCGCTGGGCTGCGTTCGGCACTCGAAGTACTGGCCGCGGATAACACAGTTGTGAGACAGCGCTCGACTGCGGTGGCTCATATATGGATTGAATCTCCGCTAGATGCCAAATCGGTTTCGCGATTGTTTGCAACCCATCCGCCGATTGAAGAACGGATCGCGGCCTTGCGTGCAATGGAGAGTCTGGGACCTGCTACTTAGTTTTGAACTTCAGGAAAGTGCAACGTAAATGTTGCGCCATCCCCGAGAGTGGATGTGACGGTTACGCGACCACCGTGGGCACGCATAACGGCATCCACAATGGATAGGCCCAAACCGCTCCCATTATCTGTCGCGTTCTGAGAACGTGCACGAGAGGGATCTGCGCGGAAGAAGCGTTCAAATATTCTTTCTTGATCGCTATCGCTAAGTCCTGGACCTTTATCAATTACCGAAACTGTAGTCCCGTTCTCGGAGTGTTCAATGGTGACTGTAATCGGCGTCCCTGCCGGTGTGTGCGTTCGAGCGTTCGCTAGTAAGTTAGCGATGACCTGGTGGATTCGATAGTTATCACCCAACACGTAAACATCTTCCGTCGGAGCATTGACGGTGATCGGGTGATTTGGACCAGCAGCACGCGCGGATTCGACGGCGTCTGAAACCGCGGCGGATATATTCACCGGAAGCTTTGCCATCTCACGTGCTTGGTCGAGCCGAGCTAGGAGTAGCAGGTCTTCAACCAGTGCACCCATACGTACTGATTCCTTTTCGATGCGCCCAATCAATTCTTTCGTTTCGGCTTCGCCGCGCACTGCGCCTTGTCGGTGCAATTCAGCAAATCCGCGAATGGCAGTAAGAGGAGTCCGAAGCTCGTGGCTTGCATCTGCAACGAATCGTCGCAACCGGTTTTCACTCGCCGTTCGCGCAGCAAATGACTCTTCAATGCGGGCCAACATCTTGTTGAGCGAACTTACGAGACGTCCAACTTCTGTATCCGGTTTAGCGGCAGGAAGGCGTGCTGAGAGGTTTCCACCAGCAATGGATTCAGCTGTGAGTTCTACGGCTTCAAGAGGTCGCAATCCAATATCAATCACCTTGCGCGAAGCCAGGGCGATTAACAAAAGGGCAATTAGGCCAATGAAAATAAAGAGGACTTGGAGCCTGTGTACCGTTTGATCGATATTATCCATTGATTGCGCAACCACAACGCTTCCTAAAGCGGATGGAAGTATTCGAGCAAGAACCCGGAAATCGACACCTGGCGCATCAATAGTAAATGGTTGATTCTTGTGACTGGCCACGATGGCGGGGGTGAACCCAGTTACGAAATTTGTGATCGCCTGTGCATTCAAATCGCCACCGATTACTCCAACAACCTTTCCTGTTGGAGAAAGCAGAGTCACTGACATCGTCGTTGGCACATGGCCCAGAGGACGAATTGTTGAAGCGGTGTTCTTCTTTGTTGTCGATGTTGAATTGGGAGCATCATCGTTAATTGTCGATGGCAAAGTATTGTCATCGGGTGCGATGCCTGCTCGATCAAGACGCAAAGTTGATCCACCCGCGACGCTTTTAAGTTGGGTGTCCACTTGCGCTAAGAGAAATGAGTGCAAGGAAGAGCGCGCCACAAGATCTGATGCAATGAACCCGAGAGCCGACAGAACAACTACCCCGACAATTAATCGATTACGAAGGCTCCATAGACTGAGCGGGTTGGAGACCTTTCGAAGTGGCGAGACCATTGTGGGTGAAGTTTAAGTGAGGTTACGGCTTTGGCGGCATCCTCAAGCGGTAGCCAACGCCACGAACAGTGTGGATCAGCGGCGGCTCGAAGATGTCAATCTTCTTGCGAAGGTAGGAGACATAGGTTTCGACAATGCCGGCATCTCCACGGAAGTCGTATTGCCAGACGTGGTCAAGGATTTGAGCCTTTGAAACAACCCGATCGGCATTGATGAGCAGGTAGCGCAGTAGGAGGAACTCAGTAGGGGAAAGGTCAATGAGTTGGCCCGCACGGCGAACTTCGTGGGTGGCTTCATCCAATTCAAGATCGGCGAATCGAATCTTCTCGTCATCGGGCATCGTTTCGATGGCACCGGTACGACGCAGTAGTGCTCGGAGTCGGGCGACGAGTTCCTCGAGGCTAAAGGGTTTGGTCATGTAGTCGTCGCCACCGATGGTTAGACCGGCGACCTTGTCTTCCATTCCATCCTTGGCAGTCAGGAATAGGACACCGACATTGTGGCCCTCACTACGGAGCTGGCGGCAGACCTCAAAACCATCGAGGTCAGGCAGCATCACATCAAGGACAATGGCGTGGGGCTGAAAGTCTTCGGCAACCTGAAGTGCCTGTGCACCGTTGGCTGCGGTTCGAACATCAAAACCAACAAAGCGAAGGCTCGTCGAAATGAGATCACTGATGCTCGTTTCGTCGTCCACCACCAAAATACGATGGGTCGTTACCTCATTAAGATCTTGCACTGCTTCACGCTCCCTGAGAGTCGTCATAGTCATCACCTCTGAAAGAGATGATTGCCTGCTAACCTGTGGATTTTCTGAGAATACTCCGAATCCCTTCTCTGGATCTCACGGGATATCAGGATCTAAGAAAAGGGTTCACTTGAGACTGCTAGTAACGCTCGGAAGGATGATCCGGCTTGAGACTGCTCGACGCTTTACGTCTCTGCGCTCGAATCATCCTTCCAAGCTCAAAGTTGCGAGCGAAGAAAATGGGTTCAACGCAGGACCGTAAAGCGAAGCAGTCTCAAGCCAGAGCCATCGACTGGATCTAGCAGGCCTTTTCCGGAGTTCGACTAGATCTCGTGAACCCGTTTCGGAGCTCGGACTAGACGAGGGGTTTGACGGATCGGAGCAATGCTTGGGCGACGTCGAGGACCTCGACGTCGCTCTCGCGAGCCTGGACTCCGTCGCTGACCATGACTCGGCAGAACGGACAGGCGACTGCGACTTCTTCGGCTCCTGTGGCGATGGCCTCGTCGACTCGATTCATGTTGATGCGGGTGCCGAGTTTTTCTTCCATCCACATGCGCCCGCCACCACCTCCGCAACAGAACGATCGCTCTTTGTTGCGAGGCATTTCGGTGACTTCGATTCCCGTGGCCTCGAGAAGTTCGCGAGGAGGTGAGTAAATCTGATTGTGCCGACCGAGGTAACAAGGGTCGTGGTATGTCAGTTTCTTTTCACTCTGATTAACGGGAGTGAGTTTGCCTTCGCGCACGAGTTGATTGAGAAGTTGAGTGTGATGAACCATCTCTAACTCGAAACCACTTT
>JAHEXJ010000041.1 GCA_023252155.1 Actinomycetes bacterium | reverse complement strand
CTCCACAGTCAATTAGCGCCCTCAAAAGTGCAGCCGATTCATTGGTTCCAATAAACTAACAATGCCACCTTCGCTCATAAGGTCTATTCCTTGCTAAACTGTAAATTCCTGTCAAATTGTCCAGATCTCAAAACACTTTCACTAGAGGCAGTCACCGCCACACTCCGAACTGCTGGTTGCGTATACGCTGAAGAAGAAGCACAACTTATGCTCGCAGAAGCAAGAACAAATTTAGATTTGATCGGAATGATTGCAGCCCGCTCCGATGGAGTTCCCCTTGAACAAATTCTCGGGTGGGCAGAGTTTCGCGGGCTCCGAGTTGGGATTGCACCGGGGATATTTGTTCCTCGTTACAAAACGGAATTCCTCGCCGAACAAGCCATTGCATTGTGCGAATCTGATTCTGTGGTCCTAGACCTTTGCTGCGGCTCGGGAGCAATTGGCCTCGCGATAATTTCGAATAATCCATCAATTCAACTTCTCGCATCAGATATTGATCCGCTTGCGGTATCTAGCGCCAAACATAATCTCGCACCTTTTGAAATTGAAATCTTTGAAGGCGACCTCTTCGAACCCATCCCCAAAGAATGGAAAGGCAGGATCGACATATTGGTTGCCAATGCGCCATATGTTCCAACTGAGTCAATTGAAATAATGCCACGAGAATCACGGCTATACGAACCTCATGCGTCACTTGATGGTGGGCAAGATGGGCTGGATGTTCATCGCCGAATTGCTATGGCTGCTCCAGAGTGGCTTGCACCGGGTGGCCACTTGCTCATTGAGACCGGGAAGAGTCAAGCATCTAGCGCCGCCGACATATTTGAGAAGAACGGAATGACTTCGAGAATTGTGTATTCGGAGGAATACGACTCCACAGTCATTATTGGAACGAAGTCTTAATAAGCCTTCATTGCTGTAATTACTGATTCCGTCACGCTCAATTCCCCGAGTTCTCACCGAATTAAGAGATGAATCTTTCCTTTTATGACAACAATCTGGTGTAACGTGGAAGCAATCTCACATATCACCTGGGATGCGATTACAGCGGATGAAACTGATGTCCGACGCGTAACATACTAATGAATGGAATCGATCATGGGTATAGGTAGCGGAATAGCACTATTTATCACGGGGGCCATAGTGGCCTTCGCACTGAATTTCAAAGTAGCCGCCGTAAATCAGAATCTGATTGGCTATCTCCTTATGGGAGGCGGCGCATTGGTCTTCTTGATATCACTTTTCGCTTCTTTCAAGAAGCGATCTACAACGGTCACGACTCACTCGGCAGTCGATGCAGCTGCTGGCGAAAAAAGCACCACCGCACAGACGAAGAGCGACACACTCTAAATAACTGAGTTCCACCCTGAGATGACTCTTGTCTCAGGGTGGTTCGTCGAATATCCGAGAGAACTAATTGATGCGGTTGATAACTCGAAATGATCGCCTTCGGCAATCGGAAGTCCAATCCACCGGGCGGCAAGGGCGCAAGAAAAATGCCCATGAGAAAATATTGCGACGTTTCCCGTAAGGGCATTCATTCTTTCAATTACGCGATCAGCGCGATCTGAAACCTCCGCTGGCGATTCTCCATTAGGCGCACCATTTTCAAATAAATTCCAATTCGTGTCAGACTTGAGAATCTCCTCCGAAGTAAGACCTTCGTAATCGCCGTAACGCCATTCGGTCAGCTCGGGAAGGACTTGCGCTCGATCGGACAGCCCCGCGAGTTCACATGTTTGAATCGCCCGTTTCAAGGGACTTGTGAATACAGAACTAAATTCGATCGTATTCAAGCGCGGACCCAACTTACTGGCCTGGATCTCCCCATGCGCTGTCAACGAGATGTCAGTCTCCCCCGTATGTTGGCCAGATAAAGACCATTCCGTTTGACCGTGCCGAATGAGATAAACCTTGAGAGCCATGGTTTGACTCTATTCGTGCTGATGGGAAATTCGCTAATCTTCCACAGTGACAACTACGGGGAAAAGCCGAGAGTCCTACTTTCCGGCAATTGAAAAGAAGTACGGCCAACCGATGTCCTACTGGTTTGATATTATGTCTGACTTGGCCGATCATAAGTATCCAGAGCAATTCGAATATCTCCGAGAAAATCACGGATTCTCGCAGTCGCATGCCAATGCCCTCATCATGTACTCGCGGGGTTCAGATTCATCTTCGCGTTTTAAGACTCCGAGTGAGTACTTCAAGACAATAAGTCCACAACAGGCAAAAACCGCTCGCGCAATATTCAAGACAATCAGGACGAAGTACCCTGAACTAGAGTTTGTGATCGCCTGGAATCAGCCCATGCTGCGCAGCGACGGAAAATACATTTTCGGAATATCAGCAGCCAAGAATCACATACTCATGGCTCCCTGGAGCAAGGACGTCATCGAGAAATTCACGCCAAAGATGAAGGACCTGGACGTGAAGAAGAAGACCATCGGCGTCCCCAATGATTGGGCTGTCGACGAGAAACTTCTTCTAGCAATGGTGAAAATGAGATTGGCCGAAACCAAGTAACTTTAAAGGTGGGCGTGGAGTTGCTCCAGTAGCTCCGGTAGCTTGACGAAGGCAAAGCGAATCGCCGCATCGCTATATCCATAAGGCAATAGCAAAGTGTCGCCGTGCAAGAGAGCCCCGCACGAGTACACGACATTTGGAACGTACCCTTCACGTTCCTCCGCATCTGCAGTTAGCAAAGGCAAACTCAAGTTGCCGATGACGACAGTTGGATCCTTGAGATCCAGCAACAGTGCGCCGATCCCATATTCACGCATTGGCCCGACGCCGTGGGTGATGACTAGCCAGCCGTCTTTGGTCTCTATTGGTGAACCGCAATTGCCAAGTTGAGTAAATTCCCATGGCTGCTCGGGAACATGAATGTTGACGGCCTCAGACCAATTGAACATATTCTCGGAACTAGCAACGCTGATATTTTCTCGGTCCCATCGAGACAGAGCCATGTACTTCCCGTTGATCTTGCGCGGGAATATAGCCATTCCCTTGTTCTTCGCAGCAGGTCCAATGAGACGCGTGATGTCGAATGTTCGAAAATCGGCGGTCTGTATCAAGTGCGGCTTCACTTGGAGTCCGTTGTAGGCCGTGTAAGTACCTAGATAGGTCACGCGGCCGTCATCTTCAGTAAATTGAGTAAATCGTGCGTCCTCCATTCCATGAGACTCATCTAATGAGGTCGGGTATAGAACCCGCTCCGATAATTCACGGTCGTGAGGAAATTCAATTCGATAATTGCAGGATGCTATCCAGCGAATCTCCTTGACGATTTCCTTTGTGCCATTGCGCGTTAGGTCATCTTGCTCCAGCGAAGCAATCGCCTCGTGAAGATGGGCCGTGCTGAATTGCTCAGGAAGAAGGCTGAGGAAATACTTCGAAGCAGCCTCGTCTTCAAAATCGTTCAAGGCTTCCCGCAAGAAATCAACCGACATGGGACCGTGTGACACCTGACCCGTCACCAGATATCTTCCGGGTTGATCAATCTCGATCTTCTCTGAATTCGTCATAACGCCAGTTCGAAACTCGATGCTCGATATGTGCCCCTCACCAACAGCCCGGGCGCTCATAATGAAACGGATTTGATCATTCTCCAATCCGGTTTGGTCAGGATGGAGGACGATCGACGGATTGAAGAAAGCCGCCGCCTCAATCGAATATTCCTTGGTGAAATATGCGCCAATTAGATCGCGTCGATCTGTAGAGTCGATGACCAATTTCGGAAGATGGTGAGCGATAAGAGCAAAATTCTCTGCGAGGATATTGCGGTAATTGGCGTGTCTTTCGCCGTACCTGACCACCGTTTCATTAAGGATGGTCAGCACTTCCTCGTCGGTCATCCCCAGAACACGTTCAATAACAGAGTCGGCGCGCGAAAGTTCGTTGTCCATAATTTCCTGCCCCGGCAAATAAAGTAAAGCGATGACTCTGCGTACATCGGGGCGAAGGATCAACGGATCCTTTTGGGCCAATTTCGATAGAGCATCCATGTATTTACTGCCTCTCGTTATTTCCACCTTACTCTCGACTCGCGGTTCATGCTTTAAGCGTCAGCGCTCAAACGATTGCGTATGCCCTGAGATTCCTCTGTGAATCCACGCTTGCGACTAAAAAGCCAACTGGAATTACTTGCGACTATGGGGCTACTATCAAAAGTCATTGGCGGACAGTTGTTTATTGACTTTCTCCCCGGTTTGCGAGGTACACGAAATGGACATTCAATTCGGATTCGTGAGTACATACCCACCGACTCGATGTGGAATTGCCACTTTTAATCAGTCCCTCGTGAAGGCGATTTCAAATCTCAATTCGCATTCGGCCTCCGTATATCGCCTGGTTGAATCTTCCGACGACGATGATTTCCGCGGATCTACGCCGGAAGTGGTTGCCAACATCGTTGCCGGAGATGCAGCCTCTATGAGGGCGGCTCTTAGAAAACTGAACACCAAAGATATTGCCGTGATAGAACATGAGTTTGGCATCTTTGGTGGAGAAGATGGCCAAGAAGTAATTGATATCCTCGACAATCTTCGTGTCCCTTCTTTGACGATCCTCCACACGGTCCTCTCGAATCCGACATGGCATCAACGTGAAGTCATGACCGAGATCTGTAGAAAGTCAACGGCGATCGTCACCATGAGCGAATCGGCGCGACATCTACTGCTCACTCAATACTTCGTCGACCCTGTAAAGATCTACACGATCCCGCACGGTTCCCCCAGTTTTCCCATCGTGAGAAGCAGGAATTCGGGTAATCCGCCAATGATCCTGACATGGGGATTAATCGGCCCTGGCAAGGGAATCGAATGGGGCATCGAGGCGATGGCATACCTTCGAGATCTAATTCCGATGCCCCGTTATATAGTGGCAGGAAGGACTCACCCAAAAGTTTTTGAACGAGAAGGTGAGGCGTACCGCGAATATCTGCAGACTCGCATTCGCGAGTTAGGGTTGGAAAATTGCGTGGAACTGCGTTCGGAATATCTAAGCGAGAAGTCGCTTGCAGCTTTAGCCCCTTCCGCCTCTGTCGTACTGCTCCCCTATGACTCAACCCAACAAGTGACTTCCGGGGTGCTCGTCGAAGCCGTGGCAGCTCGACGCCCAGTAATAGCGACGGACTTTCCGCACGCCACAGAGCTTCTCGCAGAAGGCATCGGGATATTGGTTCCTCATCACAACCCTGAAGCGATCGCCGCGGCAATTAGAAAAATTCTAAGTAATCCCGATCTCGCACAAGATATGTCCCAACGAGCAGCGCATATGGCACCGAGACTTCTCTGGCCAGCCGTTGCCACTCGTTACTTGCAACTAGCGAAATCACTTATCCGAACTAGTGCGGTGGCATGACTCTAAAAGACATAGATAAACCATCACTAGATCACCTCCAAAGACTAACCACGTCATTGGGGCTATACGAGCATGCGCTCTTACATGAACCAAGACCCGAACATGGCTACTGCGTGGATGATGTGGCGCGAGGCCTGTTGTTCTTGTGTCGAGAGCCGCAACTCGACCCGACTGCGGAAAAGATGCTGGACATATACCTAAATTTCACACTATCCGCGATTTCGGAAGATGGTCGTTGCCGTAATCGAATGGACGTAAATGGGGCTTGGACGGACGAACCAGCGACCGGGGATTGGTGGGGACGAGCTTGTTGGGGTCTTGGTTTCGCAGCGATCCACGCACCTATTCCGACACAAAGGACAGCGGCGCTAGACGGATTTCGCAAACTCTCTAAAGCGCCTTCATCCGATCTGCGGGCCATTTCATTTGCGGCACTTGGCGCTGGAGAAATACTTCTCGAATTACCGAAAGAGAGTGATGCAAGAAATATTCTGCATGAAGCCGAGCCGCGTCTTCAACTTCAAATCTCCGCAGATTGGTATTGGCCGGAAACACGACTTGGATACAGCAACGCCTCTCTGGCCGAGGCCGCGATGATCACTGGTGAGGCACTCGGACATGACCCTCTCATCAAATGCGGCCTAAAAATGCTCGAATTCCTCTTATCGATTGAAACGAAAAATGGCCACTTCTCCCCGACGCCCGTAGGTGGTCGAGGTCCCGATGATCTAGAAACTCAGTTTGATCAGCAACCCATCGAAATCGCTGCAATTGCAGATGCATCATCGCGCGCCTGGAAGATCACGGGCGATTCACGCTGGCTTAAGGAAATCGAGCGAGCATGGCTCTGGTTCCTCGGCGATAACGACGTAGGAGTTGTCATGCTCAACCCTGAAACAGGTGGCGGCTTTGATGGTCTGCATGATCACGGCCCTAACCAGAATCAAGGAGCCGAATCAACAATGGCAATGCTTTCGACTGCTCAGCAGTTCTACCGATTCTTTTCGGCTGTTAACTGCTTGCGACCGGTAATCCCCAACTTACGATAGATCTGAACGGTTTCCTGGCGAATGAGTGACTCGCTGAAATCTAAGTCTTCCGCGATCTCCTTATTGGTCTTTCCCCGCTTTAAAGCTTCAACAATGACATCTTGCCTATGAGTCAGCGCGCGAACCACCGGCGAAGTACTACCGTTCCCGATCCGATCAAGGGCGTCCTCAGAAACTTGGACGTTCTTGGTTCCATTGGAATTTAGAAAGTCTGATGCTTCCGATAAGCGTGAAAGGTGAAGAGCCAACAAAGACCCAACCGCCAAGAGGAAGAAGTTATCCTCTTCACTTTGGCGGATCTTCTCGTCAAAATAGAGAATCAACGCGCCACGAAAGACAATGGGTGCAACCAAAGAGGATTTGAAAGTAAAGGATGGATCGAGTTCGGCAATCCCCTTTTTATTCAACAGAGTGCTCATGAAATTCTTGCTTCCGCCGGCCTCCAGAACGACGTTTTCCAAAATACTTTCGCTTAAGAGGGAGTGGCTTTCAACCAAGTTCATGGGCTTGAATTGAGGGGCCCGTCCGAAGGATCCTGCGACAAAAATCTCTCCATTGGAATCGAGCTGAAGAATTTGAGCGGCAATCGGTCTGCCGGATTCAATCGAGCGAAGCACTAAGAACTGGCAAACTTTATTGAGAGATGGCATTCCTGCAGCTAAATGTTTGCCGAGTTCGGCGATCTCCTTCATTGGACTTCCTGTCCGTCTATGTTCAGACTTATTAGGTCGGCATCAAATGACGTTCAACACCATTATTTTAGGCACATCTCTGGAGATAGTGGACATATCTGGACAATTCATTTATGGATTTGAGCGTTGCCACTCGCAAAAAGACAAGTCTGGACTTGACCGTTCATGTATAAAGCGTAAATTTCGAAGTGAAGTTCCCCGATGACAATATTTGCCACCTGGATTACATATTGACATTGAAAGTGTGAACAAGGTGATTACTCTCTCGCGATGGCTTGCCAATCAATTTAGAAATGAAAAACTCGCACTATGCAGATTCGAAAAGAAAGGTCATTTCTCAGTCAAATGTCTACTGGTTGATGCGCTTTTCGCTTCGCTTGTCACCGTGGGGATCTTTTCCCTGGCTGATAGTGCCCAATCAAGTGCCACGTCCGCGCGATTGACAAATGTCGGAGCAATCGAGCTGACTTCCCCTCAACTCATAGATCACATGCGAACAGAGACTTCAGATGGACACGTCTCCTGGCTCGGCCCACATTCCGGCTTCGTTTATACCGTCAATAGCGCGGTATGGGGTACTCACTGGATTGAATACCACCAAAGCGCCGGGGTCACCGCTAAAAACGCTCTCGCGGGGGTGCGGATCTGCACCTTTGCTAACGAAGACTTCTTCGCTGCACATCTTCAACCGTTGCAAGCATCGCTACTCACGGGAGTGACAACGCCGAAGAGCCGACATGCAGCCTATGATCCTGAAAAGATGGATGAGGTTGTCGTCCATTTCCCGGGCGAGAGAGCAGTCGCAGAGGTATATTTTTCAGGAGCGCAGTCGGCACAAACACTTATAACGGCCGCTGACGCTCTGGTCTCCTTTTAATAGCATCCGATTTCGGACGAAGCTTCGCTTTACTTAATTCGATCCACTTTCACTTTGGTCGTCTTGTTCACAACTGGTTGAAGTTGAACTTTGACCTCGAGAATGCCGTCCTTATATGTAGCATGGACGCCCTTCTCATCAGTTCCATTTGGTAGTGCAATCGAACGGATGAAACTTCCATAGTGAAAGTCTGACCTTTCAGCGCCCTTATGCTCTTCGCGACGCTCCCCCTTGATCGTCAAATTACCTTCGCCGACGGTGACTTCGATGTCCTTCTCGGGATCAACTCCGGGCAACTCTGCTCGAACCGTGAGTTCATTGTCCTTCATGAACTCTTCGATCTTGATCGGGTGCGTGTCTTCGTTTCGAAGCGAAAAACTAAAAGGCACAAAATCGTCGAACCAGTCCATAAGGATTGGAAGATCCATCAGCGGACGAAGAACAGTTGGTTTCTTGACTTGTATTTCTTTGGTGGCCATTTTCTTTTCCTTTTCCAATGTAGGCCTCTCCGCATTTACAAAG
Organism: Actinomycetes bacterium; assembly: GCA_023252155.1. Classification (GTDB taxonomy): domain Bacteria; phylum Actinomycetota; class Actinomycetes; order Nanopelagicales; family Nanopelagicaceae; genus QYPT01. The sequence goes on along the minus strand of JAHEXJ010000041.1, from coordinate 6,030 downwards.
TAGTACGCCTAGAATCCAAAGGCGCGAGCGTTAGTACTCAAGAATCACCGATCTCACGCTCAATGTGTTCTATCAAACTTTCGCTAGCAGGTCTAAAGTTAAAGTGAAGATGCGCAGTTCTCAGAAAGGTCGCGATAATGGAACCCAATTCTGCTAATCAAGTAGTCGTTGGAATTGACGGCTCAGTAGCCTCCAAGGCTGCGCTCACGTGGGCTGCCCGCCTAGCACCCTCATTAGGAGCGACGATTCACGTCATCGTTGCGTGGGAATATCCGATCATTTTTGGTTTGGAAGGTGGAATCCCGTCGGATTGGAAGCCAGACGAGAACGCCAAGGAGATTCTTAGTGCTTCCTTAGAAGAAGTCTTTGGAAGAGATCGACCAGTTGGTCTGCGAGGAAGCATCAGCCAAGGCCATCCAACATTTGTTCTGCTGGACGCGAGCAAAGAAGCGCAAATGCTAGTCGTAGGCTCGCGCGGCCTAGGTGGATTTGCGGGTCTGCTTCTTGGATCCGTGAGCTCTGCATGCGCAGAGCACGCCAAGTGCCCAGTCCTTGTTGTGCATGGAGAGGCTAAGTAAGACAGGCAGTGATTGCGGCTATAACTCGTTTGGATTCAGTGGAGTCACGAACCTCGATTGAATCCACGCCGGCTTCCTTAACCGGGTAGTCATTGCCACCAGGGAAGATCGCGTCACCTACGAAGATCATGTCGCTCTGGCGTATGCAGAGAATTTCTACCAGTTTGCGTATTCCGTAGGCCTTATCGATGCCAGCCCTGGTGACATCAACTGACGTCGTGCCGCCCAAGCGAACTGAGAATTCAGGAATTGATTTGGCAAGCAATGCTTGCATTTGTTTCCGCTTCGCAAAATCTGGATCCCATGCCTTCTTCTGGGTAAGGGGCGCCTTCTGGCCCAACGCTGAATATGTGATCTGACTTCCCCGATCCTCAATCACTTCGCCCCACACTTTCACCGGAACAAATCCTAAAAGTTCCGAGGCGATCTTCAATGAAGACATGATCTCTTTTTTCTCCGTAGGCGTGAGGTCCTCAGAGTAAATCGGCAACCACTCGGAGCGGTAACTGTAGAACTTGGTGCCGCAAGCTGGCAGCAAGGAAAGATTGGTTAGTCCTTCTGGGGCAAAATTATGAGAGAGAATCTGCTTTTCAAATTGTGGCCAGTCCCCTCCTGAAATGATCGCAACTTTTGCGACACGCAGGAGAGCATCGAGAAGCGAGACCATCTCCGCGTCCACGTCTGACTTGCTTTCGGCCAAGGTGCCGTCTAGGTCGAACACAATGAGTTGTTTCATGATTTCCACCTTACTGCCATAGCGAATTACAAGATTGCTCTACTTCCTGAGTTAAACCCACGTTCACGCTCATTTGCCTGTGAATGCTCTGGCAATGCGTCTCAGGAACCGCATCAGATGCTGGCTTTCAGGATTATCAGGCTAGTATCAAAATGAAGGTGCAATCAGAGCGCTTCATTCAACTCACCAAATGCACCTCTCAAGCAAGGAGAGAGCCCGTGGGAACAAAATTCGGATTCGTAAGCACCTACCCACCTACCCATTGCGGTATCGCAACATTTAGTTCATCCCTTATCACCGCCATTCAAGGCCTTGGAAATCACAGCACCTCGGTTGTTCGTCTCGTAGATGCCGATAATCAGGAAACATCACGGATACCGGCCCCTGAAGTTGTTGCAGTCATGAAGGCAGGGAACCCGTCATCGCTTGCGAATGCTGTGGATCTCCTGAACGACTTAGACGTCGCCGTCATTCAACATGAATTTGGTATCTATGGCGGGCCGGACGGCGATGAGATTCTGACGCTTCTGCGCAGTCTCCACATTCCTACGATCGTTATCCTGCACACGGTGCTCGCGCATCCGACCCAAAGCCAGAGAGCCATATTTGTTGAAATGTGCTCACTTGCCTCTGCGGTCGTAACGATGAGCAAGTCTGCAAGAGAGCAAATGGTTGCCGGTTATCTCATCGACCCCAGAAAGATTTACGCCATTCCACACGGAGCGCGAGCTCTCTCCGGATTGGAATATGAAACCAGCGAGCAATCTCCTTTGATTTTGACTTGGGGACTGATCGGACCAGGCAAGGGAATCGAATGGGCAATCGAAGCCATGCACGAAATTCGAAATCTTGAATGCAGCCCCCACTATCTAGTTGCGGGCCGTACTCATCCAAAGGTTTTCGAGCGAAATGGCGAAAGCTATAGAAAGGGTCTGCAAAATCGCATCAATGACCTTGGGTTGCGAGAGCGCGTTCGCCTTGAAGGCGAATACATGAACAGCGAGACGCTTGACGATCTCATAGCCTCTGCTGCGATCGTTCTACTTCCCTACGACTCAAAAGATCAAGCCACTTCGGGTGTCCTCATTGAGGCAGTCGCTGCATGGAGGCCAGTAGTTGCAACGGGATTTCCACATGCTCGCGAATTACTCTCAGGCGGTGCCGGAATTGTCGTGGATCATCGCAATCCGAAAGCGATGGCCGCTGCATTGCGGAAAATCCTCGGTGACTCCGAGTTAGCGATGCAGATGTCCAATCAAGCACGAGTCATGGCTTCGGATTTACTCTGGCCGGCCATTGGCCGTCGCTATGCCCAACTTGCGAATGTTCTTATCCTTGCCGAAGTTGCGGCGTAAGAATTTCACTGATGATAAAACCACCTCTCACTCACCTCAAAGAGCTGAGTACATCCATCGGTCTATACGAGCATGCTCGAATAGATGTACCTCGAAAGGGGCACGGCTACTGCGTCGATGATGTTTCGAGAGGGCTTATCTTGCTCTGTCACGAACCCGAACTTGATGACGAGACCGAGGTATTAGTAGATGTCTACCTCGAGTTCGTTCTCAGGGCTATCGAACCAGATGGTTCGTGCCACAATCGGATGGACGGTGCTGGGAACTGGCATGACGACGCTTCAACATCTGACTGGTGGGGACGGGCAGTCTGGGCACTAGGTGTGGCCGCAGTGCATGCGCCAAATCAGGAGCAAAGGTCACGATCTGTCGAAGGATTTCGAACTCTCACCAGAGCTTCGACTTTTGATCTCATGTCGCTGACATTTGCCGCTCTTGGTGCAGGAGAAGTCTTCATCGCCGATAATAAAGAGGTTGGTGCTGAAAAGATTCTTCGTGCTGCTAGCACGAGGCTTCTCCCTGCCGACCAAAGCAAACCTTGGAAATGGCCCGAAGATCGACTGCGCTACAGCAATGGATCGATTGCACAGGCGGTCATGCTCACCGGCATCGCCTTGAACCAACCGCAGATCACAGAGACGGGCATACGCATGCTCGAATTTCTACTCGAAACCGAAACTCGCCAGGATCACTTCTCCGTGACACCGGTAGGTGGGCGCGGACCAGATGATCAAAAACCAGCCTTCGATCAACAACCCATCGAATTAGCGGCGATCGCGGGTGCATGCGTGCAAGCGTGGCTGATCACAAAAGACTCCAGATGGCTAGAGGAAATTGAACGCGCATGGGGATGGTTCTTGGGTCTAAATGACGCGGGCGCTTTGATGTACGTCCCTGAAACCGGTGGCGGATATGACGGATTGCAGTTACTTGGCCCCAATCTAAATCAGGGGGCTGAGTCCACTATTTCAATGCTAACCACGGCCCAACATGCCTTTCGACTGGCCAGTGCTGGATAAATATGGTTGCTGGAGCGCTGACCAATCTGATTCCGCAGGATGCCAGTCTTCTTTTCTCCACCGTCGCACAATCAACCGCGGCTCTGGTTGCGATTGTCGGTGCATTTGTTTTGACAGTGTCTCTAAAATCCCGGTCGCAGGTCTTCGAACTCAAGATTCGAGAAATTGATCTCAACTTAGAGAGGGACTCTCTGGCTGGGGAAAGAGACAGCGCGCAAAACAGTTTGCTTCTTTCAAATATGAAGAGGTTCTTCAGACATCATGCCGCTGAATACATGAAATCCGCAGGACGGAATGAAATCGATTTCGAGGCTATGTGGGAAACGTACCAACCCCCAGATCTAGAGCACACCGATAAGACCAAGATCCAGAGAACTCTTCTGGAGATCGTCGCGAAGTTTTACAACAAAGGCGACGTTAATCCTTCGGACAAAAACGCCCCTGAAGGATCAGTGGGCCCCGATCAAGACTATTACCTGCTCGAACTTTTTGTAGAAGAGATTCTCGAAAATGGTGAAGATACCGATCCTTCCGAAAGTCTGCCGACTAGCAATTATGCTAGACAAGAATTGCGGGTCAACCACGTTAAGCAGATTACGCAATTCAATTCTCAATTGAAATCCCTTGAGAAAGCCATCGCCGGAAATCGCCTTCAAATAGATCAAATTGAAGGCTCTATGGACCTCCGACGCGCACTCACAATCTTGATCATTTTTGGAACACTGGGAATGATCTTTCCAATCGCATTAATGACTCGAAAGCCAGTTCTCGACACGATTTTTTGGAGGGATGCTGTTTTAGTATTCTTCAGCGTTGGGTTTTTATCTATGGTCACTTTCTTCTGGAACCTAATAGTCACTTCGAGACGCCAACCCAAATTACCGAGTCCTTAGCCATAACGCCAAGACCTAATAGGTGAGACCTAATATGAATTGTGCCCTATCTCAACCACAGCAGTGCCCAATGCAATCAACAAAACCGCAGCAGCACCTACCCAAATTGTTCGACTTTCCTTCTTTGAATCTCTTGCATTGCTTGCCCACTCGAATTCAGTAAGGGCTTCCTGAATCTCCTTAGGCATTTCGTGTTCAACTGCAACTCCGCCCTTTAATGGCGAGGCACGCCAACCTTCGACTATCGCCGAAAATTTGGAACTCGCTTCATCCAAAGTCTTAATTTCCTTATTTAAAAAAATGATCCGAGCGATGCACAGAGCCAAAATCAACGCCACAAAGATGGATGCGTAGGTCATGATTAGAGAATAGAACTCGCGGATGGCTTAGGGCAAGCAATAGTCATCACCAGGAACTCGTTCGATCAACTAGCGCGAGATATCGCTCCATGATCGAAGGTTCTGCCGGCGATTCAACCATTTCCATTTTCGAGTTTTGCCAACGAGGTCGTGCACCGATGAGCGTCCAGGCGATTTGAAAGGCCGCGCCATCAGCAACATATTCTCCGTCTTGCGGGAGAAAGACAGGTTTTCCTAAGAGCGAGGAAGCGATCGGCGCGATTGCAGGATTCTTTGCTGCACCTCCGATAATAAGAATACGGGATACAGCCACACCCTGTGATTCCAATTGCGAGACTGCATCAGCCAGTCCACAGAGCATTCCTTCGATCATTGCCCGCGCGATATTTTCTGGAGTCGAATTGCGCAGAGTAAGTCCAGTCAGTGCTCCGGTCGCCGAAGGTCTATCTGGCGTCCGTTCACCTTCAAAATACGGAAGGAGGGTAAGCCCGTCTGCACCTGGGGCCGCCAATAAAGCTCTCTCGCCGAATTCATCGTGCGAAAGCCCCAAGATCTTTGCTCCGGCGTCCAGAATTCTTGCAGCGTTCAAAGTGCACACTAAAGGTAGGTATTGCCCAGCGGCGTCGGCAAAACCTGCTACATATCCTCGATTGTCGTGCGTTGGTGTCTTAGAAACGGAAAAAGCGCTACCAGACGTACCTAAGGACACTACGACATCCCCTACTTGCGCACCAACGCCAAGTGCGGCCCCTGCGTTATCTCCGCAGCCAACGCCAATCGCCACTCCCCCCGGAGTGCGTGATGCAATGTCGAATGGCCCCAAAACTTTCGGCAGAACAATTTGGCGTTCGTTTCGCAAAGCGAGGGCCAAAATGTCTCTACGGTATTGAGATGTCACTGGATCGAAATACCCAGTACCAGAAGCATCCGAACGATCAGTGAAAAGTTCTGAAACGACTGTCGAACCCGAAAGCTTCCAGGACAACCAGTCGTGTGGAAGGGCAACGGCGGCCAAACGTGCAGCGTTATCTGGCTCGTGGTCGGCGAGCCAACGAACCTTGCTCGCCGTGAATGCAGCGACTAAATGTGA
>JAHEXJ010000040.1 GCA_023252155.1 Actinomycetes bacterium | reverse complement strand
CGAATTCTTCGGGAGCCTTTGCGGCAAATTCTCTATCAAAATCGCATACGACAACGACATCGGCTCCATGGTGTTTGAGCAATTCCACTCGCCGCTCAAGGGAGACCAACATAGTTGGTGCATTTTCGGGATCAAAGACTTGAATCGGGTGAGGATCAAAGGTCAGAACTATAAGCCCGCGTCCATTGCTGAGCTCTTTGGCTCGAGACAAGATGGCCTGATGCCCCAGATGCACTCCATCAAATATCCCGATGGCAACTGTGGCGCCTGTTATTTGCTCTCCGCGCCATTGAAGTCTATTCATGATGCGTATTCTGGCACCCTTACGAGTTCGCTGCGAAGACGGCGATCGGGCGAGCCATATCTTCGCGATTTTGTACAAGAGCAAGCAACTCATCCCCCGATATGGCGGCAGTGATTCCCTCGGTCGTATTTGGAGAGAGCGGGCGCCCGAAAGAAAGTTCAATCCTCTCCTCCAGCGATACCTCTCTCGTAGGAAAAGTCTTAGCTGCGACCTTAACGATGGGCAGAGGTTCAAAATCTCCAGATTTGAGATCCTCTACCGATATGGCCTGACTTAAATCAAATGGCGAAACGCGAGTTCTCCTAAGCGCCTTGAGATATCCGCCAATTCCCAACTGATCCCCGCAATCGCGGGCGATTGCCCGAATAAAAGTTCCGGGTCCACATGTGACCCTAATATCCACTTCGATACTTTCGCCGCCATTTGGGCGGTGAATCTCGCCCACATCCAATCGAGAAATTGTCACTTCTCTTGCCGGTAGCTCGAATTCTTCTCCTGCGCGAACTCTCGCATAGGCGCGCTCTCCGTCCACCTTTACCGCGGAAACAGAACTTGGACGCTGCATGATCTTGCCCCGCATGGATTCAAGGGTTTCCCTTACCGCCTGATCTGAAACAGAATCAATTTGATCCACTGGTGCTCTATTCACCATTGAGCCTTCAAAATCATCAGTAACCGTCCGCGCCCCTAGTACAACTGTTGCGTCGTAGGACTTGCTTCCTTCTGTGATGTACTGCAAAAGGCGGGTCCCGTTGCCAAATCCCAGAACAAGTACACCCGTGGCCATCGGATCGAGAGTTCCTGCGTGACCGACTTTTTTCGTCTTTAACGAACGCCGCGCTATTGCCACAACATCGTGACTAGTCATTCCAGGAGATTTATCGACAACGACGAAACCGTCAGTTATCAATCGGTTCGTCCTCTGGTTCGCCCCTCACGTGCGGCGCTTTATAAGGGTCGGCCTCGCCAGCGAATTTCGCATTCGCGCGTAAAGCGATCACTTCGGCATCGCGTTGATGCACCTCTTCAAGTAGTGACTCAAGCGCCTTTGCGCTCTCAGGAAGTGCATCCGAAAAGAAATCTACCGAAGGGGTGATGCGAAGTCCCAAGTCTCGTCCGACCGCTGCCCGAATAACTCCCTTGGCACTTTCCAATGCCTGGGCCGTGGCTTCACGTTGATCTTCATCCCCTAAGACGGTGTAGAAGATCGAAGCGTGCTGCAAATCTCCCGTTACACGAGTGTCGGTAATCGTGACGAAGCCCAGCCGAGGGTCCTTGATCTTCCCCTCGAGCAGGCCCGCCACCACTACTTTGATTCGGTCGGCAACTTTTTGCGAACGATGTGATTGGCTCACAGTTACACCCGCTTCTTCTCACGCATCTCGTAGACCTGTACGACGTCGCCGATTTGCACATCTTTATGCGATCCAACTCCGATACCGCACTCGAAGCCCTCACGAACTTCGGTCGCATCATCTTTAAATCGCTTGAGTGATTCGATGGTCAGATTCTCTGCAACGACCTCGCCGCCTCGCAACAACCGAGCCTTGCCATTTCGACGAATGATTCCGTCGAGAACGATGGAGCCCGCGATGTTGCCGAACTTGCTGGACTTGAAGATTTCTCTAATCTCAGCATTACCCAGCACAACTTCTTCGTACTCTGGCTTGAGCAAGCCCTTGAGGGCGAGTTCGATTTCTTCGATTGCCTGGTAGATAACCGAGTAGAACCGGACATCAACACCCTCTTGATCGGCGAAGATTGCAGTCTGCGGTTCTGGCTTAACGTTGAACCCGATTACAACTGCGGTTGAGGCGGAGGCAAGCGTGATATCGCTCTTGGTAATAGCACCTACACCACGGTGAATGACGCGAAGATCAACTTCAGCTCCCACATCGAGTTGCAGCAATGCGTCCTCGAGGGCTTCAACCGATCCGCTGACGTCGCCCTTAAGAATGAGGTTAAGGGTTGTGATCTTGGATTGCTCCATGAAGTCTTCAAGGGAGACCTTCTTGCGGGCCTTAGCCAACTGAGCATTGCGCTCTGCTGCCTGACGCTTCTCAGCAATCTGGCGCGCAGTTCGATCATCTCCAGCAACAAGGAAGGTGTCACCTGCGTTTGGCACCGAGGTGAAACCGAGAACTTGAACTGGTCGCGAAGGACCGGCGCTATCAACTGTATCTCCGTGCTCGTCCAACATGGCGCGAACGCGACCGAATGATCCGCCGGCAACAATTGCATCGCCGACCTTTAATGTTCCGCGTTGAATCAGAACAGTGGCAACTGGGCCGCGACCGCGATCCAGGTGCGCTTCGATCGCAACGCCTCGGGCATCGTCATCAGCTACGGCCTGTAAATCGATTACAGCATCGGCTGTAAGGAGAATGGAATCAATCAATTCCTTAATTCCGTCACCAGTTTTAGCAGAAACGTTTACGAAGATTGTGTCTCCGCCGTATTCCTCCGCCACCAAGTTGTACTCGGTCAATTGTTGACGCACCTTCTCGGGGTTGGCGCCTTCTTTATCAATCTTGTTAACCGCAACGACGATTGGCACATCCGCTGCTTGTGCGTGATTGAGCGCTTCAATTGTTTGTGGCATGACTCCGTCATCGGCCGCGACAACCAAGACTGCAATATCAGTCACCTTTGCACCTCGAGCACGCATTGCGGTAAACGCTTCGTGACCAGGTGTATCGATAAATGTAATTGCGCGATCTTGACCATCGTGGTTGTGGTGAATTTGGTATGCACCGATGTGCTGGGTTATTCCGCCAGCCTCGCTCTTAACAACTTCGGTCTTTCGGATTGCATCCAACATTCTCGTCTTACCGTGATCAACGTGACCCATGACAGTTACGACTGGAGGCCTTGTAACCAACCTAGATGGGTCGATCGCTGCAAGTTCATCTTCGAGATTGATGTCGAAGGTCTGAAGCAATTCGCGGTCTTCATCCTCTGGGCTGACAATTTGAATGACGTAACCCAATTCGGTACCAAGAATTGCAAAGGTGTCTTCATCAACCGACTGCGTGGCAGTAACCATTTCTCCAAGGTGGAAAAGGGCCGCTACCAATGCGGCTGGATCTGCATTGATCTTCTCTGCAAAATCTGCCAGGGATGCACCGCGGCGCATACGAATAAGAGTTTTGCCATCGCCGTGAGGTACGACTGCCCCGCCCAGTTGCGGGGCTTGCATGTTGTCGAATTCGTCGCGCAAGGCCTTCCTGCTCTTTGGCTTTCGCTTACTGCTCTTGCTTGCGTTCTTGCCGAATGCGCCTCCGGTACTTCCGCGTTGAGGTCGTCCTCCCGCCGCTGGACGTGCTGGACCACCCGCGGCACCAGTTGAACTCGGGGTACGGTATGGACTGCCGGTACCAGTTGATGGACCACCGGCACGAGATGGAAAGCCGGTGCCACTTTGTGGCGGACGTGGCGATGAAGGACGGGCAGCAAAACCTGGTCGAACCGAACCTGGACGTGGACCTGACATCGGAGGTCGTGGACCACCCGTGCCAGCTGGTCGTTGCGGAGGTCGTGGTGTTCCAAATGCATTATTGCCAGGACGTGCAGCAGGCGGACGAGGCGCCGGTGGGCGCGGTGTTCCAAAAGGATTGTTGCCGGGACGAGGTGCAGCCGGGCGTGGAATTGCCGATGCCGCGGGTGGCGTTGGGATTGGCGCAGTGGGTGCTGGCGTAACTGGACGCGCCTCTGCTGCTTTCTGCGCTGCTTGTTGAATTGTCGTCTGTTCGACTAACCCCGGCGCAATCTCAGCCAAAAGCTCTGTTGCAGCTTCTGGGGAAAGTTCTTCCTCCGCAGGTTTTGCGACAGCCTTCTTTGCGGCAGCCTTCTTTACTGGCTTCGTTTCATCTAACGGTTTTGCATCTGGAAAAAGCTCGAGCATCTTGCGCACAACTGGCGCTTCGACGGTCGAGGATGCAGAACGGACGAATTCGCCCATTTCTTGGAGTTTTGCAAGAACAACCTTGCTTTCCATCCCGAGTTGTTTTGCTAACTCATGTACGCGGACCTTTGCCACAGTTCTCCTGTCTTGGCCCGCAATTCTTTGGGTGCGAGCCTTAGTTTCTTGACCTCATGATCGGGTCGAACTCATTTGAGTGTCATATCTTTCGCATCCGTTTCGTAGTTGGTTATGTAAATGAACAACTGGCTGCCATCTAGTGGATCACTTTGTCGGAAAGCCCAACGAAACGCTCCACGTTCAACTGCACGCACTGCACATTTACGATGTACCCACGCACCTCTGCCTGGAAGACTGCGTTGGGGATCTGGAATAACTTTTCCATCAACACAGACCACGCGAAGTAGCGTGGTTGGATTTTCACGTTTCCGGCAGTCGATACAACTTCGCAAGAACTTGCTAGATCTTCTAGCCGTGCTCACGTGGGTGACGACCTTATCGCTCAAATTCAACGTGCCAACCTTACCTGCCAAGTACCCAAACCGCTAAATAACCGTATTTATTGGACGGTTGAGGGCGCTGCCTTCGGCGCATCCGAGTGGATATCGATGCGCCATCCAGTCAAACGCGCGGCCAGACGTGCATTTTGGCCATCTTTTCCAATGGCGAGAGATAGTTGGTAATCAGGAACGGTCACCTTGGCGGATCGGGTCGTAAGGTCCATGATCTCGACCTTTTCAACTCGTGCCGGCGCTAATGCGTGACCGACAAATATGGCGGGGTCTTCGGACCAATCTACGATGTCGATCTTTTCGCCGTGAAGTTCATCCATGACAGCGCGAGCGCGTGATCCCATCGGACCGATAAGGGAGCCCTTCGGACTGACTCCTGCCCGGTGGGTGCGCACCGCAATCTTCGTTCGGTGTCCCGCTTCTCGAGCAATGGCCATGATCTCCACGATCCGGTCAGAGATCTCAGGTACTTCCAAGGCGAAAAGTTGTTTGACCAACGCCGGGTGGCTTCTTGAAAGCGTGACCTCTGGTCCCTTCATTCCCTGTTTGACCTCAACGACGAAACACTTAATTCGCTCGCCGTGGGTATAAATTTCGCCAGGAACCTGTTCCTGAGGCGGAACTTTTCCTTCGACTCGACCCAAATTCACATAAACCATCCGCGGATCCCTGCCCTGCTGTACGACCCCTGAGACCACATCCCCCACCGAAGCGGTGAATTCACCCACGATGTCGGCATCGTTTGCCTCACGCATCTTCTGTTTGATGAGTTGACGCGCGGTTGAGGTGGCAATACGACTAAATCCTTCAGGGCTATCAATTACCTCATCGATCTTCTCGCCGTCTTCGCCGAAGACTGGAACCATGATCTTGATTTCGCCCGTCTCGCGATCTAGGTGAGCATAGGCATGCGGTTTGGCTAGGGGCATGTGCGCATACGCCGTGAGTACAGCCGCTTCGATAGCGACGATGAGTCGATCTAAAGAAATCTCACGCTCGATGGTGAGGGAGGATAGCGCCTTCATATCTACATGCATCAGAGATCATCACCTTTTCGGTTAAATTCGATCTCCACTTGAGCCCGCTTGATCTCAATATAAGGAAGCTCGACCTTCTTAGGGCTTTTGCCCTCGACCATTACACATACCGACTCGTCATGAACCGCAGTCACCCTGCCCGTGACAACTTCCCCATTTACCATCACCGATCGAACAAGCCGGTCCATGTTCTTTTGCCAATGTCGCGGAAGAACCAGTGGGCGGTCTACGCCAGGAGATGAGACTTCAAGGGTGAATGGCGTCTCGCCCATAAATTCGGCCAAATCCAAGATTGCTGAGATCTCTTTCGTTATGGATGCAACCTCGTCCAAATTGAGATTTACATTTCCATCAACCACGACGGTTACAACACGCCGATTTCCTGGGGATGCCATGTGAACGTCTTCGAGGAAGAGACCTGCTGCATCAATCGCAGGTGTAATTGCATCCGTAATAGATTGTATGAGAGCCATTTTTATTCACCTTCTATGAAGTTGTCGACTCATCATAACCCACATGAGAAGTGCTTACCAATGGGAAATAGTGTCCACACCCACCTTAATAATGAGAACCGCAGTAACTACAAGGAATATCTGACGGACGAACGCTGATCCGCCGCGGATTGCCATCCGTGCTCCCAGCAGTCCCCCAGCAACGTTCGCAAGACCCAATACTAATCCCACATGCCAGAGGATCACGCCGTGCAGGCCAAATATCACTATCGCGCCAAGGTTGGTGGCAACGTTCACAACTTTTGCAATTGAAGATGCCGTTAGAAAGGCAAAGCCAAGCAAAGCGACGAGAACCACCATGAGAAAAGTGCCAGTGCCCGGACCAAAGATTCCGTCATAGAAACCGATCCCCAAACCAGCAACTACCGCAATTATGTTTCTGCGACCGGGTGTATGTCGAAGAAGCTCCACGTGACCCAAAGTCGGGCGACGCCAGGTGTAGATGCCAACGCCGATCAATAGAAAGAAGACCAGAGGGCGAAGGGCGTGAGTTGGCAAATGTGAGGCGAGCAATGCACCGCACATGGATCCCACCAATGCAGGAAGGGCCATGGCAAGGGTAAAAGCGAGATCCGGTTTAACTTTCCTTCGATACAAAACGGCGGCAGCGCTCGTGCCTAAAATCGATGACAATTTGTTAGTCCCAAGTACTTGCACCGTCGCAGACTGTGGCAAGCCAATTAATAGGGCAGGAAGTTGAATGAGTCCTCCACCGCCCGCAATTGCATCTACAAATCCTGCAAACAAAGCGGCAATGCCCATAAAGGCCATTGACCCAAGGGATACGGCGCCGAAGAAGTGCATTAGTAATTAAGAAATGAGCTTGGCAATTTCGCCGGCTGCATCTGCTAGGCGAACGTCTAGACGTTCCCCTGTTCGGCGAATTCGAACTTCAACATTTCCCTCGGCCAGCGCCTTACCCACGACAACGATGATGGGAATACCAATCAATTCGGCATCCTTGAACTTCACGCCGGGGCTTGCATCCCGTCGGTCATCCAACATGACGCTCAAGCCCAACTTCTCGAGTTCCACGGCAATGTTTTCGGCGACGTTAAATGGATTTTCGTCCTTGCCTGTTGCGACAATGTGAACCTTTGCGGGAGCTATTTCTGCAGGCCAGCACAGTCCTATTCCATCGTGGGTCTGCTCAGCAATGGCGGCGACCGCTCGCGAGACACCGATTCCATACGACCCCATGGTGACAACTCGAGATTTGCCGTCGCTATCTAGGACGGTCAGATTCAGCGCCTCGGCATACTTTCGTCCAAGTTGGAATATGTGTCCGATTTCAATTGCGCGATCTATGACGACTGGGGTTCCGCAATCAGGACAAGCATCCCCGGCTCGGACTTCAGCTGATTCGATGTATGCATCTACTTCAAAATCTCGACCATTCACCACATTGATCGCGTGACAATCTTTCTTATTCGCACCAGATATCCAACCCGTCCCCAATGCAATTCGTGGGTCGGCGTAAACAGTTAGACCAAACTTCTTCGCATCTTGTGGTCCAACATAACCCTTAACCAATCCGGGATTCTTGGCGAAGTCCGCATCTTCAAATAGGCGAATGTCTTCTACTCCTGGCAAGTTGGCTTGAAGCCTTTTTATATCGACTTCCCTATCACCTGGCACAAGGACGGCAATATTTTTCTTGTCGGCAACGAGCAAGACATTCTTGAGTGTGTCGGCACCGGTGTATCCGCCGCCGAATCTTTCATTGAGCACGGTAACGAGCGAATCAATCGTGGGTGTGTTAGGTGTATCGATCACCTGCAATGCTGGAATTACTTTTGTCCCGACTTCAGGAACAATTGTCACCATTGCTTCGACGTTTGCGGCATACCCGCACTTTTCGCAGAGTACATAGGTATCTTCACCAGTTGGACATGGAGCTAAGAATTCTTCCGATCTTGATCCACCCATTGCGCCAGACATCGCCTTTACAATGTTGTAGCGCATCCCGAGTCGATCGAAGGTCTTGATGTAAGCATCGCGATGTTTGTTGTACGACTCGTCTAATCCTTCGTCGGTCAAGTCGAACGAATAAGAATCTTTCATGACAAATTCGCGGCCTCGGATAATTCCACTGCGAGGTCTTGCTTCATCGCGATACTTGGTCTGAATTTGGTAGATCGATAGCGGCAGATCCTTATACGAGGAGTACTCCGATTTCACCATGAGGGTGAACATCTCCTCATGCGTTGGCGCCAACAAGTAGTCACCGCCTTTACGATCTTTAAGTTTGAACAAGTTGGGACCGTATTCGGCGACTCGGTTGGTCTGCTCGTATGCATCGACTGGGAGCAACGCAGGAAAATGCACTTCCTGAAAACCGGCACCATCCATCTCTTCGCGGATAACGCGTTCGATATTTCGAAGGGTGATATAGCCCAAAGGCAGCCACGAATAGATCCCCGCCGCAATACGGCGGACATAGCCAGCCCGCACCAATAGTCGATGGCTGGCGACTTCTGCATCAGCAGGATCATCGCGGAGCGTGCGCAGGAATAGCGTGGACATTCTCAACATGAAAGTCAGCCTACCTGAGTAGGCGCACGCAATGGGTTAAGCGCTAATTAGCGAACTTGAACGGACGGTTCGCCGGACTCAATTCCGGCCGCTTCCATTTCCTCCGCCAATCGCATTGCCTCTTCGATGAGAGTCTCCACGATCTGTGATTCAGGAACGGTCTTAATAACCACGCCTTTCACGAATATTTGACCCTTACCGTTGCCTGAAGCAACACCGAGGTCTGCTTCACGTGCCTCGCCCGGTCCATTTACTACGCAGCCCATAACGGCAACCCGAAGGGGAACTGTCATTCCAGCTAGACCCGCCTGAACTTCCTCGGCCAATGTGTACACGTCGACTTGGGCGCGACCACACGATGGGCAGGAAACGATTTCTAACTTTCGTTGGCGCAAATTGAGAGATTCCAGAATCGAGATTCCGACTTTCACTTCCTCAACGGGAGGAGCAGAGAGGGAAACGCGGATGGTGTCGCCAATTCCTTCCGATAGCAAAATGCCAAAGGCCGTCGCAGATTTGATCGTGCCTTGGAAAAGCGGACCGGCCTCGGTAACGCCAAGGTGAAGCGGATAATCGCACTTTTGGGCGAGCAATCGATAGGCGCTGACCATGGTGACGGGATCGTGGTGCTTGACCGAAATCTTGATGTTGTTGAATCCGTGCTCTTCAAATAATGAGCACTCCCAAAGAGCCGATTCAACAAGCGCTTCGGGCGTGGCCTTTCCGTACTTAGCAAGCAAACGTGGGTCCAAGGATCCTGCGTTGACACCAATGCGAATAGGGATTCCTGCATCCCCGGCTGCCTTGGCAACTTCCTTAACTTTGTCATCAAATTGTTTAATGTTTCCGGGGTTAACACGAACTGCAGCACAGCCAGCATCAATCGCTGCGAATATGTACTTGGGTTGAAAGTGAATATCTGCAATGACTGGAATCTGGGATTTCTTGGCGATCTGCGCGAGCGCATCTGCATCGTCTTGGCTGGGCACAGCAACGCGAACAATCTGACAGCCCGATGCCGTGAGTTCGGCAATTTGCTGAAGAGTCGCATTGACATCTGAAGTCAGTGTCGTGCACATCGACTGAACGCTGACTGGCGAATCGCTCCCGACTCCAACACTGCCAACCTGCAACTGACGAGTCTTTCGACGAGGCGCAAGAATTACAGGTGGCGCTACTGGCATACCTAAATCGACCATGAGTCCATTCTGCCCTATCTGCTTATAGATTGAAGTTCACGGGATTCACAACGTCGGCAACGATGAGCAGGAGCGTGAGGCCGGCTAACAGAACAAAAACAACAAGTGTTATTGGGGTTAACACCGCCACGTCAATTGCTGCGGGTCTCCTTCGCCTGCGAAGTCGAGCGAAAAAGGCGCGGACTTCGTCTGCAATGGCAACTGCCATATGTCCGCCATCCAAAGGAAGGATCGGAAGAAGATTGAAAATTCCAACGAAGAAATTCAACTGGACGATGATTCCTAGGAAGAACGCAATGCGTTCGCTGTACGAGAGTTTGGTGTCTCCCGCGGCTTGGCCCGAAAGGCGAGCCACACCGACAATCCCCATCATGCCTGTCGTGTCCCTCGGTTTCTGACCTACCGCCTGCGACCAAAGGGTAGGAATCTTTGCTGGAAGAGAAATTAGGGCCTGAACAGATGCACCTATTAGGGATCCGCCGATTGACACTGAATGCGATACGGCAGAAACGGGATCACTTCTGACCATCGCGAACTTGGTAATTACACCTATTTGGCCAATAGTTCGACCTTCCACGACGCGCGTCGTCGGTGTGATGGTGACTTCAAAATCGGGCGCGGTCGAACCTGCGCCATTAACCTTCTGGCCTCGATCGATTCCGAAGACCAGAGGTTTGCCCGGCGAGTTGCGGACGGTCTCTACGTCCTTGGACCAGTTAGTGACCCTCTTGCCGTCGATGGAGACGATCCGATCGCCCGATTTGAGGCCGGCTAGCAGGGCGGGAGATTTTGGAGAGGTCGCCGTGCAGATCTGCGATCCAGTCGAGGGAGGAATGCACTTGCTGACAGATCCGATCGTGGAGGTGACTTGGCTGGTGCCGATTCCCATGAAAAGAGCGAGCAACAGGACGAAGCCAAGAACAAAATGTAGGAACGAGCCCGCACCGAGAACTATGAGTTTCTTCCAACCGCTGGCTCGGTAAAAATCACGGTCATCGCCGATCGCAGTTTCACTGGGCGACATCCCCTCGATCCGGCAATACCCACCTGCGGGAATCGCCTTAATACCAAACTCGGTCTCGCCACGAACTGTGGACCAGATCTTCGTCCCGAAGCCGAGGAAGAATTCGCTTACCCTCATGCCGAAGTGCTTGGCCGTAACATAGTGACCGAATTCGTGGACCATCACGGATATAAGAAGAGCAACCACGAAAGCGAGGATTCCTAGTAGTTGCACTGGGGTATCTTCTCAGGTCAGGCCGACAAATGAGTACTTTTGCCGCCCTGTTAGGATTGCCCCATGACCACAATTCCGCAGATTCGAAAGCTCGTCACCGCTATTCCTGGGCCAAAATCAGAGGCAATTCTCAAGCGACGCTCGGAAGCGTGCTCAAGCGCGCTCGGAATGGCCATCCCCGTGGTTGTAGAACGGGCAGGCGGAGGCGTGATCGTTGATGTCGACGGCAACTCGATCATCGACATGGGCGCCGGAATCGCCGTAGTCAATGTTGGAAACAGTGCCCAGCGCGTGGTCGACAACGTCAAAGCCCAAGTCGAAGCCTTCACTCACACCTGCTTCATGGTCGCCCCGTACCTGGGTTACATCGAAGTATGCGAAGCGCTCAATCGACTTACCCCGGGCACGCACAAGAAGAAGTCCGTACTTTTGAATTCAGGCGCGGAAGCGATCGAGAACGCCGTAAAGATCGCGCGTAATTACACCAAGCGCGATGCAGTGGTCGTCTTCGAGCACGCGTACCACGGTCGTACAAACCTAACGATGGCAATGACCGCAAAGAACATGCCGTACAAGGATGGCTTTGGCCCGTTCACGCCTGAGATTTACCGAATGCCCATGGCATACCCACTTCGCTGGCCTGGTGGCGCGGAAAAGTGCGCCGAGGAAGCGCTCGATTTTGTCATTCATAAAATGGAGAAAGAATTAGGTGCGAAAAATATTGCGGCAATTGTCATCGAGCCAATTCAAGGTGAAGGTGGATTCATCGTTCCACCGAAGGGTTTCCTTCCCGGCCTTTCAAAGTTTGCAACCGAAAACGGAATCGTATTTATCGCCGACGAAGTTCAGACGGGATTTGCACGCACGGGCCACATGTTCGCAAGTGAGCACGAAGGTTTAGTCCCAGATCTCATCGCTACTGCAAAGGGAATTGCCGGCGGCCTTCCTCTCTCTGGCGTCACAGGACGTGCGGAGATCATGGACGCGGTTCACGGTAGTGGCCTCGGCGGAACCTACGGCGGATCCCCCGTCGCATGCGCCGCGGCACTTGGCGCTATTGCCACGATTGAATACGACGATCTGCCAAAGCGTGCACTAAAAATCGGCGAGATCATGACTACTGCTATGAACGCGATGAAGGCAAAATATCCGATCATTGCTGAAGTTCGTGGCCGTGGCGCGATGCAAGCCTTTGAATTCGTATTGCCTGGCGGGCTCGAGCCTCATCCAACTGCAGTTGGTGAAATCGTGAAGTTCTGCCAGAAAGAAGGAGTGCTTATTCTTTCTGCCGGCACTTACGGCAACGTAATCCGACTTCTTCCACCACTCGTTATTCCAGAGAATCTCTTGCGCGAAGCACTCGAGGTTCTTGATCGAGCAATCGCCTCTGTCTAAAGGATGATTCGTGCCATCGGCTTTGATTTAGACAACACGCTCTTCGACCATACCGAGGCCGCAGCCGAAGCGATGAGACGTTTGATCCACGAAAAGAATTGGAAATACACCGGCGATACTTCCGTCGGAGCAGAGTGGCACAGAGTCGAGACTCTTTACTTCTCGCAATATGCGGCTGGCATCATGACTCTTGTTGAACATCGTCGGGCAAGGATGCGCGTCTTTCTTGAGTCCACGGATGTCGCGAATAGTGCCCAAGATTTCGATGAACTTTGGAATGCCTACCTCGTTCATTATGCAAAGAGCTGGGTTGCTTATCCAGATGCTCACGAGTCGTTAACCGCATTGAAAGCATCCGGTTTGAAGATGGCCGTGCTAACCAATGGTCAGCAGGCGCAACAGGAAGCCAAGCTCAAAGCCATTGGACTCGCCGACATGTTCGAAGGATGTCTGGCAATTGGGAGCGTCGAAGCACTTAAGCCCGATCCGCGTGCATTTGAACAACTCTGCCGATTACTTGAATGCGAACCCAATGAGGTTCTCTTTGTCGGAGACGATATCGACATCGATGTACGAGCATCCATCAACGCGGGCCTGCGCGGTGTATGGCTAAACCGAGATGATCTTGAGACTCCAAGCGACATCGGTGTTCAGATTAAGACTCTGGTGGAACTACAAACTCATGTACATTGGCAATGACGTAATCATGGGAACCGAGCCAAAAATTCGCCCTACCGCTCGCGTTTTGATGCTCGATGAGTTCGATCAAGTTCTCCTTTTTCGCGGAACCAATCCTTCGTCGCCAGGTATTCGGTTCTGGTTCCCTACTGGCGGAGGGATTGAAATCGGCGAAACCCCCGAAGAAGCTGCTCGCCGTGAAGTATTCGAGGAAACAGGACTCGTCAATTTCGAGCTTGGCCCGCATATCTGGAATCGTCGCCACGTATTCGAGTTTTACGGCGAGCACCTTGATGTCAGAGAAAAATGGTTCTTTGCCCGAGTCCCCCACTTCGAAATCAGTACCGCGGGTTTCACCGAAGATGAACGAGGCTTCGTGCAAGAACATCGTTGGTGGCCATTAACTGAACTCGAGACCACGAACGACGTACTTACTCCTAAGAATTTCGCAACGCTCCTACGAGGTCTCCTTAAGACTGGACTCCCTTCAGAACCCGTGACAATACCGATCTGACGCAATAAACGAGGATTCTCGTTTCGAGTACTAGTATCCGAGAATGCTCACTGGCCTTCACATCGCTCTGGCGATTGCGACCACGCTTACTGTTCTGTCAGCAACGGTCGAAGGCGCAATCCGAATATTTAACAAACGCCCGGCTGGAGACGCGGCATTTCGGACACTCATCGCAGTCATGATCTCAACGGTAATTACGGCACTTGCCGGTGTTGCGCTCCTAATAAGCGGTAAACATCCAAAGGAATGGCTCCACCTCCTTTACGCGGCTTTGGCTTTTGGTCTCATCCCGTTTTCCGACAACGCGAGCCGCTCACTTCGAACCGAACGTGCTCGAGGTCTGTATAGATTCGTTGGTGGTCTCGTCTGTCTTCTTATTTTGACTCGACTGTTTGTGACTGGCCAGAACTGATGTCAGGTAACCTCGCAAGAATTTCAACGAAAGCAACGCTCCGACTCTTTCAATTCCTAGCCTACGCAGAAGGCGGGCTACTCCCGTCCATTCTGATTATCGCGATCTATCACTGGATAACTGGACGAGCGAGCGTGCTCGTTGCGATCATTGGGGCAACGCATGGAACTGTTTTCACTGCATACATCCTGATCGTTCCTGTCGTGGCGCGATTGCTCAAATGGTCTTGGCGTACAACCTCGATCGCTTTATCTGTTGCATTCGTTCCTTTTGCAACGTGGAACTTCGAAAGGAAGATTCACG
>JAHEXJ010000009.1 GCA_023252155.1 Actinomycetes bacterium | reverse complement strand
TCAATTTCGGCGATCAGCGCTTCTCGCTTTGCGAGATTCGCACCCATTTGCTCTTCGCGCTTGGCTAAGTCCGCGTTCTTCGCGGCAAAAAATTGATCTTGAGCCGCTTTGAACCGATTCCAGAGTTTGGCATCTTCACCCTTTTTGCCCCGACCGGTGGCCTTCCATTGATCCATAAGGACCTTGAAGCGCTTGGCAGTTGGAACCCATTGGGTGGATGTGGCTAGTTGCTCTGCCTCGGTAACGAGTTCAATCTTGGCGTTTGCGACCTTTTCTTGGATTGTGTCCAAGGCGGCGAAGTGCGTGCGGCGACGCTTATCAAATTTATTTCGCGACGTAGAAAAGCGCTTCCACAATTCGGCATCGGACTTCTTATCCAAACGTGCTGCGGCCTTCCATTCCTCGAGAAGAACCTTCAGGCGATCACCTGTTGCTTTCCAACTTTCTGAAAGCGCCAAGGATTCGGCCTCCTCCACGATCTTGGTTTTGGCTTCTAAGACTTCCTGACGGTGGGCGGCTTTGGCAGCGTTTTCAGCCGCCTTCTTAGCTTCATAGGCTTCGCGATTTCCCTCGATTAGAGAAGGAATGTGCTCAAGAGAGGCGGCCAATGCAGCGAGGTCTCCGACGCCGTTTAATTCTTTTATCTGCTGGCGCATTCGATTGACGGCCAAGTTGGCGTCAGAGGGAACCATGGCGCCACTTGTTACGCGAGCTGCCAAAAGCGCGACCTCGGATGCAACTGCTTCAAATTTGCGAACAAAGTATGCGAGGGCTTCTTCTGCGCTCTTGCCGGGATAGGAACCGACTGCCTTTTCGCCTTCGGGTGTTATGACATAGACCGTGCCGTCTTCTCCGACTCTTCCGAACTGAGCGGGATCTCCAATAAGGGCTGAAGCTGCGGTTGTAGTTGTAATCTCGGACATGTCATATTCCTTTCAGCGCGGTTGGCCATTTGTGGACCGTCGCTATCGGCGTGCATTGGCTAAGCATTGGGCTTAGCCGTGAGGTTGAACCAGTCATCTGGTACGGGGTAAAAGGTACCCTGTATCCCTGAAGTGCGGAAATGGAGGAGTACGTTGCTGATCACCTCTTTCGCCGCCCCTGCTTTCGCGACCAATTGTTGGATTATCGCCCCAGGTGAGGGCCACGAGTGCGTCGTGATTGACCCCGGAATGCCTGACGTTTCCTTTGAAATCCTCAAAATTTGCCAAGAACACCGCCTCAAACCGATCGCAACTCTGGTCACCCACGGGCACCTCGACCACACCTTCTCCGTATTTCCCGTCTGTGACGGATATGGGATTCCTGCGTATATCCATACCGAGGACCGAGTCTTACTCAAGCATCCAGAAAAGGCCCTGAGTCAGGTTTTCGCGCAATCTCTCGAAGGAATGGCCTTCTCAGAACCGGCCGATGTTAGAGAATTGAGAAATGGGGACATACTCGATCTTGCTGGTATGAAGATTTCTGCCGTGCACGCCCCCGGACATACTCGTGGATCGATCATGTATTCAATCAGTGATGAAGTCCTCATCAGCGGTGACGTGCTTTTCGCCGGATCCATCGGCCGGACCGATCAGCCGACCGGGTCACCTAAGGATATGGAGAACACCTTGAAGAAGAAGATATTGCCTCTTCCGGATGAGATGCGAGTTCTGCCCGGACACGGTGAAGAGACCACGATCGGACGCGAGCGTCGCATAAACCCGTACCTAAAAAATCTGGCCCGATGATGAAATACCAAGCTCCTAAAGGCGTCAGTGAGTATTTTCCACCGCGATCGCGAGCCTTCGAATGGGTCAGAGATACGTTGCTTCAACCGATTAAGCGATCTGGATACCAGCTCGTCGAATTGCCAGTGTTTGAAGACACTGAACTCTTTACCAGGGGAGTAGGGGCCTCTACTGATGTTGTCACAAAAGAGATGTATACATTTGAAGATCGGGGAGGACGCTCATTAACTCTTAGGCCCGAAGGAACCGTCGGCGCACTGCGAGCGATTATTGAGCACGGGCTTGATCGTGGTGCGCTACCCACGAAAGTTTTCTATAGTGGAGCTTTCTTTCGCGCCGAGAGACCGCAAGCAGGACGTTATCGTCAGTTTTACTCAGTCGGCATTGAAGCAGTTGGTTCGGATGATCCTGCACTTGATGCTGAAGTGATAGCAATTGCCGATGCCGGTTACCGTGCACTGGGGTTGAAGCAATTTAGACTCGAGATCACATCCTTAGGCGATGCGCAAACCCGCGCATTGCACCGAGTGGATCTACTTCGCTACATCGAAAGCCTTGATCTTGATGAAGCCACCTTGGCCCGAGCAGAAATCAATCCCTTGCGACTATTTGACGATAAACGAAAAGAAATCCGAGCCCTCATGGATAAGGCGCCATTGCTATTGGATTACTTGACCGACGAATCGCGTACGCACTTTGAAGCAGTTCAGTCTTATCTCAAGGATCTCGGGATTGAATTTACAATCAATCCAAGGATGGTTCGTGGTTTGGATTACTACACGGGCACGACCTTTGAATTCGTTCATGATCTACTGGGGGCACAATCCGGGATAGGTGGCGGTGGTCGCTACGACGGGCTCATGGAGCAGATAGGTGGTCAACCATTATCGGGAATTGGCTTTGGTTTAGGCGTGGATCGTGCACTTCTCGCGGCCGAAGCTGAAGGCGTTGTCGATTCGGCGGCATTTCTAACTGATCTCTATTTGATTCCCTTGGGCAACCAGGCAAAGACGGTAGCTCTATCGATCTCGCAGGAATTGCGTGCCCATGACCTCACCGTGGAAATCGCCTTCGGTGACAGATCCTTGAAGAGTGCGATGAAAAGCGCCGATAAGAGTGGGACACGATATGTCGTCATTATTGGCGACGCTGAACTTTCAACCGGAAGTGTTGATTTGAAGCAGATGAACACAGGAGAGACGACCTCGGTTACTCTTGCCTCCTTAGTCACGACCCTGACTACTGATTTGCTAACTTGGTAAGGCGAATGAAAATTGGCCGGAAAATGTGGTGCATAGAATGTTAAGAACTCACGGTGCCGGAACGCTCCGAAAGTCGGACGTTGGAACGACCGTTGAATTGGCGGGATGGGTTTCGCGTCGCAGAGATCACGGGGGAGTCGCGTTCATAGACCTGCGTGATGCTTCAGGGTCGGTTCAAGTTGTAATCCGCGACGAGAAAATTGCCGGAGCACTGCGTGCCGAGTGGTGCATCAAGATTGTAGGCGAGGTTCTTGAGCGCCCTTCGGGAAATGAGAACGCTTCCTTGGCCACAGGCGATGTCGAAGTAATGGGCGATGAGATTACGATCTTGAGCGAGTCCGCTCCGCTTCCTTTCCCTATTGATAGTGGTGATGACACCGACATCAATGAAGAAGTTCGACTTCATTACAGATACCTTGATTTGCGAAGAGAGAAGCCTGCCAAAAATCTACGTATTCGTTCCAAAGTGACATCTGTGATCCGCAATGTCATGGACGAACAAGAGTTCCTCGATATTGAAACACCGTACCTGACTCGGTCTACGCCTGAAGGTGCGCGTGATTTTCTTGTGCCAGTACGTCTGCAGCCGGGAAGTTGGTATGCACTTCCGCAGTCGCCACAACTTTTCAAACAGTTATTGATGGTTGCGGGCATGGAGAAGTATTACCAAATCGCACGGTGCTTCCGAGATGAAGACTTCAGGGCCGATCGCCAGCCAGAATTTACTCAACTCGATATTGAAATGTCCTTTATCGACCAAGAGGACATTTTGGCTGTGACTGAGAGATTATTGGTGCGTGTCTGGAAAGAAGTTGTAGACCACGACATCACCCTTCCGATTCGCAGGATGACCTATGCAGATGCCATGCGCGATTATGGATCTGATAAGCCTGACCTTCGTTTTGGTCTCCAGATCCGTGAACTCACTTCGTTCTTTGCACAGACGCCATTCCGAGTTTTCCAGGCTCCCTATGTCGGGTCCGTTGTCATGCCAGGTGGTGCAAGTTCTCCGCGCCGCGAACTCGATGCGTGGCAGGAGTGGGCTAAGACCCGTGGAGCCAAGGGGTTGGCTTACATTTTAGTAAATGCCGACGGAACTCTCGGCGGTCCGGTTGCTAAGAATCTTTCAGAAACTGAATTAGCCGGAATTGCCACAGCTGCCGGAGCCAACGCCGGAGATGCCATCTTCTTCGCCGCAGGTGAGAAAGTTGCCTCTCAATCCCTTCTGGGTGCGGTGCGCCTTGAGATTGGCAAACGATGCGATTTGATTCAAGATGGCACATGGGAGTTCCTCTGGGTCGTTGATGCCCCGATGTTTGAGCCCACCGATAACGGCGGCTGGACCGCGGTTCATCATCCATTTACCGGCCCAAAACCAGAGTTTGCCTCTACTTTCGCCGATAATCCCAGCGAGGCCCTTGCTTATGCCTACGACATCGTTCTTAACGGCACCGAACTTGGTGGAGGCTCGATACGTATCCATGATCGAGAGATGCAAAAGCGTGTCTTTGAAGTTATTGGACTGGGCGAGGAGGAAGCCGCGAGCAAGTTTGGATTCCTACTTGAGGCCTTCAATTACGGACCACCTCCCCACGGCGGAATCGCACTCGGAATTGATCGCGTATGCGCACTTCTCACAGGTTCGGATTCAATCCGCGAAGTAATCGCTTTTCCGAAGACCGCAAGTGGTGGAGATCCATTAACTGGTGCACCAACGCCAATCACCGCAGCCCAACGCAAGGAGAGCGGGATTGACGCCGTCTCGGACAAGTTAGGCAAGTAGTGCGTTTACGCCCGATAGCTCTACTTGGTGTACTCGCACTCTTGCTTTCTGCGTGCGGTGCGCCGTCCCAAAAATACGGTGAGTCAAAATCAGAAGGGGTTTACTTCACTGTTCCGTACAGCTGGCACGAAATAACATCGGCTCAGCTAAATGCCGAGGAAGCGAAATCAACTTCAGCATTGGTGTTGGACAGGCTCGCGCTAGTTAAATGGCAGGAAGCATATTCGCAGAGCTCGGGTCTGGCTGCGAAAGACGTTTACAGTCTCAAAGCCCCGGATGTTCCATTGGTGTTTGCTCGAGTGCGTGCACTTTATCCCGAGGAAGCAAATGCGATGTCGTATAACCTCCTACGCGATGTCGTATGGCCGGTTACAGACTGGGTGAACAATCCGACCGCAACAACTCCCGTTTATAACATCGTTGATGATCACGAAGTCGTTCAAAAGGGTGCTCGTGGTGTGCGAACAATATTCAGCGTTGTGCGGGCTGGCGTTTCGCAAACGATTGATCAAACGTCTTTGATGTCGCCGGATCATCAGAAGTTGTACGTTCTCTTTGTCCGATGCACGACCGTTTGCTACAACAAAAATATTAAGGTGATGTCACGCATTGCCGATTCATTCACGGTAAGGGGAGCCAAGTGAGTTCACTCGATACGCAGGGGAGTCGTAAGCGCGATAGCGATCGCAAGACTCGAGTTCACCTGTCACTTTACGATCGAATCAAGTTCTTGCTCCTCTTCTCGATCGTATATCTCGTACTAGTTTGGGCCGCATTGGCGGACAACCCGCTTCTCTCTATTGGCGATGCCTTCAATGAAATTACTCGGACACGATCCTGGCTTCTGTACTTAGTTATCATTGAAATCCTTCGACAGATGCATTTCTTGGTCTCAGAACTCGCTGCGCCTTATCACGGCATCTGGCAGAAGTACTTCCAAGCCGTGGACTTTGCTCTTCATCGTTTCAGCGATTGGACCAGATACAGGCTCTCGCGAGTGATCAAGATGATTCTCTTTGTATGTCTGCTGGCGGTCGTGCTTGGGGCGATTTATAAAGAGACTCCAGTTAGGGCTCTCTTCTTGGCGCCGAGCGCTCTCTGGCGAACCCTTCCTATGCTGGGACAACTTCTATTCGGCGTCTTCTTCGTCATTATCCAATTTGGAGCGATGTTCTGGTTCCTTAGTCGTGGTGGCGTAGATACTTATTTTCCTGATGATATTCGCACGCGTTTTACTGATGTTTGGGGGCAAGACCACGTCCTCAACCGCATCAGGGAAAATCTTCTCTTTCTGGAAAAACCTGAAGAAATTGAAAAGCACGGTGGATACGTGCCTGGAGGAATCCTCCTTTGGGGCCCACCCGGAACTGGTAAAACTCTTATGGCAGAGGCGATGGCTGGGGAAACTGGAAAGCCATTCGTATTCGTTGACCCGGGTGCGTTTACAAATATGTTCTTTGGCGTCGGAGTTCTAAAAGTTAAATCGCTTTTCAGGAAGTTGCGCAAGCTTGCCCTCCGCTACGGTGGAGTCGTCGTTTTCTTCGATGAAGCCGACTCTCTTGGAAATAGAGGTATGACATCTGCTGGCGGGCAACAGCGAGCTGAGCAGAACAGGACTCCTGCAATTTTCGGAACTTCTTGTCATGGTGGTTCCTACCTTTCGCCGACCACGGCTTCACTTCTTTTGCGAGAAAGTTTTGTGGTTGGAGGAGCTGCAGGTGGTGGCATGGGTGGTGGTGGCATGGGCACGCTCCAGGCATTGCTCACTGAACTGTCCGGGCTTAAGAAACCACGTGGATTCTTCAATCGAATTTTGCGCAGGACTCTGGGTATGCGTCCCAAGAATCCTCCAAAATATCGAATCCTTGTCGTAATGGCGACCAATATGCCAGAGGCGTTGGATGAAGCACTTCTACGTCCTGGCCGCATCGATCGCATGTACAGAGTTGGGTATCCAAGTAAGGCGGGGCGGGTGCGCACATACGAGGGCTACCTCGCCAAAGTTTCACACTCGCTCACTTCAGAGGAAATCGACAAGTTGGCGACAATTACGCCATACGCAACAGGTGCAACGATCAAGGACACGATCAACGAAGCATTGATCACTGCTATTCGAAATGGTCGCACATCAATCACTTGGCCAGATGTTGTGAAAGCAAAACAACTAAAAGAGCTGGGACCTTCCGAGGATGTGGAATACATCGAACGCGAACGACATGCCGTCGCCGTTCATGAAGCCTGCCACGCGGTGATGGCCCACCGGGTTCGCCAACATATGGCAATTGATTTGGCCACTATCGAAAAGGGATCCGATTATTTGGGAATGGTCGCCAGCATTCCACCCGATGACCAATTCACTCGCTGGAAGACTGAATACGAATCCGATATTTTGGTTTCACTCGCATCCCTTGCCGGTGAGCGGATGTTCTTTGATGGCGATAACTCGTCTGGTGTATCTGGAGATCTCGAGAGTGCGACAACTATTGCTTCATTGATGGAAGGGCATTGGGGGATGGGCTCAACAATCTCATCCCATGCCACCAATCGCCGCTTTGAAATTGGGGCCCCAGGCGGCGCGAAGGGAGACTCGTCAAAGGAATTGCGAGGCGCCTTAGGCAATCGCATTGAGGACCATCTAGCCGATATGTTGCGAAAAGCCGAGAAGATCTTGAAAGAGAATCGCAATCATGTTCTAGCTCTTGCTCACGCACTGGAGACTCACAAAACACTTTCCGGTGAAGATGTCTCTGCCGTTATCGAAGGAGTACAGGGCTCGATTATTGATGGTCGGCCATATCGAAACAAGGCGTTTTTGGCGAAGATCGAGAAGTACCACAAGGCAGCGTTGGTAGCCCACCGCGACCATCGCACGCCTGAAATCACCATTCCACGGCTAGATTAGGCTGACAGAACGCCCACAGAATGTAGGGCTAGCATTACATGACATCGCGAGGTGGTCCTTACTTCTATCAAATCAAGAAAGGGGCCGATTCATGATCTTGTTAATCGGAATCTGCATCCTTGGAATCGCCGCGCTTGTAGGCGTCCTTGGAGTTATCTCAAATGGGGGCTCTGCCCACCTACTCAATGGCGATTTCGCCCTATTCGGTCAGCACGTTACTGGCCTTTCCACTGGACAGTTATTTCTTTTCGGAATCATTGTCGGACTAGTCGCGGCTCTGGGCCTTAGCATCCTTAGGGGCTTTTTTGCCCGTGGTTTGGCTTCTAGAGATCTCAAAAAAGAATTGAAGAAATCTCAAGCTGAGTCACTAACTTTGCGTGCGGATTTCGAACGTGTTCAAAAGGAACTCGCATCTGAACGGGCCAAGAGCCATCCCATCCCAGAAGCAGTGAGTCCGTCGACCGATCACAACTCCGCCCCGTAATTCGACCTTTAGAAAGTAGAAAAACTCATGATTACTTTAGGAATTGTTCTCTTGATCCTTAGCTTTTTTGTCGGTATGGCGGTCCTTAAATCCTTGGGCGTCCTTCTCATCGTAGTTGGCGTAGTTCTAGCCCTCCTTGGTGGAATGGGTCGATCCGTCGGCGGGCGTCGTCATTACTGGTAGGTCGGGTAGGCTGTTCCCATAGAGATTTAAGTGTGGGAAGGGATGGATCATGGGCCCCGGTGGAATCGCAACGATCATTGCATCTTGCTCGCTTCTTGTCATCGCCATCGCCATTAGTTACGCCGTCATACGCATCGGCAGACTGATTGACGAGGCAAAAGTCTCGCTCAAGACGGTTACGGATGAGACCAAGCCTTTGATCGACGAGGTAACGACCACTGTTAAGTTGGTTAACGGTCCCTTAGAGAGCCTAAACAAGATTACGAAAAGTGCCGAGAATGTCAGCAGCAAGCTTTCCGAAGTGACAAGTACCTTCGTGGGCAAGGGCGGTCCGGCGGTCAAGGTCCTCGGACTTTTGATGAGCGCGGCAAAATACAAGCAATCTCACGACAAAAAGAAAAGCTAAGTGGTACTAGATAGTGGAATCCGCTGAAATACGTTCTCGATGGTTGCGCTTTTTTGAATCTGATAACCGCCAAGGGTTAACTCACACGGTGGTGCCATCCGCTTCGCTGATCGCGGATGACCCGAATCTCTTGCTGGTAAACGCTGGAATGGTTCCGTTCAAACCATTTTTTCTTGGCGAAGTAAAACCCCCTTACAAGCGCGCCACTTCCGTTCAAAAATGTGTTCGCACATTAGATATTGACGAAGTTGGAAAGACGACCCGTCATGCGTCTTTTTTCCAGATGTGCGGCAACTTCTCTTTTGGGGACTATTTCAAAGAAGGTGCCATTGCCTTGGCTTGGGAGTTACTCACGCGGGCGACGAACGATGGTGGATATGGATTTCCGGAAGACCGTCTCTGGGTAACTGTCTTCCAAAATGATGACGAAGCTGCCGATATTTGGCATAAGCAAATTGGGATTCCAAAGGAACGAATTCAACGTCGTGGGATGGCCGACAATTTCTGGTCTATGGGAGTACCCGGACCATGCGGGCCGTGTTCTGAGATTTACTACGATCGCGGACCTGCATATGGCAAGGAAGGCGGTCCAATCGCCGACGAAGATCGTTACATGGAAGTGTGGAACCTCGTCTTCATGCAGAACGAAAGAGGCGCTGGCTCCGGTAAAGATGATTTCCCAATCCTTGGCGAGCTTCCGGCGAAGAGCATCGACACTGGGTTGGGTTTAGAGCGAACTGCCGCGCTTCTTCAAGGTGTTGAGAACATTTACGAAATTGATACCACCCGACAGATATTGGATAGAGCAACAGCGCTTACCAATGTTGTTTACGGGAAAGACCATCACAATGATGTGCTTTTGAGGGTTGTTGCAGACCATGCACGCACATCGGCAATGTTGATCGGTGACGGAGTGACCCCAGGTAATGAGGGGCGGGGCTACGTTCTGCGTCGAATGATGCGTCGAACGATCCGCAACATGCGACTTCTTGGTTCACATGAGCCAGTAATGGCCGAACTCATTGCCTCCTCTATCGGTGCAATGAGCCCGCAGTATCCAGAATTGAATCAAGAGAGCGGGCGAATCGTCAGTGTGTCGATCGCCGAAGAAGAGACTTTCCTGCAGACGCTCAAGAGCGGAACGCAGATTTTCGACGTTGCCAGTTCCGCCTTGAAGAAGAGCCATGGGACAACCCTTTCGGGCGAAGCCGCATTCAAACTTCACGATACTTACGGCTTTCCCTTTGATCTGACTTTGGAAATGGCACAGGAGCAGGGCCTTGAAGTTGATGAGAGCGGCTTTCGTCGCTTAATGAAGGAGCAACGCGATCGCGCCAAGGCTGACGCTCGTGCCAAGAAGAGCGGGCACACGGACCTAACCGAGTATCGAAGCATCGCCGATGCAGTAGGCCGCACCGAGTTCCTCGGATACACGCACGAAGAATCGGATTCGGTCATATCGGCGATATTGGTTGACGGAGTCGGAGTGAAATCCGCTCCCGAAGGCGAAGAAGTCGAAATTGTTTTGAGCAGAACTCCGTTTTATGCAGAAGGTGGCGGTCAGCTATCTGATGGCGGCTTCATTACTCTGGCAAATGGAACAAAGATCGAGATTGACGATGTACAAGCGCCAGTTCCAGGTGTCTCGGTTCACCGTGGGCGAATCGTTATCGGGTCGGCTGAAGTGGGATCGCCAGCTCACGCACAAATAGATATCGAGCGACGACATGCGATATCCCGTGCACACACTGCCACGCACATGGTTCATAAAGCGTTTCGAGAAATTCTGGGCGAGACTGCGACGCAAGCAGGTTCTGAAAACTCACCTGGTCGATTCCGTTTTGATTTCCCTGCTACAGGGGCGGTGCCACAATCGGTTCTAAACGATGTTGAATCGCGAGTAAACACTCTATTGCTCGAAAACTGGGAAGTTACGGCTCAATCCATGTCGCAAGTAGAGGCTAAAAAGCTTGGCGCGATGGCTCTGTTCGGCGAGAAGTACGGCGATGTCGTAAGAGTGGTGAGCGTTGGAGATTGGGCGCGCGAACTTTGCGGAGGCACGCATGTCCATCGTGCCGGCGAATTGGGTGTAGTCAAACTATTGAGCGAGTCGTCCATCGGCGCGGGCGTTCGAAGAGTTGAAGCACTTGTGGGCGCAGATGCTTACCGCTTCTTAGCGCGCGAGCACCTACTTTTGGACTCGTTAACTGAAATCATTAAGGGATCTCGAGCCGAGGAGTTGCCTGAACGCATTTCAGATCTTGTCGCTAAATTGCGTGAAGTCGAAAAGGAATTGGCCACTCTCAGGTCGGCACAGGCGTTGGGTCAGGTAGCCGCCCTTGCATCTCAATCAATGAAGGTGGGTGAGACCTCTGTTGTCGCGGACATCCTGGGTGATGGAATCACGGGCGAGGATCTCAGGAAGATCGCCCTTGATCTTCGTAATCGCGTTCCTAATTCCGTAGTGGCACTCATAAGCATCAACGACGGCAAACCGGTATTAGTTGTTGCGGTGAGCGATGAGTCCAGGACCGCCGGGATAAAGGCAGGCGCCCTGGTAAAGATCGGATCTGTGGTCCTTGGCGGTGGCGGTGGCGGCAAGGATGATTTTGCGCAGGGCGGAGGCGTCAACGTTGCCAATACGCAAGCGGCCCTTGATGCCATCGTCAAAGCCATTGCAGGTGAATGATTGTGGAAAAAGGACGTCGACTGGCTTTCGATTATGGTGACGTGAGAATCGGAGTAGCTGTCAGCGACCGAGATTGCATCATGGCCACCCCGGTTGTAACTCTTGAAACAAAGAAAGCTGATTTGTGGGATCGAGTTTTTGAGCTTCTTTCTGAATACGAACCCGTCCGCATTTACGTTGGCAGGCCAGTTCATTTGGCTGGCCAATCAAGTGATTCAACTTCAAAGGCCGAGCTCTTTGCCGGCGAACTCCGAGATCGTTTTGACCTTGAAGTAACTCTTATTGATGAACGACTTTCAACTATTTCGGCCCAAAGAAATCTTCATGAAGCCGGTCTTTCATCGCGCGCGTCCAAAGGCGTGATCGATCAAGCGGCCGCCGTTGCTATATTGGAATTGGCCATGGATCTTGAAAAGGGTCAAGCAAAGCGGGATCGCGGTGAGTAAGAAATCTCTTTGGCGATTGATCGCTTCGGTCGTGGTGCTCATTTTGATTTCAGGGGGGATCTATCTAGTCCGAAATCTAGGAGGGGCAAATCCTGATTTCGCGGCAGGAAGTCCAGGGGCAGAAGTTATCGTGGATGTTCCCGGTGGAGCGACGGGTTCTGAGATTGCAAAGGCTCTATTTGAGAAAGGAATCGTCAGATCAGCTGGTTCGTTCTTCGCAGTTGCTGTCGCTGACCCTCGATCCACGAGCATCGCTCCTGGCGCTCACCGTA
The DNA here is from genome assembly GCA_023252155.1 of Actinomycetes bacterium. GTDB lineage: Bacteria > Actinomycetota > Actinomycetes > Nanopelagicales > Nanopelagicaceae > QYPT01. The sequence goes on along the minus strand of JAHEXJ010000009.1, from coordinate 38,969 downwards.
TTAATCAACACATTCCCGCAAAGGAAGCGTTGACTCAACTTCTAGACACGTCGCGTATTGCCAATCTCTTGCGAATAGTCGAGGGATCCTGGACCGATGAAATTTTCGCTCAGTTAATTGCCCAGGGGCATACAAAGGTCGAGATCGATGAGGCCGTACGAAGACTTACATTTCCTGCCGGGTTCGGAATAGATGGAATTTATCCTGAGGGATATACGGGTCTAGAGGGGGTTTTCTTCCCGGCGCAATATAGTTTTGGTCGAGGAACAAGTGCTCTGACAATTTTGCAGAACATGATGGATCGATTTGCGGTAGAGGCAAAAGCATCAGGCATCTCGGCAGGGACCGCGGATTTCAAGCCGAAACAACTCCTGACGATTGCATCTTTGGTGCAAGCCGAGGGAGACCCGAAGGACTTCGGCAAGATTTCTCAGGTTATACGCAATCGACTTAAAGTAGGAATGCAACTTCAACTAGATACGACGATCCATTACATTACTCGAACCCGTGGCTCAGTTTTTTTGAGCACTGATGCCACGCGCACTGCCTCTCCATACAACACGTATCTTTATTACGGATTGCCACCTGGGCCGATTGACAATCCTGGACGTGCGGCAATGGACGCGGCAGTCAATCCAGTACCTGGTAATTGGACCTACTTCATCACGGTCAAGCCTGGAGATACGAGATTTACCGATTCGAATTCTCAATTCCTTATTTGGAAAAGCGAATACGAGAAGAATCTCGCCTCTGGTGCATTTGGAAAGAAATCATGATTCGCGCAGCGGTACTTGGCTCACCTATTTCGCATTCTTTGTCGCCCACTTTGCACCGCACTGCTTATAAGTGTCTTGGTGTCGATGGGCAGTACGAGGCAATTGACGTGGACGTGGCAAGATTGCGCGACTTCATGGCTTCATTGGATGAATCTTGGACAGGGCTTTCCTTAACTATGCCCTTGAAAGAGGAGATCCTCTCAATTGCAACCGAAGTCGACGATCTTGCACGCAGAATTAATTCAGCGAACACTCTTCTTCGCACTGTCAGTGGTTGGAAAGCCGTAACGACGGATGTAAATGGATTTACACAAGCCTTGCTTGCCCACGATGCCAGTGATTTCCATAGCCTGACCATCATCGGCTCGGGCGCCACGGCACGCTCTGCCGCTGCTGCTTGCGATCGATCTGGGCTCAAGATAAGAGTCATCCATCGAAGCGCAGAACGTGAAACTTCAATGAGGAAGGCCGCGCCGCTATCGGAGTTGATATTCCTTCCTTGGGGGGCCGAATTAACTCCCACCGATCTCCTGATAAATGCAACACCTGCGGGAGTGGCGGATTCCTACTGCGAAGGTCTCGACGAAGACTTAGCAGGGGTTTATTTCGAGGCCCTATATAACCCGTGGCCTACTAAGTTCTTGGCGAAATGGCGTTCATTGAAGGGTTACGGAATTGATGGACTCGATCTATTGATCCATCAAGGGATTGACCAAGTTTCTTTGATGACCGGATTAGCTGTTGATCGTGCCGAACTTGCCCCGATTCTTCGAACAGCCTGTCTTGCCGCCATGTAGTTAGGGTAGTTAGGTAGTTTGCAACGGGGGTAGACCAATCTCTGCCACAATATGCCCATGCGTTGGCTGACAGCAGGAGAATCCCACGGGCAGGCATTGACCGCGATTTTGGAAGGCATGCCCGCATCGGTTGAGATCACCACGGCTGATATCGATGCAGAACTACGCCGTAGACGATTGGGTTTTGGGCGAGGAGCAAGACAGAATTTTGAGGCCGATAAAGTCACAATCCTTGGCGGTATAAGGCTGGGCTTGACTCAGGGCGGGCCGATTGCCATCCAAATTGGTAATTCAGAGTGGCCAAAATGGGAGAAGGTAATGTCGGCCGATCCATTACCTGAAGGTGAAATTGAAAGCTTGGCTCGGAACGCGCCTCTTACTCGACCTAGACCAGGCCATGCCGATCTGGCGGGAATGCAAAAATACGATCTTGCTGATGCCAGACCAGTCCTAGAACGAGCAAGTGCACGAGAAACCGCTGCGCGAGTAGCCCTTGGCGCGGTTGCTCGTCGCTTCCTCCAGCAAACTATTGGGGCAACAATTATCAGCCACGTCCTATCGATTGGCTCAGTGCGTGTGCCAGAGACATCCGCGCTTCCTACATCTCAAGATCAGGCTCGCATAGATGAAGATCTGGTTCGTTGCGCGGACCCGAAAACAAGTTTGGCGATGGTTGCCGAGATTGAGTCAGCACGAACTGATGGCGACACCCTCGGCGGTGTAGTTGAAGTATTGGTCTTTGATCTTCCACCCGGATTGGGTTCCTACGTTCATTGGGATCGACGACTTGATGCGCGGTTGGCAGCGGGGATGATGGGAATTCAGGCAATTAAAGGTGTCGAAATCGGAGACGGATTTACATCGGCTACTAGGCGAGGCTCTGTTGCGCACGACGAAATTGAGGTTGGCTCCGACGGTTTGATCCATCGTCGAACAGACCGTGCCGGCGGGACTGAAGGCGGTATGACAAACGGTGAAGTTTTGCGGGTTCGAGCTGCGATGAAACCGATATCGACGGTTCCAAAGGCGCTCGATACTGTAGATCTGGCTTCTGGTGAAAGCGCGAAGGCCATCAACCAGCGTTCGGATGTCTGCGCCGTACCCGCTGCGGGGATTGTTGCCGAAGCAATGGTCGCCCTCGTATTGGCTGAGGCGGTTCTCGAAAAATTCGGTGGTGACAGCGTGGAGGAAACCCGGCGTAACTACCAGACATACCTTCAGAACCTTCGATTCAAATAACGCAATGACGCCACGTGTAGTGCTCATAGGTCCCCCGGGGGCTGGGAAAACGAGTATCGGTCGTGCTTTGGCGAAATCACTGGACGTCGACTTTGCTGACACCGATACATTGATAGAAATCGATCAAGGCAAAAGTGTTTCGCAAATTTTCGTCGACGAAGGCGAGGCGCATTTTCGCAAGGTCGAAGAACGCATCTGCATCGAGGCGTTGAAAAATGTAGGCGGAGTACTTTCCTTGGGTGGAGGAGCAGTCCTGACTTCTGGAGTGGCCGAGGCATTACGAATGGCAGATACCAAAGTTATTTTTCTAGACGTTTCATTGGCGGTTGCTGCACCAAGGATTGGTTTTAATCGCGATCGGCCGCTCTTGCTAAGCAATCCCAGACAGAAGTGGCAAACTCTCATGGATGCTCGCAGGCCCATCTATGAATCTCTTGCAGCCACGAAGATAGAAGTTGAGGATCGAAGTGTCAATGAGATCGTCGGCGAAATTTTGTCGAAGGCAGGAATCTGATGCATAAAGTCGAAGTGAATGCAGAACGGCGATACGAAGTCACGATTGGCTGCAACTGGCAAGACGAACTCATTCGTATTATGGAGGGTCGATCACGAATCGCCATCGTCGTATCTACGGCGATGCGTCCGCGGATTGAGTCGATTCAAAGTGGGGATTCTAGGATTGTCATTCTTGAAATCCCTGACGGAGAAGAAGGAAAGGATTCTTCTACCTTAGAATCGTTGTGGACTCGGCTTGCTGCTGCAGGATTCACGCGCAGCGACCTTGTGGTAGCCATCGGCGGCGGGGCAACAACCGATATCGCAGGATTCGCGGCCGCGACGTGGTTGCGTGGCATCGATTGGGTGGCGGTTCCAACAACTTTGGCCGGAATGGTTGATGCGGCAGTCGGCGGTAAGACTGGCCTCAATACCTCTTTTGGGAAAAATCTTGTTGGTGCTTTCCATTCGCCAATTGAAGTCTTGGTTGATACTCACTGGCTTGAAACACTTAGCGATCGAGATTTCTCAGCAGGTTTGGCTGAAGTTGTTAAATGCGGATTCATTGCCGATCGCGAGATCTTGAGTCTTCTATCGGGCAAGGATTTGCCGGAGGTCCGTATTGCAAAACGTCTTACGGAAGAATTGATTACCCGATCCATTGAAATCAAAGGGCGCGTTGTGGGAGAGGATTTCAAAGAGGGTTTTGCACGGGAAGTTCTGAATTACGGTCACACTATGGGCCATGCGATTGAGCTTCACAGCAAGTTTGCCCTCCGTCACGGGGAAGCGGTCGCCATTGGCTTGGTCTACGTTGCCGAACTCGCGCATATGAAGGGTCTGATAACTGAAGAACTAGTGTCATTGCATCGTTCGCTTCTAGTCCGATTGGGTCTGCCCGTTACCTATCCAGCCTCGGCTTGGCCCGAACTCTTGCCTCTACTTTCTCTGGATAAGAAGGCACGCGGAAATTCAGTTCGCTTTGTTGCCATAACCAAGATCGGCACAACCGTCCGACTCGAAGACCTTTCTGAGAGCGACTTGGCCGGGGCCTATGAGAGGGTTAGTTCATGAAGGTACTGATTATTAATGGACCAAATCTTTCGCGCCTAGATATCCGAGACTCCTCCCTTTATGGCGACTTGTCATATCCGCAGTTGGTCGAATTGATTACATCGCATGCATCGAAGTTGGGGTTCTCGGCAGATATCCGTCAGAGCGATGATGAGGCTCAGATTATTGCGTGGTTGCACGAAGCTGCCGATGAAAAGTTGCCAGTAATAATCAACCCTGCAGCCTTTACTCATTACTCCTATGCAATTCGCGATGCGGCTGAATTAGTTAAGACCCCATTGATTGAGGTGCATCTATCCAATCCACTTTCTCGCGAGGAATTCCGGCACACATCCGTCATTTCTGGCGTGGCCAACGGGACTATTGCCGGATTTGGACCCAATTCCTACCTCCTCGCCTTGGAGGCCATGCGCAATCTGCTGGAAAAGTAGGTCTTATTTAGCGGGTATCCTTCTCCTCTTGACGTGAAATACGCGATCAGGGATTGGATTGATTGTGGCATCAACAAACGACCTTAAGAATGGCATGACGCTGGATATCGATGGACAGCTCTGGAATGTCGTCGAGTTTCAGCACGTGAAGCCAGGTAAGGGTCCTGCCTTCGTGCGTACCAAGCTCAAGTCAGTCATGACGGGCAAAGTCGTAGACCGGACATACAACGCGGGGGTAAAAATTGATATCGCCATCCTTGAAAAGCGCGATATGCAGTATCTCTACCACGACGGTTCTGACTACGTTTTCATGGACGCCAAGACCTACGATCAAGTCTCAATTCCGGCCGATATCGTAGGCGATGCCGCAAAGTACATGCTCGAAAATACCGATGCAGTGGTCGCAGTGCATGAAGGCACGCCGCTCTACATCGAATTGGCCGCTTCCGTTCCATTGACCATCACCTATACCGAGCCGGGCCTTCAAGGTGATCGCTCCTCTGGGGGCACCAAGCCTGCGACTTTGGAAACTGGACTTGAAATTCAAGTACCGCTTTTCATCAAGCAGGACGAAAAAGTTTTGGTAGACACACGAGATGGTTCGTACTTGGGTCGCGCGAACTAGTGTCGGCACGGAGCAAAGCGCGCAAGCAGGCTCTGGATATTTTATTTGAATCCGATATCCGGCAGTCCTCGCCGACGGAACTCTTGCAGTCTCGCTTGGAAGTTATCGAAGGCCCAGACACCCGCCCCATTCGCGAATACGCGAAGGAACTGGTCACTGGAGTCGTAGATCACCGCCGGAAGATCGACGAACTCATTTCGACCTACGCCCAGGGCTGGGATATGGATCGCCTCCCAATCGTCGATCGGAATATTCTCAGGATTGCCATATACGAGATTCTTTGGGCAGATGATTTGCCTGATGCCGTCGCAATCGATGAAGCCTTAACGATGGCGGCAATGCTTTCCACCGAAGAATCTGCTGGCTACGTGCATGGGGTCCTTGGACGCATTTCCTCGATTAAGGGTGATTTGGCCCTGTAAGTAAAAGTTTCATTGTGTTTAAGGATTGTTTTACCTCCTCTTCGGAGATCATGGTCATCAGTGAAAGAGTCGAAAGATCGCTCTGCCGAAGGCTCATGACTTCAGCGTTCCAATCTCCTCGCCTATGTGCGATGGAGGTAACCAATGTGGTCAGCGCGATCAATGTGGCGTCCCCCCGTGCATTCAGATTCTTCGAAATCACCTTCATCCGTCGCAGATCAATCACGAGTGGCGTTATCTGATCAGGACCTGTAACCCTTTTGGCTTGCCCCAATAGGTGGGTGAGTGGAACGTCAAAGAATTGCGCGATCTCGACTAGCTTGCGCACGCTTATGGCGCGATCGCATCTCTCGTAGGAACCCAGAGCCACGGCCGATATTGACCCTCTCGACATGGATTCCACCTGCGAAAGTGACCAGCCTCGAGCCTTACGTAGGGCTCGAATCTGGCGGGCGATGATCTCTTGGATTGAATCGGGACTCATGTCGCAAGCCTAGAAAAAACTGCCGTACCCACCTCCGAGTTATCCACGGTTTGAATAAGCGGATCAAAAAATGCGTCTGCTAGACTCCGCCACGAAGATCCTTTAAGACCCGTCCTGCGAGGCGGGGAAGGAGCGTTTATGAGTGTTGCACTACCTGCGGTGGATATTGCCCGCGCTTTGACCCGCATTGCCCATGAAATTTTGGAGCGCAATGGCGGCCCCGATTCAATCGTCCTCATGGGCATTCCGACGCGTGGCGCCTTTCTGGCCTCTAGGTTGGCTGCCCTTATTGCCGGCATTGAAGGTCGAGAGATCCCAGTTGGCACCTTGGATATCACCTTGCATCGAGACGATCTTCGCCTGCGTCCTCTTCGAGCCCTCGTTCCCACTATGACTCCGCTTGGCGGGATAGAAGGCCGCAACGTGGTCTTGGTTGACGATGTTCTCTTCTCAGGTAGAACAATCCGGGCGGCGCTGGATGCCCTCGGTGAAATGGGGAGACCTAAAACTGTTCAATTGGCGGCCCTTGTTGACCGAGGTCACCGCGAATTACCGATACGCGCCGATTATGTAGGTAAGAACTTGCCGACCTCTAAAGGGCAAGCCGTAAAGGTTCATTTAAGCGAAATCGACGGCGTGGACGAAGTCCTAGTTGAAAATGTGGAGGTCTAGGCAATATGCGACACCTTCTATCAACTTCTGATCTCACATACACGCAAGCGATAAGGATTCTCGACACTGCTGCGGAAATGGCGCGAATTTCTGAAGGTCCGGTCAAGAAGCTTCCGACACTTCGAGGGCGCACCATAGTCAACCTGTTTTTCGAAGATTCAACCCGTACTCGAATCTCTTTCGAAGCCGCGGCAAAAAGATTGTCAGCAGACGTTATTAATTTCTCTGCAAAGGGATCCAGCGCAAGCAAAGGCGAATCCTTGAAGGACACCGCGCAAACTCTTCAAGCGATGGGCGCAGACGCTGTCATCCTCCGCCACTCGGCATCCGGTGCAGCGCAGCGCCTTGCGAACTCTCACTGGACTTCGGGGAGTGTTATCAACGCCGGCGATGGAACACACGAGCATCCGACTCAAGCCTTATTGGATGCATTTACTATTCGTCAGCATCTTAGGGTCGGAACTGGAGACCTTCGAGGTCTAACGATCGCAATTGTGGGCGACATTCTTCATTCGCGGGTTGCGAGATCAGATGTTCACTTGCTCTCACTTCTTGGAGCGCAAGTAATTTTGGTTGCCCCACCAACTCTTCTTCCCATCGGTGCTTCAACATGGCCAGTCCAAATCTCTTACGATTTTGACTCTGTTCTTCCGCTAGTTGACGCGGTCATGATGCTACGAGTTCAGCAAGAACGAATGAGTGATTTCTTCTTCCCGACTGCCCGTGAATATTCACATTATTACGGCCTAAACGCCGACCGACTTAAGAAGATGAAACCAACCGCGATCATTATGCATCCAGGTCCTATGAATCGTGGATTGGAAATTACGGCTGAATGTGCAGATAGCGCGCGCTCGGTCATTCTCGAACAAGTGACCAACGGCGTGAGCGTTAGAATGGCCGTTCTTTACTTACTTTTAGCAGGTGCGCCGAGCGAAGATGGAGAGATCACCCAATGACCGACTATCTGCTCGACGGTGGTGTCCTCGCTGATGGCAAGGCGGTTCAAGTGCTCATCAAGGATGGGTTGATCAATCAAATTGAATCAGTCGTTTCGACATTAGGCGCGACGAACCTTCAAAAGATTTCCATTAACGGCTGCATCATCTTGCCGGGGTTTGTGGACCTGCACACTCATCTTCGTGAACCCGGACGTGAGGATTCGGAGACTGTCGAATCAGGTTCGCGCGCGGCCGCAAAGGGTGGCTTTACAGCAGTGTCTGCAATGGCCAACACTTTCCCCGTTGCCGATACAGCCGGGGTTGTGGAGCAGGTCTACGCCTTGGGACAGGCCACAGGGTTGTGTGATGTATTCCCAATCGGTGCGGTAACACAGGGTCTTGGTGGAACTGCATTAGCCGAGCTCGGAGCGATGGCGGACTCCAAAGCACGAGTACGAATATTTAGCGATGATGGAAACTGTGTCTTTGATCCGATGGTCATGCGCAGAGCTCTTGAATATGTAAAAAAATTCGATGGAGTGATTGCCCAGCATGCGCAGGATCCTCATTTAACTAAAGATGCCCAGATGAATGAGGGACTTATCTCTTCGAAACTAGGACTTAAAGGTTGGCCCGCAGTCGCCGAAGAATCGATCATTGCTCGCGATGTCCTCTTGGCAGATCACGTCCAATCACGGTTGCATGTTTGCCACGTCACCTCGGCCGGAGGTGTAGACATTATTAGGTGGGCCAAAGCTCGAGGGATTCAAGTAAGCGCGGAAGTTACTCCGCACCATTTGCTACTTACTGATGACCTAGCAGAGTCTTACGACCCGATCTACAAGGTGAATCCACCGCTTCGTACCCAAAGAGACGTGATGGCACTTCGTGAGGGATTGGCAGACGGAACGATCGATATTGTCGCCACTGACCACGCGCCGCATCCGGCCGAGAACAAAGAATGCGAATGGCAGGCGGCATCCTTTGGAATGCTGGGACTTGAGACAGCACTGTCGATCGTGCAAGCAACAATGATCGATACGGCGATGATGTCCTGGGGTGACTTAGCAATGCGCATGTCAACGTCGCCTGCGCGTATCGGCGGCTACGCGGACCACGGTCAAGGATTGAAAATCGGATCGACTGCCCACCTGACCATCGTTAACCCGACGCGTGCATGGAAAGTGGATCGAGATCTGGTCGCCTCTCGCAGCAGAAATACGCCGTATCACGGCATGGAATTCCCTGGATCCGTAGTCGCCACGTTCTACAGAGGGATCCCAACCGTTCTTGATGCGAAGTTAGAGAGCGCAACACATGGCAACTAAGGCATACCTTGTTCTCGACGATGGGCGAATCTTCGAAGGTAGAAGTTGGGGAGCCACTGGCAAGACTTTTGGTGAGGCCGTCTTTGCCACAGGGATGACGGGTTATCAAGAAACCCTGACAGATCCTTCGTATCACAAGCAAGTTGTTGCAATGACCGCGCCGCACATCGGCAACACCGGCGTCAATTTTGAAGATAACGAATCACACAAGATTTGGGTGGCTGGCTTCGCAGTCAGAAACCCCTCGACACTCACGAGCAATTGGAGAAGTTCTGGAAGCCTTGCAGATGAATTGGTTTCCCAGGGGATCGTGTGCATTCAAGGAATTGATACTCGTGCACTCACACGCCACCTCCGCGACCGAGGCGCGATGCGAGTCGGGATCTTTTCCGATATGAATATGACGCGAGAAGAGATGGTTATTGAAGTCAGGAAGAGCCCCTCGATGGCCGGTGCGCACTTAGTGGAGGACGTGTCGACCTCGAAAACCTATATCGTTCCAGCGATTGGTGAGAAGCGTTTTACTGTGGCGGCGGTCGACTTGGGGATTAAACATTCAACGCCTCGACTGCTCTCAGAACGTGGCGTTGAAGTTCACGTCATGCCTTTTGACACCACCTTCGCGCAAATTCAAGAACTCGCACCTGATGGAGTCTTCCTCTCCAACGGCCCCGGAGATCCTGCAACGATGAACGAAGTTGTGGACCTTGTTCGTTCCCTGCTCTCCGCAGAAATTCCGATCTTTGGAATTTGCTTTGGGCACCAGATACTTGGTCGAGCCCTTGGTTTTAGCACCTACAAACTTCAGTTTGGTCATCGAGGAATTAATCAACCAGTCTTGGATAAGACGACAGGGAAAGTTGAAATTACGGCGCACAATCATGGGTTCGCACTGCAGGCTCCAACCGATGACACGTTCACGACGGTTTATGGACCGGGAGAGGTTAGCCATATCAGCTTGAACGACGGCGTAGTTGAAGGAATTCGAATGTTGGAGATTCCTGCGTTCAGCGTTCAGTATCACCCAGAAGCAGCGGCAGGGCCCCACGATGCAGCATACCTTTTTGATCGCTTTACAGAAATGATGTCTACGAAACGAGTCGACGCCTAATGCCGCTAGATACCTCAATTAAAAGTGTGTTGGTGATCGGCAGCGGTCCGATTGTCATTGGCCAGGCATGCGAATTCGACTACTCGGGCACGCAGGCTTGTCGCGTACTTCGCGCAGAAGGAATCCGGGTTGTGCTGGTGAATTCCAACCCTGCAACGATTATGACCGACCCTGAATTCGCAGATGCAACATACATCGAGCCGATAACTCCAGAGTATTTGGAGAAGATCATCGAAACGGAAAGACCCGATGCAGTCCTCGCAACGCTTGGAGGTCAAACGGCGCTGAACGCCGCCATGTCTTTGTATGAGCGAGGCACTTTACAGAGATTTGGAGTCCGTCTTATTGGTGCCGATGTAGATGCTATTCAGCGCGGAGAAAATCGCGAGCTCTTCCGCGACATCGTCGAAAAGGTTGGAGGAGAGTCGGCCCAGTCAATAATTTGCCACACGCTGGAAGATTGTTTGACAGCCGCTGAGCTCCTTAAATATCCAGTTGTCGTGCGTCCATCTTTCACGATGGGCGGTCTTGGTTCGGGGATTGCATTTGACTCATTGCAGTTGCAGCAAATCGCTGGAGCGGGCTTGCGTCACAGTCCGACATCTGAAGTATTGCTAGAAGAGTCAATCTTGGGTTGGAAGGAATTTGAACTTGAAGTCATGCGCGACCACAGCGACAACGTTGTGATCGTATGCGGTATCGAAAACGTCGACCCGATGGGAGTTCATACTGGCGATTCGATAACGGTAGCGCCCGCGATGACGTTGACAGACGTTGAATATCAGAGGCTTCGAGATCTCTCGCTAAAGATCATCCGAGAAGTCGGCGTCGATACGGGCGGATGCAATATCCAGTTCGCCGTCAACCCGGACACGGGGCGAATCATTGTGATTGAGATGAACCCTCGTGTCTCGCGTTCAAGTGCCCTTGCTTCGAAAGCAACGGGCTTTCCAATTGCGAAGATCGCCACCAAGTTGGCAATTGGATACACGCTCAACGAGATTCAAAATGACATCACAAAGGTGACCCCAGCATCCTTCGAACCGACATTGGATTATGTAGTCGTAAAGGTGCCGCGCTTCGCATTCGAGAAGTTCCCGGACGCGGATCCTCGTTTGACCACGACAATGAAGAGCGTCGGAGAGGCGATGGCAATTGGACGCTCATTTGCCGAGGCGCTTCAAAAGGCGCTCCGATCTCTCGAGCGGAAAGAGGCGCCTTTCACGTGGCCGAGTGACAAATCCGAAAGTGTGAAACGTGCCCTTCTCGCGTCGATGCAGATTCCGACCGAGTATCGACTCAAAGAGGTGCAACAGGCGCTATGGCTCGGCGCGACGATCGAAGAGGTGTACGCGGCTACAAAGATTGATCGTTGGTATCTCAACCAAATTTGCGCAATAAATGCTCATGCGGTCGAAATTGCCGCTCCAGGTGAACTTACCGAAGATTTGCTCAAGTCGGCAAAGCAGATGGGTTTTTCAGATATTCAGATTGCAAGTTTGCGTGGCGTTTCTGAAGAAGATGTTAGAAGGCAGCGCCACCATCTCAATATCCGACCTGTCTATAAGACCGTAGATACCTGCGCCGCGGAATTCGAAGCTTTTACGCCATATCACTACTCAAGCTACGAAGAAGAGACTGAAGTTCGCCCACGTATCAAGCCAGCGGTCATTATTTTGGGAAGCGGGCCAAATCGAATCGGCCAAGGAATTGAGTTCGATTATTCGTGCGTCCACGCATCATTTGAATTGCACGACCGCAATTATGAAACGATCATGGTCAACTGCAACCCAGAAACGGTTTCAACCGACTACGACACAAGCGATCGCCTCTATTTCGAGCCGTTGACTCTTGAAGATGTGCTCGAGGTTGTTTATGCAGAGATGCAGGCAGGACCTGTTATGGGCGTCATAACCCAACTGGGTGGTCAGACTCCGCTTGGTCTGGCGGCGGCCTTGAAGGCAGCGGGTGTGACGATTTTGGGCACGAGCCCTGAAGCGATCAACCTTGCTGAAGAACGCGGTGCATTCGGATTAGTGCTCAAAGAGCAGGGATTGGTTGCGCCATCTTTCGGTATGGCCGCATCGCATCAGGAAGCGCTGGAGATCGCTCATCGCATCGGATACCCCGTACTTGTTCGCCCATCTTTTGTTCTCGGCGGGCGCGGAATGGAAATTGTTTACGATGACGCATCTTTGGGCGGCTTTATTACTCGGGCCACAGACATCACCCCGGACCATCCAGTTCTCGTTGACCGCTTCCTGGATTCAGCGATTGAAATCGATGTGGATGCACTTTTTGATGGGCACGAGCTCTTCTTGGGTGGGGTCATGGAACACATCGAAGAAGCAGGAATTCATTCAGGCGACAGCGCTTGCGTTATCCCTTCAATGACATTATCGGCTGAACAACATGTCGATATTCGCGAAGCCACAGAGAAGATTGCCAGAGGCGTCGGAGTCAGTGGTTTGATCAATATTCAATTCGCGATGGCAGATCGCGTCCTCTATGTTCTCGAAGCAAATCCACGTGCCTCTCGTACTGTTCCCTTTGTTAGCAAGGCAACGGGAGTTCCGCTTGCAAAGGCGGCAGCGCGTATTGCATTGGGTTCATCGATTGCTGAACTTAGGGAAGAGGGCCTTCTCCCGGCCGAGGGAGATGGCAAAGCCAAAGGCGTTTCCGTAAAAGAAGCCGTCCTTCCCTGGAATCGATTCCGACGAACGGATGGTCGCGGAGTCGACGCTGTTCTGGGACCGGAGATGCGTTCGACTGGCGAAGTTATGGGGATCGCCCATACCTTTGGTGAGAGTTACTCCAAGAGCCAGATTGCCGCTTTTGGCCCTTTGCCTAAATCTGGTCAAGTATTTATTTCTCTTGCCGGCAAGGACAAGGCATCGGGTGTCGATCCTGCGCGCGCACTGTCAGAGATGGGTTTTGGACTGATCGCAACGGCGGGCACGGCCGCGTATTTGGCTGAACACGGAATCAAAACGACCACCGTTCGCAAGAATTCTGAAGGTCCAGGTCTTTTTGGCGAAAGAACCGCAGTTGATCTCATTGCCTCAGGAAGTATTGACCTCGTTATCAATACGCCGGTGGGTCGCGGAACGCGTCAAGATGGTTGGTTGATTCGCACCGCTGCCGTTCAGCGATCCATTCCGTGTATAACTACAACCGCTGGATTCAATGCGGCAGTTGCAGGAATTGCCTCGCTGCAACGAGGCGAATTTAGCGTAAGGCCATTGCAGGAGTGGTTGGCGCAGGCATGAGTTCAATAAATCGCCATGCGAAACACATCACCGCCACTGTCGTGGGGAATAAACGAATCGGCCAGTACCACCAAATTCTTTTAAGCGTCGGCGATATTGTTCAGAGCACCCATCCTGGAAATTTCGTAGCGATCAGCGTTGGCGGAGAAAATTCGGCGATGATTTTGCGAAGAGCCTTCGCCATTTCCCGAATCTCTCACCGCAGCGACAAGGGCGACGGAACTATGGAGTTGATTGTTGCTCCGCACGGATCGGGAAGCCGCTGGTTATGCGCTCAACCAGAAGGTGCGAGCCTGGATGTGATTGCCCCGCTCGGTACGGCTTTCGGAATTCCAACTGCGCCCGCGCAGGCCCTTCTCGTTGGTGGGGGATACGGATCGGCACCGCTGTTTGGCTTGGCCGAAGTGCTTAAGTCGCGCGGATGTCGTGTCGACATGATTCTTGGTGCAAGTACCGCTTCCAAGATTTACGCACCTATTGAAGGCAAACGTTCTGTTAATTCGCTCAAGATCTATACGGAAGATGGAAGCGCCGGAATCTCGGGGAAAGTAACCGACCCAATTCCTGGACTGATACAGGAAGGCGTTGTTGACGTTATTTACTCCTGCGGCCCAATGGCGATGCTCGCGGCGATTTCCAGGATTGCTAATGCGGCCGAGGTGGTCCACCAATGTGCGGTTGAAGAATCAATGGCATGCGGTATTGGGGTTTGCATGACCTGCGTACTGCCTGTTGAGAATTCTGAGGGCGAGACCAAGATGCTTCGATCATGCATCGAGGGCCCCGTGATGGATGGGGCCAATGTTCAGTGGGAATTGGTCGGAAAGGTGGCGAAGTAGCGATGAGCGAACTTGATTTTTCGACTACTTTAGGACCGGCGTGGTTTCCTACTCCAGTGTTCACCGCCAGTGGGTGTGCAAGCTCGGGCAAAGAGCTCTCTCAATTCTTTCCACTAAATGCCATCGGGGCCGTTGTCACTAAATCCATCATGCTCAAGGCTCGCCCGGGTCGGCCAACCCCGCGAATGGCCGAAACGCCAAGTGGGATGCTCAATTCCATTGGACTTCAAGGACCTGGCATCGATGCCTTTCTCGCAAACGATATCCCGTGGTTGCTTGAGCAAAACGCCAGAGTGATTGTTTCGATTGCGGGCGAGAATGTCGAAGAGTATTCAGTTCTTGCTCGTCGTCTGCGCTCGGTAGGCGGAATTTCGGCGATCGAAGTCAACATCTCTTGTCCTAATGTTGAGAATCGTGGACTCGTTTTCGCATGCGATCCGAACGCTTCTCGTGCGGTCGTTGACGGTGTGCGTCGGACTCTTGGCGGAGATATACCAATCATCGTAAAACTTTCTCCCGACGTCACCGACATTACAGAAATTGCTCGTGGGGTTGTAGATGCTGGTGCAGATGCGCTTTCGCTAATAAACACAGTTCTTGGAATGGTCATAAACGTGGACACAATGCGACCGCACCTTGCCGGCAAAACTGGGGGATTGTCAGGTCCGGCAATCCGCCCAATCGCAGTTCGCAATATTTATCAGGTTCATCAATCCCTGCCGAAGACTCCGATTCTGGGAATGGGGGGCGTTCGCTCGGGTCGAGATGCCCTCGAACTTATTCTCGCGGGCGCAAGTGGAATCAGCGTCGGGACTGCAACGTTCTCCAATCCCGTGACCATTATTAACGTACAGAAAGAACTCCGAGAGTTACTTGCAGCCAAAGGCTTCGCCTCGTTGCGCGATGCCGTGGGATTTGCCCACAGAAATGAATAACCACTCCAACCAGGAAATCCACTAGGAAAGAAGGCAGGAATGACCAGGAGAGCGCCAATTTTTCTTGCCATTGATTGTGATGACCTTGACATAGCAAAGTCGTGGGTTAAGGCCACCCAAGAATCTGTCTGTGGTTTCAAATTGGGGCTTGAGTTCTTCGCTGCCTTTGGCGGCGAAGGCGTCCGACAGATAGCCGATCTCACTGACGCCGAATTATTTCTGGATTTGAAACTTCACGATATTCCAAACACTGTAGCTGGCGCGACTCGCGCTGTTGCTGTTCTGAAGCCTCGTTTTCTAACGGTCCATTCGTCTGGTGGTTCGGCAATGGTCGCCGCCGCCGCTATCGCCGGACCCGATATCAACATTGCAGCCGTGACCATTCTTACTTCACTGACCTCAAAGGATTTGAGTGATATTGGCTTCGAATCCAGCCCGCTTGATTCAGCCGTCCGGCTGGCTCAATTAGCAGTATCGGCAGGAGCAAGGGCGATTGTCTGCTCACCGCTGGAGATAGCTTCCATTAGAACCGCCGTTGGGGCAGATATTTCAATCATTACCCCCGGTGTGAGACCCACATCTTCGGGCAGTGATGATCAGCAACGAACGATGGACCCCAAAAGCGCAATATCTGCAGGAGCGGATTACCTAGTGATAGGACGACCGATCACGAGCGCATGGACCGACGGTTTCGATGCACTGCGAGCCCGCGCAGCCACTATTGCGGCCGAACTTATCTAATTTCCAAGATACAGGTAGATTGTCGCCATGCCCGTTCCCCCCTCTTTGACGCCCGAACAACGCGCGCAGGCTTTGATTAAGGCGGCGAATTCTCGTAGGGCTCGGGCAGAGATAAAGGCCAAGGTGAAGACCGGACAGATGGGCATTTCCGATGTTTTGATACTCGCGAAGACTGATGACCCGATCGCAAAAATGCGTGTAAGCGAGCTCCTGGAATCCCTTCCTGGTGTCGGCAAGATTCGTGCCGCGGCAATTATGGAACGGCTTGCCATATCTTCCCCACGAAGAATCCAAGGACTTGGAATTCATCAACGTGCCGAGTTGATTTCCGAGTTCAAGCCCATCAATCATCGCGGCAGATTATTGGTCCTTTCGGGCCCTGGGGGAGTTGGCAAAAGCACAGTTGCATCAAGATTGCGTGCAGCAAGTGATAATTTCTGGGTGAGTGTTTCAGCGACAACCCGCCGTCCGCGCAACAATGAAAAAGACGGCGAAGATTACTTTTTTCTCACCGAAGAAGAATTCGAAAACAGAATTTCGAAAGATGATTTCCTGGAATGGGCTCAATTTGCCGGCGCTCGTTACGGAACGCCTCGAGAAGGTGTGGAGAAAGCGCTCTCTGAAGGCAAGAATGTTCTGCTAGAAATTGACATAGAGGGTGCGCGTCAGGTGCGCACTCACAGTAAAGAAGCAATCCTTGTCTTCCTCGAACCCCCCAGTTGGGAAGATCTGGTTTCCAGATTGGAAGGACGAGGCTCTGATACTCCCGAACGTCGAGCCCACAGGCTCGAATTGGCTGCCGATGAACTAGCCGCGGCCAAGGAATTCGACGTAATCCTTGTAAATGACCGCGTCGAGAAGGTAGTCAAGGCACTGGTATCCTTAGCCACCTGATCTGGGCGTTTAACAATCATCTAAGGGGCTTTAATGGACGGCATTACAAATCCACCGATTGACGAACTTTTGGACAAGAGCGGCTCCAAGTACAGCCTCGTCCTTTATGCGGCCAAGCGTGCCCGCCAGATCAATGCGTATTACTCTCAATTGGGCGAAGGTCTCCTGGAATACGTAGGACCACTCGTCGAGACACATGTTCACGAGAAGCCATTGTCGATTGCCCTGCGCGAAATCAACGAGGGTCTTTTGACGATCGAGAATCTCGAACCAACCGCTTAATTTAAAGATCGCCAGCAATGTCTGCCTCGGGCCGAGAAATCATTCTCGGTATTGGCGGAGGAATCGCGGCGTATAAGTCGTGTGACTTACTGAGACGACTCAAGGACCATGGCTATCTCGTAACTGTTGTTCCAACCCCTGCTTCGCTTAACTTTGTTGGATCGACCACATGGGAAGCCTTATCGGGAAGACCAGTGCTCACCGAAGTCTGGCAGGACGTGGCATCGGTAGCGCATATCCATTTGGCATCAAAGGCTGACTACATCATCGTCGCGCCTGCGACGGCCGACCTCATTGCAAGGATTGCTCAGGGTCGCGCGGATGATCTGCTTACTAACGTCGTATTAGCAAGCGGTGCGCCAAAATTAGTCGTGCCTGCAATGCACCCTCAGATGTGGCTTAACGCATCGACTGTGGCGAACGTTGAGATTTTAAGGTCCCGTGGTTTCATCGTCATGGAACCCGAAGTCGGACGCCTTACAGGAGCCGATGTTGGTCAAGGAAGGTTTCCAGAAACATCAAAGATCCTTGAACAATTTCAAGAGATCGCAGGTTGGAACGCCGATCTGCTCGGTCGCAGGATCCTTGTCACCGCCGGTGGAACAAGAGAGCCGATCGATCCAGTTCGTTTTATAGGCAATCGATCTTCGGGCAAACAAGGCTACGCAATTGCCCGGGCTGCGGTGGTCAGAGGCGCACAGGTTCAACTGATCGCCGCAAATTGTGAACTGCCAGATATTGAGGGAGTCGAGATCACCAAGGTCGAAACGACATCGGAGATGGGTGATGTGCTCGCGGAGAAATTTCCAGAGTGCGATGCATTGATTATGTGCGCGGCGGTTGCAGATGCAAAACCGGTTCAGATAAGTGTTGAAAAGATTAAGAAGGATCATCTGGAAAGCATCGAGCTTGTATCCAATCCAGACCTATTGGCAATGCTTTCTACACTGAAGAAGAATTCCCAAATCTTGGTCGGATTTGCCGCCGAGACCCAGGCTCATATCGAGAACGCGGCCAAGAAGTTGAAGTCGAAGAATGTGGATGTGCTCTATGTCAATGATGTATCGGGAGGCGCGATATTCGGTAGCGACCAGACTCGGGGGACTATCCTCTCAAAGGATGGAACGGAGATTATCGTTTCTGAGGCCAGCAAGGACACGCTCGCAAACGTATTACTCGATCAGGTCAGTTTTAGGCTAAGTTTGCCCAATGTCTAAGCGCTTATTTACTTCAGAGTCAGTGACCGAGGGCCACCCTGACAAGATTGCCGACCAAATTTCCGATGCAATTTTGGATTCGCTTCTCAAGCAAGATCCGAAGAGCAGGGTTGCAGTAGAGACGCTTATAACGACTGGCCAGGTCCACGTCGCGGGTGAAGTTACGACCGATGGATATGCCGATGTGATGGGCATTGTTCGCGATACGGTCTTAGGAATTGGTTACGACTCCTCGGAAAAAGGTTTCGACGGTAATACTTGTGGAGTCTCGATTTCAATCGGACAGCAATCCCAAGATATTGCCCAGGGCGTAGACGACGCAATCGAAAACCGAGTTTCATCATCAGTTGATCCTTTGGATTTGCAAGGCGCTGGAGACCAAGGCCTCATGTTCGGCTATGCATGCGATGACACCAAGGAACTCATGCCCTTGCCAATATCACTGGCGCACAAGTTGGCTCAACAGCTTTCCCTCGTTCGGAAGAGCGGTGAATTATCTTTCTTACGCCCTGACGGAAAGACCCAAGTCACCATTGAGTACCAAGGCGATCGAGCAGTTGCGCTCAACACGGTCGTTATTTCCAGTCAGCATTCGCCCGACGTTGACGTCGCAGGAAAGTTAACTAGAGACATCATCTCCCAAGTTATCGACCCAATTCTTGAAGAGGTTGAACTCTCTCGCAAAGATCTTCGAGTCCTAATTAATCCGACCGGACGCTTCGTCATTGGCGGTCCAATGGGAGATGCTGGCTTAACAGGACGTAAGATCATTGTTGACACGTATGGCGGAATGGCCCGCCATGGTGGTGGAGCATTTAGCGGAAAAGATCCTTCAAAAGTTGATCGTTCGGGCGCATATGCGATGCGTTGGGTTGCCAAGAACGTTGTCGCGGCTGGCTTGGCGCGTCGCTGTGAAGTTCAGGTCGCTTATGCAATCGGAACGGCGCAACCCGTTGGTCTATTCGTCGAGACTTTTGGCACCGAGACTGTTCCGGTGGAAAGAATTCAAAATGCTGTGCAATCTACCTTTGATCTGCGACCGGCTGCGATCATCCGCGATTTAGATCTCCTTCGCCCGATCTACGCGCTCACGAGTGCCTACGGGCATTTTGGTCGCGAGTTGCCGGAGTTCACATGGGAAAAAACTAATCGCGTGGATGCACTGCGCGCTGCTGTTCAGTAATCAAACTCGGTGGTCACACCACGACCATTAAAACTTAAGACGCAAATCGGGGCGCCGGAGAAGAAGAATGTAGCCAGCGAACTTCCGATAGCGCGAGTGTGGGTTGATACGGGTGTCTTTCATTTGGATACTCCGTTTGATTACTGGGTGCCCGAAGAATTTTCGGAAATCGCACAAGTCGGTGTTCGCGTTGAAGTCGAATTCGGCAGCTCGCGCCAAGAGGGAATCGTCATCGAGCGAATTGCGGGTTCGCCAAATAGTGGCAAGCTCAAGCAGATTCTCCAAATACTTTCTCCACATTCCGTAGCTACGAGCGAAACGATTGAGCTCATCCGTCTCGTTTCTCGGCGATGGGCGGGTGCGCCGTACGACATCATTCGCAGCGCCATACCACCTCGGTTGGTTTCAGTAGACAAGGAGGATTTCTCTGCGCGAGAAGATTCGCAATTACTAGACGAAGCGCCGCCATTGAATGCAAGAGCGCTCACGCAAGAGTATGTGCGACTGTATTGGGCTCTGCCTGCATCCATCTCTCGACAGAAATTACTTGCGGCCCTTGTCGCGCAGCGATCCAAAATGGGTCAGGTATTACTGATTGTCCCGGATGACAGAGAGCTCACCTCGATTGAAGAGGAATTGCGCTCCTTCGTTCCAGAATCCAACATGGTCCGTCTCGATGGTCACCTGACTCGAAGCCAGCGATATCGAAATTTTCTCAAGGTCGCGACGGGCCAAGTCGACGTTGCCCTGGGTTTGCGAGGGGCAGTTTTTACTCCCTTGCGAGCAAATGCCACCATCATCGTCTGTGGAGAGTCTTCGGAGTTGCTTCACGAAGCCAGAACTCCTGGCTGGAATGCTCGCGATGTGGCTCTGATTAGGGCTAGTGAATTCAAAACCAACATTATCTTGACGGGGTACTCGCCCTCACTCGAAGCAGCCCGACTCATTGAGACGAAATGGCTTTCCTCGATATCTTCTAAAGTAATGAGGGAAGTTGTCGCGATACCACAAGCGATGGACGAGCTCATTCCATCTGGGGCATTTTCCATTATTCGAAAAGCATTGAAGATTGGGCCAGTGCTATTTCTGGTGCCCCGGAAAGGATATGGGAACTCAGTTTTATGCAATAAATGCAGGAACGTTGCACTGTGCGATTGCGGCGGAAGGTTGGAGTTAACCGGCGCCGGAGAGAATCCGCGTTGCGTACTGTGCGGACGAGAATTCAAAGATTGGAAATGCACATGGTGCCAGTCCGGCGAGATCTATCTTGTCGCTCGAGGGATTGATCGTTTTGCCGAAGAGATCGGCAGGGCCTTTCCAAATCTTCCTGTCATAAATTCCTCGGGTGAACACATCGTTGACGAGGTTGCCTCTATTCCATCGCTAGTCATATCAACCCCAGGCGCTCAACCTAAGAACCCGGAAGGCTACGCGGCAGTTGCTCTGCTTGAAGGTCTTCGTTTTTTTGGCCACAGCGAATTACGCTCGACCGAAAGCTCGCGCGAGATATTTTTCCAAAGTGCAGCAATGGCCAGGCAGACTGCCCCGATTTTTGTAGCCTTCACGCCTATGCATCCGATAGTCCATGCATTGACTCGATGGGATTCAACTCCGTTGGCACGTAAAGAACTTGCTGAACGGCAGGAGATGAATTTCCCACCGTATTTTCGTTTCGTCTGCATCGATACCGAAACCAGCGAAGCGACGAGAATTCATGCCGGTCTTTTGCAAGCTAAAGACGAAGGAAGGATCGGATTGGAAGTTCGAATCGCTGGTCCGCACGAAAAAAAGCAGGGGATATCTAGAATCACACTCTCTGCGCCAGTAGCGACCGCTGCTTCCCTAGTGGACTTTGTCCACGAATTGCAACGGCGCCGATCGATCTCACGGAAGCCTTTGTTCGCGATAAGGATTGATCCGTACTCTCTGACCTAGTTGATAGGCTTCGAGCATGCCTATCCAACCCATCCGTTTATTCGGAGACCCAGTGCTAGTGACCCCTTCCGTTGCGGTCGTGGATTTCGATAAAGAGCTTCGGACGCTAGTCGCCGACCTTACGGAGACAATGTTGGATGCTCCTGGAGCGGGCTTGGCGGCGCCTCAAATCGGAGTTCCGTTACGGGTATTCGTCTGGGATATTGATGAAGCTCTCGGCCATTTGATAAATCCATCACTTGATTTGAGTGAGGAACTTCAAGAAGGCGAAGAAGGTTGCCTGTCTTTTCCAGAGCTTCGATACGAAACTCCTCGAGCAATGCGAGTGGTCGCAAAGGGTTGGAATATGTATGGCGAACCCATCATTGTCGAGGGAAGTGAAATGCTGGCAAGGGCACTTCAACATGAGACCGATCATTTGAATGGAATACTTTTTATCGATCGACTCTCCAAGGCCGATCGTAAGGAAGCAATGAAGGAGATCCGAGAGTCAGAGTGGTTCGGTCTGGCAACCGACGCGGGGATCAATCCAGAAATAAAAGTCTCTCCTCATTACACATTCGGTAAAGGGCTTTAGTGCGAATTGCAGTGGCGGCAACGCCAAGTGTGGCTATTCCAACATTGGAATGGCTTCTCGAATCCGAGAACGAACTCGCACTAGTAATTACCAGGCCGGACAGGCCCTCTGGTCGAGGTCGGACGTTGACGGACTCAATCGTTTCGCGTTGGGCAATTTCCCATGGAGTTAATTGCGTCAAGCCTGTCGCATCCCTTGACCTCATCGACTCCTTGAATGAGATTGATTTGGTAGTAACGATCGGATATGGAGTCATATTGCCTGCCGATGTTCTCTCGGTGCCTCGTTACGGATTTATCAATCTCCATTTTTCACACCTTCCTGCTTGGCGTGGTGCCGCACCCGTTCAGCGGGCGATACTAAATGGCGACCGCATTCTTGGCGTCTCGGTTTTCGCCCTCGATCAAGGTATGGATACGGGAGCAATTTATGTTCAAGAAGATATCCTGCCGCAACCTTACGAAAATGCGGGGGAGATTCTCGAGCGAATGTCTTTAGTTGGTCCTGACGCGATAGCTAAAACATTGGCAATGATTGAAACTGGAACGCCTCCAACTCCACAGAGCGTCGAAGGAGTTTCATACGCTCCTAAGATTTCGAAGGAAGAGGCGCGTATCTCGTGGGCGCAGGATTCGACGCATATCGACAGGCACATCCGAGCTTTTACTCCCGAACCCGGTGCCTGGACGACGTGGAGAAACTCTTCTCTCCGAATAGATCGCGCCAGGCCGATTTCTTTCGAAGGAGATTTCGCAGCGGCGACGCTCATCCCTCAAGGAGGGAACGTCATCGTTGCGTGCGGAGATGGCACTTCTCTCGTTCTTGAAGAAGTGACTCCAGCGGGCAAGAAGCCAATGTCTGCCAAGAGCTGGGCGAATGGCGCACGGATCGTGCAAGGTGAAAGTTTTGCCTAGTTCGCCGAAGCCGCAGTTCCGCAAGCCTCGACCGGATGCGCCTCGTGTCCTCGCCCTTGAGGTGTTAACTCAGGTCAACCGACATGACGCATACGCCAATTTGCTTTTGCCGAAAGTACTTGGGCAGAGTGATTTGGATCAACGGGACAAGGGATTTATCACTGAACTTGTTTACGGAACAATTCGCATGCAAGGTCGACACGATTGGATTCTCAGCCAGGTAAGTGAGCGGCCTTGGGAGAGCGTGGATGCCGGAATCGTAGACGTAGCCCGTCTTGGTGCTCATCAGATTTTCGAAATGCGCGTGCCAGTGCATGCGGCGGTCTCGGCCACTGTCGAACTCGCGCGAAAGGTGATCGGTGAATCTAAGGCGACTTACGTAAATGCCCTGCTCCGCAAAATTAGCGCCAAGTCTTCAGAGGAGTGGGACTCTCTGATAGATGAGATAGCTGATCCAATCGAGCGGCTTGCAGTCAAGTACTCACATCCCGAATGGATCGTTTCCGCCTACTTTGACTTGTTGCGCGAGAGCGAGGAAGTCCAACGCGCTCTTCGCGCAAATAATGTCCCTGCCTCTCCAACTCTCGTTTCATGGCCAGGCCGCTCAACTCAAGAGGAACTCATCGCACTTGGCGGAGTTGCTACTGAGTTTTCGCCTTACGGTGCAAGTTCTTTGCAAATTCCAACCGAAATCGATGCAATTCGACAGCGGCGTGCAGGCATCCAAGATGAAGGTTCACAAATAGTTGCGCACGTGTTTTCACAAGCTGCGATGGGAAGATCTAGTTGGCTAGATCTTTGCGCGGGGCCTGGTGGGAAAGCCGCGCTTATTTCAAGCATCGCACAACTTAATGGCAAGGAGTTCGTCGCAAATGAGGTTTCCCCTGTGAGGGCAAAACTAGTCGAACAAGTCATAGCACAGGGCGAAGTATGGATCGAGGACGGACGAGATCTATCCGAACGAAATCGAAGTTTCGGCGCGATCATCGCCGACGTTCCTTGTACTGGTATCGGCGCTTTAAGGCGAAGGCCGGAAGTTCGATGGCGACGCAAACCTTCGGATCTGCCTGGGCTGACAAAATTGCAGGGTGAATTGCTGGATAGCGCTTTGGGATTAGTGGAAATCGGTGGAATCGTCGGCTACGCGACATGCTCGCCGCATTTGGCTGAAACCAAGGTACAAGTCAGTAGTGCGCTGAAACGCCATCCTAATATTCGGCAAATATCGGTCGAGCCGTATTTGCCGAAAAATCTTGAGGGTGCAGTGGTTAACGGCGCTATGCAACTATGGACTCATCGGCACGGCACGGATGCCATGTTTCTCGCCCTTTTCGAGAGAGTCTCTTAAGGTCAGGTAGCATTCGCACATGTTACGTGAGGTGCGAATTACCCCAAGTATTCTCAACGCGAATTTTGATGACCTGGCGGGGGAGATCCGACGCATCGCTGACGTTTCTGATTTAGTTCACCTCGACATTATGGACAATGTGTTTGTCCCAAACTTCACCTTCGATTTCGAAGCCGCGAGCAAAATTGTCCGGGAAAGCGTTTTACCTGTTGACGCTCATCTAATGGTTGTGGATGCCGATCGAATCGCCCCCCAGTATGCAGAAATTGGATGCGCAAGCGTCACGCTCCACGTTGAAGCAACAAATGACATCGCACAGACTCTTCGCGCAATTCGAAGTCAAGGTGCCAGATCGGGTCTGGCGGTAAAACCGAATACGCAGATAGATGAATATGCCGAGTTTTCGGATTTAGTAGATATGTATTTAATTATGACGGTGGAGCCAGGATTTGGCGGCCAAAAATTTATGTTCGACATGATCGAGAAGATTCAGAGGGCTCGAAGGATCATCGGTTCGCGGCCCATTTGGCTCCAGGTCGATGGTGGCATTTCCGAGGAGACGATAGAGATCGCAACAGCCGCCGGCGCTGACACCTTCGTGGCGGGCAGCGCAGTCTTTAAGTCGCCAGATCCCGCCGCGATGGTCACCAAATTGCGCGAATTAGCGGGGTCTGTGCCAGAATAAGTCCACGTTGTTCCGGGGGTCGGTGTAAATCCGAACCGGCGGTGAGAGTCCGCGACCCGGCCACATCCAGTGGTCGGTTGACTTGGCGAAATTCCAAGACCGACAGTTAAAGTCTGGATAAAGGGATACGTGCTGAACGCCGCTGCATGTGCGGTGGTTTGCGTTTGCATTCATTAAGACCCCCGGTTTCTATAGAGGGGGCATCATGGATCACGATTCGATTATGACTCGGGCCATTGAGTTGTCCAAAAACGGACTCGGCCTCACATTCCCTAATCCGATTGTTGGCGCCGTGGTCGTATCTGCGTCCGGAGAGATTATCGGCGAGGGATTTCACTCGGGTGGAGCGCACGCAGAGACTATTGCGATTGAAGATTGCATTCGGAATGGTAGGCCAACCCAAGGTTCCACAATCTATGTGAGTCTTGAGCCCTGCAATCACATCGGAAAGACTCCTCCATGCTCCAAGGCAATTGTCGAGGCTGGGATTGCTCGCGTGTTTTACGCTGTTGCGGACCCCAATCCAATCGCCCAGGGCGGCGGGCAATATCTGCATGAGCAAGGCGTAGAAGTAATTCCGCATCTTTTGGAAGCTGAAGCCGCATTCTCCAACCGGGCATGGCTCCACAAAATTGCAAACAAACGCCCATATTTCAATTGGAAAATCGCTTCAACTTTTGATGGATATTCAGCGGCAGAAGATGGAACGTCCAAGTGGATCACCTCGGACGCATCTCGAGACTCAGTGCAGAATTTGCGCGCTGAAGCCGATGCGATCCTCGTGGGAACGGGTACGGCATTGGCCGATAATCCTTCGCTTATTCCTAGTGGAGACCATCGTCGCCCACTGCGGATAGTTATGGGCCAAAGAGCCTTGCCACCAACTTCGAATCTATTGAATAGCGAATCTAAAACCATTCTCTTTTCATCTCGGGACATCGACGCATTTATCAACGACGTTAATGCTCTAGGCATCAACTCCATTCTTGTTGAGGCCGGAGCGAGGTTAGGAACGGCACTTTTGAAGGCCGGCTGTATCGATGAGATCACTTGGTTTCAGGCGCCGACGCTATTTGGCGCCGGACAGAAAGTAGTGGGTGATCTCGACGTCACCACACTCTCACAAAGGCTTGATTTCACCATTGCGGAAGTCAAGAGAGTTGGTAGCGATATTTGCACAGTACTTTTACCGAAGAAGAAAGCAGAGGCAAGCTTCTAATGTTCACAGGACTAGTACAGGGCATCGGAACGGTCACTCAGATCGCTGAATTCGATACTTCGAAGGAGATACGCCTATCGACAGGTGACCTCACGAAAGAAGTATCCGTCGGCGAATCCATAAGCATCAATGGGTGCTGTCTAACGGTCACCGACATTCAGGCTGACACGGTCTCTCTGGACGTCATGAAGCAAACCTTGTTGCTTACCAATCTTGGAGCTCTCCGTGTTGGAGATCGGGTAAACCTGGAGTTAGCCGTGCTTCCAACCCAGCGCCTCGGAGGACATTTGGTCCAGGGTCACGTTGACGGCGTCGGAACCATTCGTGTCCGTGAGCCAGGAGAACGATGGGAACGCTTTCGAATTTCCATTCCAATCCACCTGATGAAATACGTGGTAGCACAAGGATCAATAACCATTAACGGGGTTTCTTTGACCGTGGGAAGTGTCCACGACGACGTCTCTGAAGTCGAACTCTGGATTATTCCCGAGACTTCCGCGAAGACGATCTTGGGTCTGGCCAAGCTTGGAGATCTCGTCAATATCGAAGTGGATGTGCTCGGTAAATACGTCGAACGCCTCCTATCCAAAGGCATTACTCCATGATTAATCGAGCACTAGATGCGTTTAAACGGGGCGAGTTCATCATCGTCACCGATGATTTGGATCGCGAAAACGAGGGTGATCTGATTGCGCCGGCAATCTTCATGAATGAAAAGCGAATGGGCTTCATGGTTCGATACACGTCAGGAGTCGTATGCGTTGCGATCGACGCCGATCGGGCACGACGACTTGCTTTGCCACCTATGGTGGCTCGAAACGAGGATTCCAAAGGCACCGCCTTCACAGTTAGCGTTGATTTCAAAAAGGGAATCACCACCGGAATCCCAGCAAGTGAGCGGGCTAGAACCGCGCAGTTCCTCGCCCTTGATGAATCGGTTGCATCAGACTTCGTGAGGCCCGGCCACATTTTCCCGTTGATTGCTGAAAAGGGCGGATTGGCCGTGCGTCGTGGTCATACTGAAGCCGGCGTCGCCCTTTGCCAATTAGCCGGGTTGCCAACTGCCGCCGTTCTTTCTGAACTGGTCAATGACGACGGATCAATGATGCGCGGTGGGCAGTTAAGACATTTCGCGGAAGTTCACGGAATACCGATGATTTCAATCGCTGAATTGGCAGAAATCGAATACCCAGACCAAGCGCATACGGATTACACGGAAGTGGCCGCACAAGCAATTCTTCCCCGCATGCAATCGACGTGGACGATAAAAGTGGTCACGGGAATAGAGGGCGATGAGAATGTGGTTCTCAACCTCGGCGAAGAAGATTCAGGCAACTCGGACCGTGCGCCTCTCGTACGCATCCATTCGGAATGTTTTACGGGCGATGTTCTTGGGTCCACGAGATGCGAATGTGGTCCACAGTTGCACGCGGCCCTGTCGAGGATCGAGGAGGAAGGCCGCGGTGTGCTTATTTATCTTCGCGGACACGAGGGTCGTGGTATCGGTTTAATTGAAAAAATTCGCGCTTACGCTTTGCAGGATGACGGTCTCGACACAGTAGATGCCAACCTGGCCTTGGGGCACGAAATCGATGAACGCAAATGGCACGATGCCGTTGAGTTATTGCAGATGCTCCGACTGAAAAAGATCAGACTTCTTACGAACAATCCAGCTAAGGTCGCAGCTCTTGAAGAATCCGGAATTGCAGTGGAAATTGTCCCGTTGGTGGTCGGACAGGGAATTCTCAACGCTCGTTACCTTGCAAGTAAGCGGGATCGACTAGGACACATCATCCCAAGTGACCAAGAACTCTTCGGAAAGGAAGAATCCAAATGAGCGGTGAGGGCGCCCCAATTCTGGGAGTTCCGAAAATGAGGAACGCAAAAATCGCCATTGTGAGTTCACAATGGCACATCGAGATTTGCAATGCCTTGGTTGAGGGGGCCAAGAGAGCCTGTGAAGAAGCCGAAGTAGCGGAAATTCGAATCGAGTGGGTGCCAGGTTCCTTTGAGATTCCACTCGCTTCGACTTACCTGCTTGAAAGTGGTTATGACGCAGTTGTGGCCGTGGGACTAGTACTGAAGGGCGAGACTCCGCATTTCGATTTTGTCTGCGATGGAGTAACGAACGGCCTCATGCAAGTGATGTTGTCATCGAAAAAACCTGTCGGATTCGGTGTTTTGATGTGTAATACCCTCGAACAGGCAATTGCCAGAGCAGGACTTCCGGGAAGTACCGAGGATAAGGGCTATGAAGCCGCCAATGCGGCCCTACAAATGCTTGAACTTGGCGGAAGGGTTCAATGACAATTCTCAACTGGCTTTTTCAAGCGCAGATTCATTTCGGTTCCAAAGCAATATTGTGGCGCGAGGTCATTGGAAATGTATTTGGTTTGGGTAGCGCGGTTCTCGGTATGCGCCGGAAAGTGTGGACTTGGCCAGTTGGAATCGTTGGCAATGTCTTGCTCTTCACGGTATTCCTCGGTGCGGTATTCCATGCACCCCAAAACAAGGATTTGTACGGACAGGCCGGACGTCAGGTTCTCTTTATGACCTTGGCAATTTATGGTTGGTATCGATGGATGAAGAAGGACGCATCGGGTTCCTCAAAGGTCATCGTGCCTCGCTGGACCACGCGGCAAGAGAAAATGCAGATAATGCCCGTAACGATGGTTTTCTTCATCGCCTCCTACGTCGTTTTGAAATCCCTCGGCTCTTGGGGTCCTATGGCTGATGCATGGATCTTCACCGGCTCAGCCCTTGCCACCTATGGTCTGGCACGAGGCTACGTAGAGTTCTGGTTGGTTTGGGTTGCCGTGGATGCAGTTGGGGTTCCTCTTCTCGTAAAGGCTGGTTATTACCCTTCAGCAGTTCTTTATCTCATATACGGAGCCTTCGTTATCTGGGGTTTCATTTCATGGATAAAGATCGCTCGCAAGGAGCGTGTCGAAAAGGTGGAGCTTGTGGCGGCTCCACACTAGTAATCTACGGGCATGAAATCTTTCGATGAGCTCTGGGCCGAGCTGCAATTGATCCAAATCGAGCGTCCCGAAGGTTCGGGGACACTTGCTGCAATCGATGCAGGGGTTCATTCCATTGGAAAAAAGATTCTTGAGGAAGCAGGCGAAGTTTGGCTTGCTGCCGAGCATGAAGGAGATGAGCAGTTGGCAGAGGAAATTAGCCAACTGCTCTATCACCTGCAGACAATGATGTTGGCTCGCGGGATTTCCCTCGAAGATGTCTACCGATACTTATGAGAGGACGCCCGTGCTAAGAATCGCCGTTCCCAATAAAGGCTCACTCTCGGAAGCTGCAGCCGAAGTATTGAGAGAAGCGGGCTACCGACAACGAACTGATAGTCGTGACCTCGTACTTGCTGATCCTGAAAACGGTGTCGAGTTTTATTACCTTCGCCCGCGCGACATTGCGGTCTACGTGGGTTCTGGTGAACTCGAGGCCGGTATTACTGGTCGCGACCTACTCATTGATTCTGGTGCGGCGGCCGAGGAAATTCTTGAGCTCGGCTTTGGCGGCTCGACATTTCGCTTTGCAGGAAATTCAGGACGCGAATGGTCGTTGGCTGATGTCAACGGAAAACGTGTTGCGACCGCATATCCAGGGCTTGTTGAAGATTACCTCGCAAAGGCTGGCGTGAAAGCAACAGTTGTCCGACTAGATGGCGCAGTCGAGAGCAGTGTGCGACTTGGGGTTGCCGACGTCATCGCCGACGTTGTGAGCACTGGAAACACGCTTCGACAAGCAGGGCTGGCGACTTTTGGTGAGCCGATTTTGACCAGCGAGGCCGTGCTTATTCAACGCAAGGATGCGGCCATCGCCCCTGAAGTTGAAATACTTGTTCGCCGCTTGCAAGGCGTCATCATTGCAAGACGTTACGTTCTGCTTGATTACGACGTACCGACGGCCTTGGTTGAGAAGGCTTGCGCAATTACACCGGGTCTTGAATCGCCCACAATTTCTCCACTTCAAAACAAAGAGTGGATGGCGGTTCGTGCGATGGTTCCGAAAAAAGAAACTAATCAGGTGATGGATGCTCTCTGGGCATTAGGTGCTAGAGGAATTTTGGTCACAGATATTCACGCCTGCCGACTCTGATCGTCGGCTTCTTCGACATCTTCTCTAGCAATTCCCATCAAGTACAGAACGCTGTCGAGATAGGGCTGGTTCACCGCACTATCGGCAGCGGCGCGGACGGCAGGCTTTGCGTTAAACGCAATTCCTAAACCTGCAGCGGTGATCATGTCCAAATCGTTGGCACCATCACCAATCGCGATGGTCTGTTCGATTTCCACACCTGCTTGCAAAGCAAAATCGTGTAGGGCCACGGCTTTTGCTTTCCGGTCGATGACTGGTCCAGTCGTCTTGCCCGTAAGAACGCCGTTCGAGATCTCTAAACTATTGGCTCGGTATAGTTCGATCCCCAAATCCTTTAACAAGGGCTCGATCACCTCAATGAATCCACCAGTAACGACTGCAACGGTATGCCCGAGGCGTTGGAGAGTCCGGATTAGTGTCCGAGCTCCGGGAGTGAGGGTGATTTGATTCCTTACCTCTTCTGTTACAGATTCTGGAAGTCCTTCAAGGAGGGCAACCCTTGCCTGCAAGGACTGGGCGAAATCCAGTTCTCCGAGCATAGCTGCTTGAGTGATTTCGCGAACCTGTGGCTCAACGCCGGCTTTAGCAGCAAGTAATTCGATTACTTCCTGTTGAATAAGGGTGGAATCCACGTCCATCAATATCAATTTCTTTGCCCACCTCATGAGTCCGCCGGTTTGCACCGCAATATCGACTCCCTGATCGGCAGAAACTATCGCCAGAGCGGCTTGGATCTCTTGCTGAGTTGACCCTGAAACCACGAATTCGAAGGCAGATATTGGGTAAGAGGCCGTGCGGTAGATCCGCTCGATGTTCGCTCCGCGTTCGGCTAGTTCGCCGGCGATGGCGGCAATAGCCGAAGGCTTCAGCGGATTGCCCAGAGCCGTTACGTGAAGCAGACCCGATTTGGCGGCGATGGATTCAGGGTTGGAATGTGAGAAGGAGATCGCAATGTCTACATCAAGGCTCTCGGCGCATTCAGCCAAGTCGGCTTCGACCGCTTGGGCGTGTGCGGGGTTTAAATAGATTAGTACGGTGAGTATGAGCCGTTCTCGGATGACAACCTGTTCAATATCCAAGATCGTCACGGCAAAAGGGGAGAGGGCACTAAATAGCGCTTCAGTTATTCCTGGGGAATCTTGCCCTGAGAGCAAGATCAAACCCGTATAGGGATGCGTTGTGGGTTCGTGTGTGACGGACATGGGGTGAGGTTATCGCGTCTGCGGCCTGACTCATGCCAGGAAGGCGCTATCTTTCTATCTCTATGAATCCACGAACAATTCTCGCCCTTTCTGATGTCAGCGTCCGAAAAGGGGAGCGCATCATCTTGGGACCGGTCAACTTCTCCGTCACCGAAGGGGAGCGCTGGGTAATTCTTGGTCCCAACGGAGCAGGCAAGTCCACTCTCATCAAATTGTTGGCAGCTATGAGCCACCCGACGGTGGGCCACGTTGAAATTCTAGGAAGCTCATTGGGTCGCGTCGATGTTTTCGAGCTCCGCCCGCGTATCGGATTTTGCAGTTCGGTTATGGCCGAAAACATTCCCGAAGATGAACTCGTTCGCGATGTCGTTCTTACTGCGGCATACGCAATCTTGGGTCGCTGGAACGAGGCATACGACCTCTGGGATGAATCCCGCGCCATCGCTTTGTTGACTACTTTTGGCGTGCGCAATCTCGGCGATCGGGAATTTGGAACACTTAGCGAAGGCGAACGCAAGCGAGTTCAGATATGCCGCGCGTTGATGGCAGACCCTGAAATATTGCTGCTTGACGAACCAGCGGCGGGTCTGGATCTTGGAGGGCGAGAAGATTTGCTGACTCGATTCTCAAATTTCTCACGAGACCCAGCAGCTCCCGCGACGATTTTGGTGACCCATCACATTGAAGAGATTCCCGAAGGCACAACTCATGCGTTGCTGATGAAGGACGGCCTCATCGCCGTGTCGGGACCAATTGATTCAGTAATCACTTCTGAACACATTAGCGCGGTTTTTGGACTTCCCATTTCGGTGCAGAAGGAAGGCTCCCGATTTTTCGCTAAGGCGCTATGACATTTCTAGATCGTGTTCATCCCGAATGGCTCGATGCTCTCGGTGAAGTATTGCTTGTGATTGAACAGATCGAAGACTCTCTAGTAGATCAAGACTTCCAGCCGGAATCATCTCAAGTTCTTCGTGCATTGGAATATCCATTATCGGAAGTTCGCGTGGTTATCTTTGGGCAAGATCCATATCCAACACCTGGTCATGCAATGGGATTGGCATTTTCGGTTTCTTCACACGTGAAAGTACTCCCGCAAACATTGCGGAATATTTATATCGAGATGGCCAGTGATCTTGATTGTGCAATTCCAAAAGATGGCGATCTGACGAGATGGTCGGAGCAGGGAGTTGCCTTGATCAATCGCGTGCTGACTGTCCCGACTGGCGTTAGCAATGGTCATCGAAGACTTGGCTGGGAGAAGGTAACGGAGGAGATCGCCCGCATTTTGGGTGAGAGAGATGTTGTTGCAATCCTTTGGGGAAATAATGCACGAGAACTTTCTCATTTCTTTCGTGATGATTGGGTCATTTCAAGCGTGCATCCAAGTCCATTGTCCGGACATCGTGGTTTTTTTGGTTCAAAACCTTTTTCAAAAACAAATGCAATCTTGCGCGAGCACGGATTGAAAGAGATTGATTGGTAAAAATCTGTGGCGGATGCAACCGAGTGCTAGCACCTACTGGGTCAGAAATGGATTGCTTTACTGGAGAGTAAGCGTAACTTAGAGGTGAGTGGTAACTCCCTAGATCCTCGCAGACCCCTAAGGAGTCACGGCTCCCATATCTAAAGGGGCTCGACGTGAAGCGGAACGAAAATCTCCGTCGCGGTTTCCTTTTTCCCGTTGTCGCAGTCTTGAGTTTATTTGCAACTTTGCTCTCACCTATCCAGAGCGCGTTTGCGGCCGCCAACCCGACGGTCTCTAACGTCAGTCCCAATCGAGGATCCACGTTAGGTGGAACTTCGATCACCATTACAGGAACTGGATTCTCTGGAACTATAACAGTCACAGTTGGCGGTGCATCCGCAACGAATCCTCTCGTAGTAAATACTACGACCGCCACGGCGACAACACCTGCAGGAACAGCAGGAGCGCAGAACGTCGTTCTCACCCGGACGAGCGATAATAAATCGGGGACAGGCACGGGACTCTTTACATATGGGTACTCAGTTACATACGACGCGAATAGTGCAACAAGTGGAACCGTCCCAGTTGATTCAACAATTTATAACGCGTCACAAACTGTCACAGTCTTAGGCAACACGGGAACATTGGCGCGCACGAATTTTGTCTTCGCAAATTGAAATACTGCGGCGAATGGAACGGGTACGAGTTACTCCTCGGGAAATACATTCGCGATCGCTGGGCACACCACTTTATATGCGCAATGGACGCCAACGTATACAGTCATCTACAACGGGAATGGCAATACGGGGGGAACGGTTGCGTTAGACGGTTCGAGTCCTTACATAAGCGGTGGGACGGTAACTGTCTTAGGAAATACTGGATCGTTGGTTAAGACAGGAAGTACATTCGCAAATTGGAATACTGCGGCTAATGGTTCCGGAACTACTTATGCACCGACCAATACGTTCCCCATCGCTGGCAACACAGTTCTCTATGCGCAATGGAGAGCATCGATCACGTACAACGCAAATGGTGCAACGGGGGGCACGGTCCCTGTCGATCCCTCCAGCCCTTATTTGACGGGTGCGACTGTTACAGTTATTGGCAATACCGGCTCGCTAACAAAAACCGGGTACAACTTCAGTAGTTGGAATACGGCCGCCAATGGTTCGGGAACGACCTACGCGGCTGGAAACTCATTTGCGCTATCCGCCGATACCGTCCTGTATGCCCAGTGGTCTGGGGTGACCTATTCCGTCACGTATAACGGCAATGGAAACACTGGCGGAAGTCCACCTACTGATGCATCTAGCCCCTATGCAAGTGGCGCTTCGGTAACAGTTTTAGGAAACACCGGCTCGCTCGTTAAGACCGGTACTTCATTCTCACATTGGAACACGGCAGCCAACGGGTCAGGCACGAATTATTCACCTTCGGCAACATTCAATATCGGAGCCGATACCACTCTCTATGCCCAATGGACCAGTACATTCACGGTCATTTACAACGGCAATACCAATACTGGCGGGACGGTACCTGTTGACGGTTCCAGCCCGTATGTCAGTGGCGCGCAGGTAACCGTTCTTGGCAACACCGGTTCCTTAGTCAAGACGGGTAATACTTTTGCAGGGTGGAACACCGCGGCCAATGGCACGGGTACGCCTTACGCGCCCTCCGCAACCTTCAACATCGCCGCAAACACAATTTTGTATGCACAATGGACCGCCACCATCACTTACGACGCAAATGGCGCGACTGGTGGCTCCGCACCTACGGACCCCTCTAGCCCCTACTTGAGCGGAACGACAATCACGGTTTTGAGCAACAGCGGTTCACTGGTGAAAACCGATTACACTTTTGCTGGATGGAATACGGCGGCGAATGGATCTGGCACGACGTATGCCGCTGGAAACACTTTCGCTCTCACGGCCAATACGATCTTGTACGCGAAGTGGGCAGGGATTACATACACCCTCACTTACAATGGGAATGGCAACACGGGAGGATCTGCTCCTACTGATGCATCGAGTCCATATGCAACGGGCGCTTTGGTTACGGTTTTGGGAAATACCGGGTCTCTAGTTAAGACGGGTTATTTATTTTCAACGTGGAATACGGTAGCAAACGGAACTGGTGCTTCATATGCGCCTTCTGCGACCTTCAACATCAATGCCAATACCATTCTGTATGCGCAGTGGGCAATTACTTACACTGTCATTTACGACGAAGATGGCGCAACGGGCGGCACCGTTCCAGTAGATGCGTCAAGCCCGTATCTTTCGGGTGCCCTTGTGACCGTCTTAGGAAATACAGGATCTTTGGTTAGAACTGGGAGCACGTTCGTTAAGTGGAATACGCAGCTCAATGGCTTGGGAACCAACTATTTGCCAGGTGCTACATTCAATATTTCCTCTAACGTAATTCTCTATCCCCAGTGGAGTAGTACGCTCACTTATAATGCAAATGGAGCCACAGGCGGAACTGTGCCCGTGGACGGCTCCAGCCCGTATGATCATGGAGCCACTGTTACCGTATTGGGCAATACGGGTTCGTTGGTTAAAACTGGCAACACATTCTCCAACTGGAACACGGCCGCAAATGGTTCGGGAACAACATATGAAGCGGGAAATACATTCTCTATTTCGATCGACACGGTGTTGTATGCCCAATGGAGGGCGAGTGTCACTTATAACGGCAATGGCAACACCGGAGGTAGCGTTCCGGTTGATGCATCCAGTCCATATTTGGACGGCGCCACGGTCACTGTTCTTGGAAATACGGGATCACTCGTCAAAACCGGTTATGTTTTTTCTCATTGGAATACTGCGGCGAATAATTCTGGTAACAGTTATTCACCGACCAACCCCTTCACGATTTCAGCGGATATAGTTCTCTACGCGCAATGGACAGTGACTTACAGTGTCACCTATTATCCCAATGGCGCCACTGGTGGAAGTGTTCCTGTCGATACATCAAGCCCCTATGCGACAGGTTCTAGCGTCACGGTTCTAGGAAATACCGGATCACTCGTCAAAACAGGAAATACTTTTGCAAATTGGAATACCGCTGCGAACGGTTCGGGAACTTCCTACTCAACGGGAAATGTATTCACGATTAGTTCGGACACGATCTTGTATGCGCAGTGGAGAGCCAGTGTCACCTACGATGCCAACGGTGCAACAGGTGGAAGCGTCCCCGTTGATGGATCGAGTCCTTACCTTGATGGTGCCACTGTCACCGTCCTTGGTAATACAGGATCGCTAGTCAAGACGGGGAACACCTTTGCTAATTGGAACACGGCGGCGAATGGTTCTGGAACTACTTATGAAGCAGGAAATACTTTTGCTATCGCCGCAGACACCATTCTCTATGCGCAGTGGACTCCGATCACTTACACGGTAATCTATAACGGTAACGGCAACACTGGGGGAACCGCTCCGGTCGATGCCGCTAGTCCTTACATAGCAAACGCAACCGTTACGGTTCTGGGTAACACCGGAGCACTTGTTAAGACAGGTTACATTTTTGATCATTGGAACACGCTTGCCAATGGTTTGGGGACGTCTTATACACCTTCTGCGACATTTAGTATCGGTGCTAACACTACTTTGTACGCCCAGTGGACGCTGACGTATACCGTTACGTATTCCCCCAACGGGGCGACCAGCGGATCGGTCCCCGTCGACGGTTCAAGTCCCTATGCGACAGGCTCGAGCGTCACGGTTCTGGGAAATACCGGCTCTCTGGTCAAAACGGGCAGCACCTTCTCCAATTGGAACACTGCCGCCAATGGCACTGGCACTGCTTATGCACCCGCCGCTGTGTTCACGATCGCAGCCGACACAGTTTTGTATGCCCAGTGGAGGGCAAGTGTCACCTACGTCGGCAATGGCAACACCGGCGGCACCGTTCCCGTGGACGCCTCGAGTCCGTATTTGGATGGAGCGACGGTTACGGTCCTTGGGAATACGGGATCGTTGGTGAGGACCGGCAATACCTTCTCCAATTGGAACACCGCGGCCAACGGGTCCGGCACTGCATACGAGGCGGGAAATACATTTTCCATCGCGGCTGACACCGTCTTGTATGCTCAATGGCGGGCGAGCGTCACGTATAACGGAAACGGCAGTACGAGCGGAACCGTTCCGGTTGATGGAACAAGCCCGTACTTGAATGGGGCAACGGTCACAGTCCTGGGAAATACGGGATCGTTGGCACGTATCGGCTATGTATTCGCACGTTGGAACACTGCGGCGAATGGGTCGGGTACCAACTACTCACCGACAAATACCTTCAGCATCGCTGCCGACACAGTTCTCTACGCGCAGTGGACCGCCACTTATACAGTCGCCTATTACCCAAACGGTGCGACAGGCGGAAGTGTTCCAGTCGATGGTTCTAGCCCTTACTCGTCCGGTTCCAACGTCACGGTATTAGGTAACACCGGCTCACTTGTTAAAACAGGTAATACTTTTGCCAATTGGAATACGGCAGCTAATGGTTCTGGAACTTCGTACGCACCCGCCGCGATATTCGCTATCGGCGCAGACACGATTTTGTACGCACAGTGGAGGGCGAGTCTTGTCTACGATGCCAACGGTGCAACCGGTGGAACTGTACCGGTCGATGGCTCTAGTCCATTTCTTGACGGCGCGACTGTCACGGTCCTTGGGAATACCGGCTCACTTGTACTGACGGGACACACATTCGCTAATTGGAACACAGCGGCCAATGGGACGGGAATTACATATTCTGCCGGTAATACTTTCACAATCGAGGCTGACACAGTGCTATACGCACAGTGGACAGTGACAGTGACATATGACGCAAATGGAGCAACGGGAGGGACTGTTCCGGTCGACGTATCAAGTCCCTATGCGGATAACGCCACCGTTACTGTTCTAGGTAACACTGGCTCCTTGGTAAAAACGGGTTTCGTCTTCGCACGTTGGAACACCGCAGCCAATGGTTCTGGCACTAACTATTCAGCAACTAACACCTTCACCATCTTGGCCAACACAGTTCTCTACGCGCAATGGACCGCCACATACACGGTCACCTATTACCCGAACGGGGCGACAAGCGGATCCGTTCCAGTCGATGGCTCCAGCCCCTATATCTCAGGCTCCAACGTCACAGTCCTCGGCAATACCGGATCGTTATTAAGAACTGGCAATACCTTCTCGAACTGGAACACAGCGGCCAATGGCTCTGGCACTCAGTACGCGCCTGCTGCAGTGTTCGCGATCGGCGCCAACACCATTTTGTACGCTCAATGGCGGGCTAGTGTCACTTACAACGGTAACGGAAATACAGGTGGAAGCGTCCCCGTTGATGGATCAAGTCCATATTTAAACGGCGCGACTGTTACGGTCTTGGGAAACACCGGGTCGTTAGTAAAGACTGGCAATACGTTCTCCAATTGGAACACCGCGGCTAACGGTTCTGGAACCCCGTATTCGTCGGGCAATACATTTGCAGCTGCCGCAGATACGGTGCTCTATGCCCAATGGCGGGCGAGCGTAACTTACAACGGCAATGGCAATACGGGTGGAACTGTTCCGGTCGATGCATCAAGCCCGTATCTTGATGGGGCAACCGTCACGGTCCT
The DNA here is from genome assembly GCA_023252155.1 of Actinomycetes bacterium. GTDB lineage: Bacteria > Actinomycetota > Actinomycetes > Nanopelagicales > Nanopelagicaceae > QYPT01. Next base: position 142 of record JAHEXJ010000009.1, on the reverse strand, counting down.
CGGCAACACCGGCTCGCTGGTTAAGACAGGTTTCATATTCGCCCGTTGGAACACCGCGGCAAATGGTTCGGGTACTAATTATTCAGCGACTAACACTTTCACCGCTTCGGTCGACGTAGTCCTCTACGCGCAGTGGACCGCT
>JAHEXJ010000008.1 GCA_023252155.1 Actinomycetes bacterium | reverse complement strand
TGACCTGGGACTGACTATTTGAACGAGGGGCAGGAGACATCCCTTATTTAAACCAAAGGTGTCACCTATCTCTCGACACATCCGTAACCTATGTCGTGGAACAGGACACCCTCAGCTCCACCAAAGGCGTGGTATTAAAACTAAGTACACAATTACACGCCGATTTGATTTTCATTTCTGTCGGTTGGCGAATTTTCATTCACGGTATCGTTTCAGGCATTAAGTGGAGGAGATGATGGCGATGACCACGCATTCCGGCACCCCACTTCGATTAATTTCTTGGACGTCGAGGTTCTCATAATGCACATTCGCGACAATGGGTCACATAGGCGCGGTTTCCCCTTCCGCGTTGTTGCTGTTGTCGTCGCAGTGGCTTGTCTCTTTGTCATCGGAATTGTTCGCTTTACCCTGTCGAGATCGCTGACGTGCCCAAGCGCACGTGTGGAGCTTCTCCGTGTGACGGCCATCCCGGGAGGTATGGGGCATAGCGGAGTGGTAGTGCGGGCCTTGGTGACTTCACCTTCTCCGTGCATGATGAGCGGCTACCCAGTCGTCGGACTTGAACTCACGAACCACTCAACCGCGGTGGCCAGTTACGTGCGTATGGCTTATCTCGGCGGATTCGAAAGTGCGAATGGGCCGCTGCCTCGGATCTCGATCACCTCCCATGCTCAAGTCGTCTCCTTCACGATCCAATCGACCAGCTTTGGCGATCCGCCAACCTGTCCAGAGATAAAAGATTTTCAAGTCACGCTGCCCGGTTCGCGCGGTCTCCTGACAGCACGCTCGATGTATGAAGCCCCTATGGGCCTCATCCAAGGCAGGGGCCTTGGCTTCTATTGTGGAAACCTACAAGTGACTCCGCTGGTCAAGGGCTCCAGTGGGAGTGGGAGTTAGTCCCGTAGAGCCCCCCAGGGGTGGGTTTGGTATTGAACGTTATAAGGGTGAGTCTCGTTACCAGAGTAATTGTACAAAACTCAGCGAGTCACAATCAGGAGACGGCAAATGAAGAAGTTTATTATTGGGCTCATAGCGGCAATCGTCATCGGTGGTGGTGGGTATTTGGCATTTCATAAATCTCCAAGCAGTCCGTCGCAAATTACGAGCCCTTCCACGAGCCCTACTGGTTCAAATGCCATCACTTTTGATGGTAGCCAGTTCAGCCCAGCAACGTTGACCGTTAAATCAGGGTCAAAAGTGACTATTACAAATACTTCGTCCAACGAATTGCAGATGGACTCGAACCCTCATCCCGTCCACACTGATGATACTGATCTAAACGTTGGGTCAGTCTTGGCAGGCTTAAGCAAGACCTTCACAGTGACTAAGACTGGCTCGTTTGGATATCACGATCACTTAGATCCAAGTATTCAGGGGCAAATTACAATCGAATAGAGAGTTGGATGTTAAAGATAGACGTTAGTAATGGCAATAAGATAGCGAATCTTTTGCTTCGCATCGGGTTGGCGACAGTATTGCTATATGCAAGTGTGTCCTCTTTCATTACGCCTGCCGATTGGATCGGCTACTTGCCGCATTTTTTAACAAGCTGCATCTCCGGCAAGTTCTTGCTGCACGTCTTCTCGGTTTATGAATTGCTACTAGCCATTTGGCTACTCTTAGGTACATACATAAAGTACGCTGCATTGATAGCGGCTCTAACATTCAGCGGAATAATTCTTACAAACACCGGACTATTAGCCGTTACTTTTCGCGACATTACAATGGTATTTGCCTCATTGGCACTCATATTTATTAAGTAAGCTGTAGCTACTTACTCGAGCGATTTTGCCATTTGTCTGTCTCAATTGTGTAAAGGGGCACAAGAATTATTGGTATTTGATCCTAAAAATAAAAGTGCGCAGCAGGATTACTAGGATGAGAAGAACAGCACCTACGACATCTATTAATCGGTTTAACTTTTCACTTCGAATGTGTTTCTTGACTGCGTCATAAAACAGCAATCCGATTAGCCCGCCCGATGTATTCGCAATAACATCTGTAATATCCGTTCTGCCAATTGCAAAAACATATTGGGTAATCTCAACACAAACACTAAGGGCGCCGATATATGTGAGCCGTCGCTTGAAGTCAGTGGCCTTGAGATTGACACTTAGTAGCAAGCCAAAGGGAATGAATATGAGAACGTTATCGGCGATTTGGTACAAGTTACTTTGAGACGTGTCTGCGAATGGAATTAGGTTAAGACTTCTTGTTTTGTAACTTGAAAATACTAAAAGGGGATTAGATGAGAATTTAAATAGAACTAGCCACAGAAGAACAATGAGGTAAACGGCCAGGACGGTTCTGGAGAGGCGTTTCATTGGGTGAGTATAGGAAAATTTCCTGAAGAAATCGTTAAGTGCATTCGAGAGTTAGCTATTGGTCGCCAATGTTTTTCGTCCATATTGCCAGATGGCAAGGGAGTACATCACAACAAGAATCCCAAGACACCAAATAAGTGCGAGCCATCCTTTATTGCCCACAGTGCCAGTTGTTAGCAACGATCGCATCGTCTCAATAATCGGGGTGAAAGGTTGATTCTCCGCAAAGCCGCGCAAAAGAGGAGTCATGGAACTCGTCGGCACGAAGGACGGGCTAATAAAAATCAGTAGCATCAAGATATAACTGAACGAGCCAGCTCCCTCGGCCGAATTGGCTTTCAGCCCGAAGTAAATTGCCATCCACGTAGTCGCCAGCGTGAAAAGAATTACGAGTCCGGCAAACATTAACCACTCCAGGAGTCCGGCGCTGGTCCGGAAACCGATGGCAAATGCCACCGCGAGGACCAACAAGGAAGAAAATAAATTGGACAACGTTGAGGAGACGGCCTGTCCGCTTAATATCGAGGAAGGCGCGACTGGCATGGTCCGAAATCGATTGATTATCCCTTTTTGTATGTCTTTGTTGAGGCGGAACGCGGCATATGCAATGCCGCTAATGACCGTCAAAATGATGATTCCAGGAGTAATGAAATCAATATATTTTACCGAGCCGGTTTGTTGACCGAGTGCACCGCCTAAAACATAAACGAACATGAGCATCATCGCGATCGGGGTTAAAACAACCGTAATGATGGTGTCAGGACTTCGAACGATGTGACGCAAGCTTCGCTTTGTCATCGTCCATGTGTCTTTGAGTGCACGCATGATTATTTCGCCTCATCCTTTTTGCTCGTCAGCTTGAAGAACACGTCATCCAGAGTCGGTATCTGTTGTGAGAAGTCGGTCGGATCAAGTTTCGCATCGCGGAGTCGGATAAATAAGTCGGCGATTTGAGTCGTGTTGCCCCCGGTTGCGACTGTAATTGTCAGCGCATTTCTTTCCGTAATCTTGTAGTCATTTTCCAAAACGTTAATGGCAGTTTCTAATTGATTTTCATTACGAAATGTGAACTTGACCAGACCGCCAGGTATTAGTTTCTTCAGTTCCTCAGGTGTGCCTTTAGCGATGATGTTGCCTTGGTGCAATACGGCGACGGTGTCAGCTAGTTCGTCTGCTTCCTCAAGATACTGTGTGGTCAGAAATACCGTCGTACCATTCTTGGCGAGCGCTCTGACCGTCTGCCACATATCGTTGCGCGCTTCGGGATCAAGGCCGTTTGTCGGCTCATCTAAAAAGATAATCGAAGGATTGCCGATCAGACTCATTGCAATATCTAGTCGCCTACGCATACCGCCTGAGAAAGTGGTAACTCGACGATCAGCGGCGTCGCTAAGACCGAATTTTTTCAAGAGGTCAACGGCTGTTTGTGCAGGGTTGCTCACGTGCCGTAAATCGCCGATAAGTACTAAGTTTTCGCGAGCCGTGAGAATATCGTCAACCGCGGCGAACTGCCCTGTCAGGCTGATGTGATGGCGTACCTCGTTGGGGGATTTAGCGACATCAAAACCGCCAACCATGGAGTTACCGGCGTCAGATTCAATAAGCGTCGTCAGGATGTTGATGATGGTGGTCTTGCCTGCACCATTGCTGCCGAGCAAGGCAAAAATAGTTCCACTTTCAACACTGAAGTCGACTCCGGTGAGAACGGCATTCTCTTTATAAGATTTCTTTAAACCGCTAACCGAAATTGCCGCTTCCATCATTTCCCCTTGGCATTCTTAGTCGTCTGACTTTTCTGATGATGCGCGTTCCACTCCTCGTAAAGTTTTGGCACTCTGTCTGCAAGAAATTCATTGAGTGAGACAACAACTTCAAGAGCTTGTCGCCGTTCCGGCGAGGCCTTTGTCAGGATTCCAAGTCCTTCGCGCCCCAGATCTGCCATCTGTTGATATTCGGTTGGGTCAAAGCCCATGTTTTCCCAGCCAAGAGGGTTAAGGCTGATGAGGTCGGCACGGGTGCCGGCTGGTCGTGAACGGTGGATCAGTTTCTGCGTCTCTAGCATTTTGACGCCATTGTTGATTGCACTTCGGCTCGTTAGCAGGGTGTCGGCAATGTCGTTGATTGACTGTTCTGCTGGTTGGCAGACGTAGAGGTAGCCAATCAGGCGACCTGCCACGGGCGGAAAGCCATAGCGATCTGCATAAAACCGCCCCACGTGATCACTAAAAACGAGGACTTTGTCTCTATCCATAACCTCAAGATACACAAATGATTGAAATAACACAATTCTGTGTTATTTATACTATTTGGGCTATCCGTCTTTCTACGGATCTATTCGTGCATATTGCGTCTTAGAATAGGCAACTAAATGGTTGCCTATTGAGAAAAAAGGCTGTAGATTGCTGGCGTAGTAGGGCTTATTCATGAATAGGAGAGGAACTAGCCATGCAAGATGTCATCACTCGAGAAATCACCGTCAAGGCCAGCAAAGAGCGTGTTTATAAGGCCATCACTGACCCGAAGGAAATTGTTACTTGGTTTCCTGACGTCGTTGAAGGTGGAACATTGGAAGTCGGCCAACGGCCAATCTTTGTATTCACAAATGAAAAACATCGGACGCAGATTTTTGTTGAGGCTGCCAGGCCTTTTGAGTACTTCGCGTATCGATGGGTTCCGGGTTCGACTGGCATCATTGGCGATGTTCTTGAAGTCCCCAACACCCTCGTTGAGTTTTATATCGAGGCGTTAGACAGTGGAACTAAAGTTACGTTGAAAGAATCTGGTTTCGCCTCGCTACCGGCCGAGATTGCTCAAGCGAGCTTTAGAGACAATAGCGGCGGCTGGGAGTACATGATGGATCGTCTGGAGAAATTGGTGAATCAAGAATAATGGCTGTTGTAGAACTTTTCCGAGCGCTGGGAGACGCTTCTCGATTAGAGATGATCCGTCGACTTTCAAGCGGAGATGTTTTCACGATCAATTCACTTTCTGAAGGACTAGACATCACCCGCCAAGGTGCACGGAAACATCTTCAGATATTGGCCGACGCACAACTGGTGACCCTGGTACCCAAAGGAAGGGGCACCAATATCCAGATGAATCGCGAAATGTTGGATCAGGGGAGAGCCTTTATCGCAGATCTTGAGCATCGTTGGGACATACGGCTTGAAGCCCTACGTCGTTTCGTTGATAATGAATAGACGGCAATTTTCAATTGGGGAATGACTCACTTGAAAACAATGACTTGTAAACAAATGGCCGGGCCCTGAGATCTTCGATGAAGTATTGGCCTTTGTGAAGAGTGCGGTCGAGCGTTGTACGGACGAGATGTTGGCTTGATCATTGTGAGGTCACCCCGATGACCCCTGAACAGGGGGCAGAAAATGTTTGATCATTGAAACTGCCGCAAATGCTTGTTTTCAGTATTCGCAGTTCTCATACTTAATAACTACTTCCCACTTAGAAATGGGGAAGTTATGAGCGAAACAGAGTTCGTAGTTGTTGAAGTTATGAGCGATCCAGAATCTTTGAAAGAAAAACCTTCGAGACACATGCCAAAGTGGTTAGTTGCCATTCCTTTGATCTATTTGATATTTCTCGCAATCATTTTGATTGTGTATCGTGCACCGATTTCCGATTCCACCTTAACGTCCTCGAATAATCTTCGAACCATCAGTATTTTCGGGTTTTCGGTACCGATTTTAGTATTCTGGTTTGGAACTCTGGGCGGTGTCGTCGACAGTTTGCAACAGATTTTCGCAAAGAATAAGCGATGGAATCACACTGACACTGTTTGGCATGTTTTTGCGGGATTGGTTGGAGCAGCATATGGTCTGGCAAGTTATCTGACTCTTCAGGCGGTTGTCAGCGCAACTGGTTCGGTTTTGTCTCCGAAAGCGTCAACAATTCAAACTGAGGCGATATTTGCGCTTGCGGCTTTTACGATTGGTTATGAACAGACTAAATTTCACGAGATGATGGATGCTGTCTTTGAGATCATTTTCAAACCAGTCACGAATCCCGATGCCCCAAATAAGGGTGCTCTAAATAAGGCAGCGTCAACTGCACACTCGTGATGCCACTCGGGATTTGAGTCCTACGAATCCTCTTCGATTGCATCCGTGTGTTTCCTCACGTTCATGGTGAATGCATTAAGGAAGCCGACAATCGTCTTGAGATCTTTCTCTGAATAATTTTCGATAATTTCCTTCAGTCCTTTTTGAACTCCTCCGACTAGCTGTCCAACTGCAGGCGTAGATTTTCGATTGACCTCGATAAGCACCCCGCGCCGATCATTTGGATTTGGTTTTCGCGTAATGAATTCTGCGGCTTCTAGTCGATCAAGCATCGTTGTAACTGATCCCGACGTTAATCCGGTGTAGCGAGCAAGTTCAGTAGGCGAGGAGATACCTCGAAGCGTTAAGAGACTTAAGCACTCCCAATCAGCAACGTTCAAACCAATCTTTCGACTGATTGCGTTTCGGAACAGAACGGAACTGACACCGTATTCACGGGTGGCACTGAACACCTGCTCTTGCAATTCTTTTTTCGAATCCACGTTTCATCCCCATTGACAATTGCTTGATAATCAAGTAACTTGAATTTACAGGTAAATACTAGCGAACTTAATAGAGGGGCTCAAGGTCGCCAACGGCAACGTTTTGGGTCTTCGACAAAAGTAATCACAAATTCGAAGGGGAAAACCGAGAATGAAAACAATGACGTGCAAGCAAATGGGTGGGCCGTGCGACATGGCATTTCAGGGCAGCTCAGCCGATGAGGTCATTAAGGCCCAGGACAAGCACCTAAAGGAAATGGGCGCAAGTGGAGATGAGAGCCATGCACCGGCGTTGAAGGACATGCAAGGCAGATGGAAGCGCCCGATCTCGGGAATGGCTTGGTACAAGAGTACGAAGAAGGCGTTTGCTGCTCTGCCAGAGGGTTGAGCGTCTTACTTCGGGCTTGAATGTTGGGTCCTTGCGGGGCGAGAGTCGTCTGCGGATATAAAAGTTACAAAACCGTTACTAAATTCATGACCGCGACCATTTCCAAATCGAAAGACATCGGCTATTTTTTGAACGTTCAAATAATTTGAACGTTCAAATTATGACCCATTCGTTCCGAGGAGGACCATGTTAAGAAAGCGATTTACGTTCGGGGCGGCTCTTGCTGCAGTGATCCTGCTGGCCCCGTTGGCTCCCTCTGCTATTGCAGCAGACCCGGTAGTGAACACCATAACTTTGGCGACATGGGGCTCTTCTCCAGCAGAAACGGCTGCCCTAACTGACGCCATCGCCACATTCCAGGCTCGATTCCCTAACATCAAAGTCGACCTGATTACTGACACCGATCACAGTGCTCAAATGGCTGCCAAGTTTGCAGCACACACGCCCCCGGACGTTTTTTACGTCGACTGGAGCGTAGCCCAGGACTGGATCAATCAAGGGGTTTTGTATGACCTCTCATCTTCCATCGCAAGTTCGAATTTCAGTCTTGCACCCTTTAATAAGAGTTATCTGAAGCCATTCCAATCCGGTGGTGCGATCTACGGCCTACCAAAAGATGCCAATCCGCTAGTTCTTGAGGGCAATAAGACTTTGATGGCGAAGGCGAAGATCAAAGCCCTTCCGAAGACGATCAAGGAATTTGATCTGCAAGCCAAATTGTTGTTGGCAAAGAAAATTACGCCAATGTGCGTTGATGCAGATCTCAACCGACTAGGTGCGTTCTTCGTTTCCTTCGGTGGTGGGATTAGCAATTCATCCTGGAGCCAATCTCTCCTAGGTACTGCGCAGACAAAAGCTGCTATGAACTGGGTAATGGGCAATTACAAATCAGGCGCTTTCCGCACACCATCGCAGCTGTCGGCCGGTTGGGCTGGCGAAGCATTTGGAAAAGCAAAGTGTGCATACACAATGGAAGGCGCGTGGCTGGATCCGTTCCTTCACGATTCGTTCCCTGCCGTATTCAAAGCCATGGTGAAAGCTCCTTTGCCAACGGGTAAGCACACTGGTTCGCTCGCGTTTACAGCTGGATACTCCATTGGAAAAGATTCGGCCGATAAGGCCGACGCCTGGACCTTCATCCAATACATGACGGGAGCTCGTGGAATGACCATCTGGACATCTCAAGGTGTGGCGATTCCGTCGCGTTCGGATGTGCCAACTCCGTTTGGGTATGACGTGAACGCCCTTGTTGCCAAAGACAAGTACACGGTAAGCCCACCTGCAATTGTCGGTTGGTCGAAGGTTATTGACGCCTTCAATAATCAGGCAAAGAAGCAGATACAGAACAAGAAATTCAATGTAGCCAAAGCGTCAGCCGTGGTCCTCTCAGCAGCGCAGGCTGCATGGCCGAGTAACTAAACCAAGTTACTTAGCGGGCCAAACGTCGCTGCAAGGGACGTAAATGGTCTTGGTAAATTGGGACGCATGAAGTATTCGAGGCTTCATGCGTCTCAATCCAGATATCAATTGAATTGAGAGGGGATTCGAAAATGCTTGCAGTTGCGACGCGTCCCCCCAATTCAGTTGCGGCAAGGCAGAAGCGCCGGCGTATGTGGAATGAAGCCTTTGTCGGCTGGGGATTCATCTCTGTGCCCATGGCACTATTTCTCGTCCTCAGCGTCGGCATCTTCTTCTATGCGATATATATCTCCACCTACAAATGGGGGATGCTCGGGCCGCGTGGCTTTGTGGGACTTAAGAACTACAAACAAGCCTTTCACGACCCAATATTTTTGAAATCAATTCGAAATTCAGTTCTTTATGCGGTTTTGGTTGTGCCTCTTCAAACAGCACTTGGACTTCTTCTGGCTCTGCTCGTGAACTCCAAGATCAAGGGCGCCAAATTCTTTCGTGCCGCTTTCTATTTTCCTTCAATTGCGAGCAGTGCCGCTATAACCACTCTCTTCATTTTCCTTCTGGCTCCAGCGGGCTTGTTCAATCAAGTACTGAGTTTCTTCGGAGTCAATGTCCCAAATCTCTTCAATCAGGGCGCATGGTTGTCGGATTCGCGAACAGCGCTCTTATCGATTGTTGGCCTCAATATGTGGACCACTAGCGGAACGATGATGCTGTTCTACCTCGCGAATCTTCAAAGCATTGATGGCTCCTTGATGGAAGCCGGAGTTATGGATGGCGCAACGCGCAGGCAGGTGTTTTGGTATATCACAATGCCATTATTAAAACCTGCACACTTCTTTGTTGTTACTTCGGGGATGATCGGCGCGTTGCAACTTTATGACCAGGCCATTCTTGCTGGTGGTGCTGATGGAAGTCCTGATTACTCGCTGATGACCATGGTCCTTTACATTTACAACGCATGTTTCAGGCAATTCGAATTTGGACTGGCCAGCGCCATTGGCATCATCCTCTTCGTCATTATTTTTTCCCTCACCCTCCTTCAGAGGTTCGCCTTTGGCTCAAGCGCATGGAGAGGGGAGTGAGTCTCATTAAGAATCTAAAAAGAAAATTCTTCTACTTCGTATTGATTGCTTATTCGGCCTTTACCGTCGTGCCTTTCCTCTGGTCGCTAAGCACCTCTGCCAAACCACAAGATGAAGTTTTCCAATCTAACATCCTTCCCCACCACGCCACCGTGAAGGCCTACGTAACCGTCTTCAAGCACATTCAGCCTTCATTCCCTTCACTATTCGCCAACTCGCTCTTCATTGCGTCGGTGGTCGTGGTCCTACATTTAGTCTTTGCGTCTCTAGCCGGTTACGCCTTTGCGCGATTGAAATTTCCAGGAAGAGATCTTCTCTTTTATGTCGTTCTCGGAACAATGATGATTCCCGACCAATTGAGATTAGTTCCGATTTACCAACTTTTGGTCAAGATGGGCTTGATAAATAGTCATCCTTCCAACTACCTAGCGATTTTCTTGGTCAAGGCGATCAGTGCGACAGACATTTTTCTTATACGGCAATTCTTTCTTTCAATTCCACGAGAGTTGGAAGACGCTGCGAAAATCGACGGGGCAGGCCCGTTCGGAACATTTACAAAGATTATGCTTCCCAACGCAATGCCGGTGCTTGCAACCGTGGCCATTCTTACGTTTCAGGGGACCTGGAACGATTTGTTTTGGCCATCAATTGTTTTGCAAAGTCCTAACCACTGGACGCTGCCATTTGGAATCTTGGAGTTCAAGGGACAGTTCTCCACTGACTGGCCACCGATTATGGCTCTGGTCGTCTTATCAACTTTGCCGATCCTCGCTATTTATATTTTCGGGCAGCGGTTCATTATTAATATGCAACTTTCCTCATCGGTAAAGGGATGAGTGCCATGATGCGAATAACCAAGCCCAGCTCTATCCGAAGCGCCTTGCGCGCACTGTGGGATCTGAATATTCAAACAATGCCTACCGCTTTGGTTTGGGCGGTTTCATTCTGGTTCATAATAGAAACACATTCCTTGGTGATCCGACTTGCAGCCCTTTTTCTGGCAAATCTGGCGACCATCGTTTCTGCCGTGCTAATCGTCAAGGATTCACCAGCAACAAGAGAGCCCAATTGGAAAGACTCGATCCTCGATCGCTTCAGTTGGGCGATGCTGATGGGAACAGGTTTTCCTTTATGTCTTGCCTTGGAGAACGTCTCGAGACTCCATAACTCCAATTACTTGCAGAAACTTATTTTTCTATCAATCTCCATCTCGTGCCTAATACTTTGGTTTCTTGCGGTTAGCTTGCTCGTGCCACTGGCGGTGCGAAGAGATCGATTTGAGGATGAGACGATCGTTCTTGCCGAAGCCCTTGGTATTCTCCAGCACCACAAGCGGCGAGTGTTCACTTCACTGGCAGTCCTGGTCCTCGCCTGGCCCATCTTTTTTGTGTATGCATTTCTAGCGTTAACTTTTTCTCAGTGCATGACTTTGTCGCCACTCGGTCACGAGATGGATGCTGCTATCAATTCACAGGACACGAGGGGCCATCTTGCCTAATTCAGATATCAAACCAGGCGAGCGTGTAGTCGCAGATATTCAGATACTTGGTCTGGACGATCCCATTTTCGATGCGAGTACAAGGCCGCCGATCGATCAAGCCATCAAGTTAATTTTGGGTTGGCAATTTGGATATCAAGTGCCTTTTGCCGCCGTTCCCCTTGAGCATCACAAACAAATACCGGAGGAGAACTTATTCCGGTGTCTTTTTGGTCGAGATTCCTTGCTCATTGCGAACCTATTGCGTAAACGGATGCCCAATCTCGAATTGGCTGTGGTTAAAGCCCTTGCGGAGGTTCAGGGGGTCAAGTACGACGATGTGAGCGAAGAAGAGCCCGGAAGAATTGCTCATGAGGTTAGGGATACAAGCGATCAACAAGGAAACTTGATTGAGACAAACTTAGGATGGCGATTTCCATATTACGGTTCGGTCGATGCAACTTTGATATGGTTGAAAACTTTGGCAAATATTGCCGAGGAGAATCCATCCGTACTTGAAATGGTCATTGACGGAATGCCGCTCTGGCGGCGAGCGATATCGGCCACTGAATGGACACTTCGCAGACTAGGTACCCCCTCCGGACTCATTGAATCTCACCGCGTGAATCCGAACGGAATTCAAAACCAAGTCTGGAAGGACTCTGGAGATTCATATATGCACGCTGATGGCACCCTTGCTCGGGGCGATACGACAGCGTCGATCGAAACAACAGGTGAGGCTTACGAAGCTCTGCTCGGTGCCGCGGTGATTCAGAAATTGAAACCTCACAGTGACTGGCCGATGTCAGAAGACGCCCTTAAGAGCGAAGCTGAAAACATTCGCAAAAGGCTCATAGATTTACTTTGGCTCGGCGATAGATTCGCACTAGGCACGGAGCGTAATGATGATCGAGTGCAAAAACCGTTGGATTCACAAGCAAGTAATCAGAGCCGACTTCTTGATTCAACAATTTTGGACGGACCCGAGATGTTGGGATACCGAAATGCAATCGCAGAGGCACTGAGCGACACTCAATTGTTAGGGCCAAGTGGGTTGAGGACCTTGTCAGCGAATCACCCTTCCTATCGGCCTGGGGGATATCACACCGGTTCTGCTTGGCCGATGGATTCAGTGTTTGCGGCCCGAGGCTTATTACGTCACGGGTTTAATTCGCAGGCTTTGCTCCTTCTTTCAAAGACTAAGTCGGCAATCGAGTCGGTTGGTGGATATCCGGAATTCTTTCGGAGTGACCCATTGGACAATGGGCTATTAACGACTCAGACGACGGACGTGGTTTCCGAAATGAATGGCGGAAAAACAAACAGAGTCTGCCAACCCCCGCAAATGATCCAAGGTTGGACAGTAGGCGCATATGCTTGGCTCATTGACAACTTGGAAAGCACTCCAAGTTCGTGAACGATTACAACCGAGCTCGAGACATGCGTCGGAGGTTCAACTAAGGTGGCAAGAAAAGGACGACACTCGTCGATTGTTGATGTAGCAGAAGCTGCTGGTGTCTCCCTTCAGACCGTTTCAAATGTTTTCAATTTTCCCGAGAGAGTCAGACCATTGACGCGGGATCACGTCCTGCAGGTCGTGAAAACCCTTGATTACACGCCCAATTTGTCGGCCCGCCGGTTACGCTCGAAAAAATCTTCTTCATTGGCGGTCCGAGTCGATTCGAACTCAACGCCCGGATTCTTTAGAGGTTTCATCCAGGACGATTTTGTCTACGAACTAACAGAAGCCGCGGAGCGCAGGGGCATCAAGGTCATCGCCTACACGGCTGAATCTGAAACTCAAGAAGTCGAGAAGTTGAAGAAGCTCATTAAGTCAAAAGATACTGATGGCATCATTCTTACGACCACCAAGGTCAACGACCCTCGATTGAGTTTCCTTGAAATGAATAACGTTCCCTTCTTGAGCTTTGGCCGACCATGGGGAGCAGAAGATTTGTATTCGGTGACTCATCCGTGGGTCGACATCGACGGAGCGTCGGGAACCGCGGAAGCGACCGCAATGCTCTGGAAAAAGGGTTGCAGAAATATTGGATTCGCGGGGTGGGTTAGCTCTCACTCTGCCGACGGAGTTCCGCAGAGTGTTGATGAAGATCGATATTTGGGATGGAAGAACACATCAGGGAAACTTTCAGGGAAGCTAACTCGGCGATCGGATCCCGGTTTCAATGGCCTAGCCGTCTTTGGAGAGCAATCTGTCGCAAGCGGCAGACAAGCCGCTCGCCGTCTATTGGATGCTGTACCTGACTTGGATGCCGTTGTCTGCGTCAGCGACACCATGGCCCTTGGTTGCCTTCTTGAATTTCAGCGAATGGGTAAACAAGCGATCAGCATTACTGGTTTTGACAACAGCCCGATCGCAAAGGAATTCGGATTTTCAAGTCTCGATCAAAATCTTCCTGCTGTTTCACGGGGTGCGTTAGAAATCCTAATGGGGGAAACAGGAAATGAGATTCGCAAAGTGGATTTTGCCGCAGAAAACACTGCGGCGCACATATTATTGAAACCAATGTTAGTAGTTAGATGAGCAAATAATTTTCTTGAACTTCAATTTAGGAAAACGAGTTCAGCTTTTCCATCTGTAAAGAAACTGTCTCCACTGGCGTTTTTGCCGAGTTGTGGTTGCACGACCGTAAGAAGATCGCCTTGAAGCCTGAGTGACTTAATGATGTAAGTTCTTTCGCGATCGATATTTGGATCAATATGGTGCGTGGGTAATTTCGCCGCGCCCGCAAACTCAACCCCTTCATCAAAGCTGGCCGTGGCCACCCAAATCTGGCGCCCATCTGAAAGGACGTAGTCAGTACGCCATATGCGCGTGTGGTGACGTTGTTTTAGCGAATGTGTTGCCGTGGATTGTTCAAAGGCAATATTTTCTGGCTCATAGTTTAAATACGAAGGAGTAACGGGGGCGGTGAGGTATTGCCTTCCCTGGAATCCGACTGCAATTGCTCTCAAAGTATTGCTGACAGTCGATTTATCAGCTTTGTACCAACCATGGATTGTAAATGTGTTCACAAGTTGGTTTTCGGACCCAACGAAGATGAAGTTAATTGGCTCCATGCGGCTGCCCGTGAGGGTCTCGCTGTAGAGGGGGAGCCTGCTTACTGTTTTGGCATCAATCGCCTGTAACACCAAATTTGCTGGGGTTATCACGACTTGGTGAATGAGAACGAGGAACGGTGAGGCTGCAATGGCGAACGCCACCAGCAGCCCTGAGATTACGGGGATCGTCTTCTTGCTGACGATCATTGGCCCTGCACTGGAGTTCTTATAACGAGTAACGATTTCTATTCCACCAATACTCAAAGCCAACATCGCGCAGCCAATCAGAACGCTTCCCCACACATCAGATGGGTAATGAACACCTAGATAAATTCGGCTAACCGCCACAAGGAAAACGCTCAACACATATAGACCGATCGCAATGAACCTTGCCCACTTCGACGCCGTGGATTTATAAAAGAGGTATGCGAGCAAGCCGAATAGAAGTGTCGCCCGAAAGGCGTGGCCACTCGGGAAGCTATAGCCACCTTCTCGGATGATTCTCAAAGTTTGATCGGGACGGTGGCGTTGAACGGAGTTCTTAATAATCCACGTAATTAATTCCTCCGCTGCGACAACCGCGATAAATATGCCCGCTAATACTCGATGGCGCTTTCGCCACAATGCGATCACGATCGCAACCGTAAGAAGTAAGGTCGTTTGGAAATTAGCTAAGGTCGTAACGTCCCGAAAAAAGGAGGTTTGGAGTGGCGTCCTGATGCTTGGCATCAAGTTCAGCACTCGTGTATCAATTTGGGTAATGGGGCCCTTGCTTGTGACTGCAAAGAGAAGATTTAAGAAATTCACGAGAAAGAAAGAAGCCACGAGAGCGGTGGTTGTGAGAAGCAGACCATACTTATCGTGCACTTGGAACCTTCGGCTTGTCCAAGCTAAAAGCGGCGATCTAGATTCGCGCACTTTCTTCACATAGACATTTGTTTTTAGACCGTCCCAAGCGGAGAAAGCGAGCGATTTTGCAACTCGTCCCGGCGTAGCCAATGATCGTGTTACGTTGTAGAGAAAGACTCCGAGCAAGGCGAATTCAATCAAAAGTGCGAGGGCAAAAAGCATCGGTGAGCCAAAGATAAGCATTGCCTTGGTGGCGTACAAATTAAGTGCGAGAAGAATTACAGTCGTCAGGGTCGCAAAATAGTACTTCTTGGGCGTAGAAACGCTTCTCATAAGGTAATTAGCATATGTGCAATCCCATATATCGATACCATTTTCGCTTTATAGGTATCGCGGACATAATTGGCTATGAGGCTTTTTGAAGTCGCGATGCTCTTCTTGGTGGGCATCGTTGCCGGAACAATGAATACCATCGTCGGATCGGGCGGGCTCGTAACTTTTCCAGCTCTTCTTGCCTTCGGTCACACGCCTTTTGTCGCGAACATGACCAACAATGTGGGCGTCATGCCTGGGGCGCTAAGCGGGGCATATGCATTCCGCTCTGAACTCCGAAGTCAGTGGCCCAGAGTCATTCGTCTTTCTGCGCTGTCACTTGTTGGTGGACTTGCTGGAGCACTTCTTCTTCTCGCATTGCCCTCGAAGGCGTTTAGCGCAATCGTTCCCGTCCTTATCGGGTTGTCACTTGTTCTGGTCATCATTCAGCCATGGCTTCGAAAGCGCGCGGCACAACGCGGGGGAATATCTCGCCGCCACGCAATCTTCCATCGCATCGCACTTTTCCTGACGGGTGTTTATGGCGGATATTTTGGGGCTGCGCAAGGCGTTCTATTGATGTCAGTTCTTGGCGCAATGTTTGACGACACCATCCAACGCCTCAACTCAATCAAGATCATTCTTGCGTTGTGGGCCAACACTGCGGCCGCGATCGTCTTCATAGTTCATGGCGGGATTGCCTGGGAAGCAGCCGGTGCGATCGGGGTTGGCTCGATAATCGGCGGACAACTTGGCGGGCATATCGGGCGTCGATTGCCTGAACCCGTCTACCGGGGAGTCATTGTCGCTTTCGGTATAGCTGCCATTGTGAAACTTCTGTCCTCATAAGCGTGGTCTAAACCTGCAATCAATTCGCAGGTAAGGGCAAAAGTTGCCCAAGTCACAGTCTATTTTAAGCAAATTTGTCGTATCGGGGAATAATTGAAGTTTCAACTATGTTACAGTAGTCAAGTAGTTGAAACTTCAACTGATGAAAGTTCAACTAAAAGGAAACGTCCCCAGATACGCTAAGGAGCTTTACAAATGACTACAGCAACAGTTGGTTCCGTAACCGGTACCTATTCAATCGATCCAACCCACAGCCAAATCGGATTCGGCGCCCGTCACGCGATGGTCACCAAGGTCCGCGGCTTATTTACCGACTTCGTCGGCACCGGATATTTCAACGCCGAAAATCCAGCAGAATCAAATCTTCAGGTGACTATCCAGGCAAAGAGTGTTAACACAAACAATGCCGACCGCGATGCCCACCTTCGAAGCAATGACTTCTTCGACATGGAGCAGTTCCCAGAGATCAAGTTTGTATCAACCAGCTTCTCCAAGGCCGATGCCGATACATACACCGTCACTGGTGACCTCACGATCAAGGGTGTATCAAAGTCGATCACCTTTGACCTCGATTACACCGGAACCGCCGTTGACCCATGGGGCAACACGCGCGTCGGCTTCGAGGGCAAGACAACCGTCAATCGCAAGGACTGGGGTATCAACTTCAACGCGGCCCTTGAGGCCGGTGGAGTTCTCGTCGGCGAGAAGATCACTCTCGAGTTCGAAATCTCAGCAGTTCGTAGCGGGGACGCTGCTTAAGCGGTTATCGCTTAACTGAACTATGGGGAGGATCGGGCCATTGGCTCGGTCCTCCTTTTTCATGTTCGAGTCATATGATGTAAATGAGTTAGAGGGGGCGCCATGAAAATCGATGTATTTGGCACAGGTGTAGTTGGGCGGACGATTGCCGGGAAGTTCGCGGAGCTTGGGTACTTGGTCCACATTGGAACGCGAGATGTCGAGAAGAGACCTCTCAAGGCGCATTCGCCGAATGGGAAAGTACTCATTGATATAGCCAACCCTCTGGATTTCTCGAAGGGCATGCCCCAACACTGAGCGTCTGCAACGACTCTTCGTTGGGCGAGCAGATACAGACTGCTTTTCCTGAAGTGAAGGTTGTAAAGAGTCTGAACACCATGACGGCCCCACTCATGGTTAACCCGAGTCTGGTGCCGGGAGATCACAACGTTTTCGTCGGCGGAAACGATGAAGGGGCTAAGGCTGAAGTTGCAAGAATTTTGGAAACGTTCGGATGGAAGCGAGAGAACGTCGTTGATTTGGGAGACATCACTTCTGTC
This sequence comes from Actinomycetes bacterium, assembly GCA_023252155.1. Classification (GTDB taxonomy): domain Bacteria; phylum Actinomycetota; class Actinomycetes; order Nanopelagicales; family Nanopelagicaceae; genus QYPT01. Next base: position 33,762 of record JAHEXJ010000008.1, on the reverse strand, counting down.
CGTGGTCTTGAAATGTATCTGCCTTTGTGGCTTCGGCTTTACGGTGGTTTTCAGACCCCGATGCTCAACATTAAGGTTGTTCGCTAAATAATACGCACGTTTTCCAAAAGGGCTCCCGCGCTTTTCAATGGCGCAAACGTCACTTTGTCCATCGATGCGCCGTCGAAAATCGCTCTCTTTACGGCAGCATGATGAAAGGAAACGTTATTTAGTGTCGCGCCTTGAAAGGAGACGCCTTTCAAGGATGCGTTGTCGAATTTAACGCCTGTTAACACTAGGTTGTCGAATTTCACACCTGATAGATCTGATTTGCTGAAATCTGTGTCAATGAGTTTTACTTGACCGCCAAAGCTTGCCTCTTTCAATCCTGAACCAATAAAGCGTGTATTGGTCAGGTTGGCACTGTCAAATTTCGCGCGGTTAAGACCGCAACCCTTAAAAGCAGTTCCGGTGAGATTTGAATCGGTGAAATTGGCTTCCCTGAGTTCCGCCCTCGAAAGGTTGGCTCTGGAAAGATCCGACCCTTTAAACGTGGCGCGACTTAGCTCCGTGGAACTAAGCACCGATTCGCGCAAGTCTGAGTTGCTTAGATCTGCGTTCTTGAGCGAAGAGTTTTTGAAATTGGCATTTACGAGTGAGGAACCGGCGAGGTCGGCACCGCGCAGATTGGAACTTGAAAGATTTCGGGGGGAGGCAACTCTCTCATCGGTGATCGCATCATTGGAATTGGATTCCGTGAATTCTGAAATGTCGCCGATTGAGTCGATCGTCATCTGGAACGCCACGGATTCCTCGTAACCTTGTTGCATGAGATCGCGAAACTTATCCTCCAAATTGCCGAGGAGTTCTTGTTTCACATCGACCAACGCTGGAAAATCTCCGTACTGTTTGAAGACTTCGTTCAGGTGTGCTTCCAATTTCTGCTTCATTTTTAACCCTTCGTGATCTAGAGCAATTTGCTAAGAATTGTTTTGGCGTTTTCCCAGTTCTCTTTATTCTGGACGTACAGGTCTTGGCCATGTCTTGTGATTGAGTAGTACTTTCGTCGACCCCCGTTGGTTTCATCTCCCCAATAGGACTTAATGCATGCTTCACGTTCGAGCCTCTTAAGGCAGGAGTACATCGTTGCTTCGTTGAGCTGATAGGCGCCTCGGGATTTCTCCGTTATCAATTTTGAAATCTCATACCCGTACTTGTCGCCCTCGTTTAGGAGTTTTAGAACCATCGTGTCTGTGTGCCCACGAAGTAAATCGGAAGACAATTTCGTTTCTGACATAAATACAATGTACATCATATTACTATGACAGTCAAGGTACTTACGGAATGATGACTTGTTTTTTGCTGGGTTTGTGCCTTGACAACGTTTCGCTCTATACCTAGAGTATCTAGGTATGAAAGAGAACTGGAACGCTGGAAATCTAGACACTCTTCTTTTAGGGATCTTGCGGCAGCAGTCTGCGCACGGTTATGAACTCATCCAGAAACTCAAGGAAACGAGCGAAGGCGTTTTTGATTTGCCCGAAGGTACGGTCTACCCATCGCTTCACCGTCTCGAGAAATCTGGCGCGATAAGTAGTAGCTGGGATTCAACATCGGGTCGCCGGCGAAGGATTTATGAGATAACTCCAAATGGCCGAGCCGCCTTTCAATCGGGGAAGAAGGCTTGGGCCAAGTATTCCTACTCGGTGAACATGGTTTTGGGGATGAGCTCATGAGCGATTTCATCGATCAGTACCTCGAAAAAATTGCTCGCGATCTTCAGGGTCCAGCAATCGAATCTCATCGCACCCTGCTTGAGACCGAGGACCACCTCCGACTTTCTGCAGCCGATCTCATGAAAACCGGGCTGTCCGAAGATGATGCTCAGAAGGAAGCAATATCTCGATTTGGGAAAGCCAGGGAAGTCGCCGAGGCACACAATGCTGAAGCATGGGGATTTTCGCTGATCGGGACTCTGGTGGCCTTATCTACAAAGGCTGCAGAACTGATCGCCATGGCATTCGTCGCGATTGGGGTGAGTGCGGCAATCGCATACATAGTTTCGCTTTTCACTTCAGTTCAAGCGGTATTTGGTCTTCCGACTACTGCATTACCTTCAATTCAAACTTGCTCGTATTGGTTATCGATTCACCCGACTGCAGCGAATTGCCAGCAAGCCGGCACATGGGAAGCCGCCCATGACATGACGTGGATGCTCGGAGCACTTGGGATTGTGGGTTTGATTATTCTTGCTCTGGTACGAGGATGGAAGCAGACGCGTTTCTATTCGATCAAGTCTCTTCCGACAACTCTGAGTTCGGCGATTGCAACGACAATGTTCTTTGTTGCGGCGGTGGCCCTGTTTGCTTTTGGTCTGAGCGATGCGGTGATTGCCGGTTCGTGGGGTAGGGGAATGTGGTACTCGGAATCGGCAACTGCCTTGATGGCCTCGATTATTTCCGGATTCCTATTACTTCGGGCGATTCGCAGACCGTTAGGGATGAACAACTCCTTCAACTAATCTCCAAGCGACTAGTATTGTAGTCGAATAACTAGTATTGTAGTCGCTAAGGATGGAGGCGTTCATGGATCTCACCTTTCCGGCCCATGCTGTCGTTTCGACCCTTGATGCTGAGGTTTTACTTACGCTGGCAGGGACTACTTCGCCGATGACGGGGAACCAGGTATGTCGCGTAGCAGGGAAGGGCAGTCTTCGCGGGGTTCAATTGGTACTACAGCGTCTTGAGCGGCACGGCCTCATTGATGTCATGGAAGCGGGGAGTTCCAATCTTTACTCGCTTAATCGTGATCATGTGGCGGCGCCAGCAGTTTTGGCGCTGATCGACCTTCGAGGTCAACTCTTCAGACGAATAAGTGATGAGATAAGTAAGTGGTCAATTCAGCCAGTTGCGGCAGCAGTCTTCGGTTCAGCGGCCCGTGGTGATGGCGGATTAGAGTCTGATATCGATTTATTTATCGTTAGCCCGAAGAAAGTTCTGGATGGCGCCCTCCAGTGGGAGATTCAAATTGCAACGTTAAGTACGTTAATTCGCCGATGGTCGGGCAATCACGCCAGTGTAATTCAGGCTACCCCTGCACAGGTATCAGAAATGCTCTCTCGGAATGAACCAATCGTTGAATCCCTGCGACGTGATGCAGTATCGCTGTTTGGGCCGAACATTTTGGTTGCCGCAGAGAGGACAAAGTGAATTCTAAGTCGGATATGCGAACTGCAAAATGCGACCGTAGTCAAGCGCAAATACGATTAACACACGCAAAGAAATTCTTCGATGTTGCTGAACTAGTTGCAAGCGAAGGAGACGCAATCCCCGAATCAGTAAACGTTGCAGCCGCTCTTGCTGTATTAGAGACCGCTCATTATGGTGTTATTCACGTCTCCGGCCCTGAACTAAAATCTGCCCTTCGGAATGCCCAAGCACTGGTCAAATTCGGGGAATCTAGCCTTCGCAGATAGTTATGCAAGACCCCTGTAACCTAGGCCCATGTCGACCGATAACACGCGTGATTTCGTCCACGAGGGCTATGACGTTGCCTATGTCCAAGAGAAGTGGCTTCCGGTCTGGGACAACTTGGCTCCGTTCAAATCGGGCCGTCCAGATGATAACCGACCCAAGAAGTACGTCCTGGACATGTTCCCGTATCCATCGGGTGACCTCCACATGGGACATGCCGAGGCCTATGCCTTAGGCGATGTCATCGCGAGATATTGGGTGCAGCGTGGCTTCAACGTTTTGCATCCGATGGGATGGGACGCATTTGGATTGCCTGCGGAGAATGCTGCAATTAAGCGCGGAATCGATCCTGCTGTCTGGACATACGAGAACATCGCGGTGCAGAGGGCATCGATGCGACGCTATGCATGTTCTTTCGACTGGGATCGAACATTCAACACATGCGATCCTGAGTTTTATCGCTGGAATCAATGGCTCTTTATTCAGATGTTCGAGCGCGGTCTTGCCTATCGCAAGGCATCGAATGTTAACTGGTGCCCGAAGGACCAGACAGTTTTGGCGAACGAACAAGTCGTTGCCGGGTTGTGCGAGCGATGCGATACGCCAGTTACAAAAAAGAAATTGACGCAGTGGTATTTCAAAATTACCGATTACGCAGATCGCTTGCTTGATGACATGTCACAACTTGAAGGCAATTGGCCGGACAAAGTCTTGACGATGCAGCGCAACTGGATAGGTCGATCGACTGGCGCCAACGTCCTTTTCCAAATTGAGGGTCGCGATGAGCCTGTCACGATTTACACCACACGCCCCGACACTTTGTACGGTGCAACGTTTTTCGTTGTTGCGGCTGATAGCGAATTGGCAGCGGAGTTGGCGAAGGGGACTGCGGTTGAAAAGCAGTTCGCCGAGTACCTGGAGAAGATCAAGGCAGCTAGTGATATCGACCGCCTAGCAACTGATCGACCAAAGAGCGGCGTATTTCTAGAACGCTATGCGATCAATCCGGTCAACGGTGAGAAGCTGCCGATTTGGGCCAGTGATTATGTCCTTGCAGATTACGGTACCGGCGCAATCATGGCCGTGCCGGCCCACGATCAACGCGACTTGGATTTTGCGCGCGCAATGAATTTGCCCGTGCGAGTTGTCGTCGAAACAGGTGAGGAAGATCCATCTGTCAGCGGAATTGCAACAGCAGGTGATGGTGCTTTGATCAATTCAGGACCGCTTAACGGCAAGCCTAAAGACGAAGCCATTGCTTTCATTAATGCCCAACTCGAACGAGATGGACTTGGCAAGGCGGGGCGCAACTATCGTCTTCGTGATTGGCTGATTTCGCGGCAGCGCTATTGGGGAACTCCGATTCCCATTGTTCATTGCGAATCCTGCGGCGAAGTTGCTGTCCCACTTGATCAATTGCCTTTGAAATTGCCCGAGGCCGCAGGGCTTGATTTGAAGCCCAAGGGAACATCGCCTTTGGGAGCGGCGACCGATTGGGTCAATGTGTCATGCCCCAAGTGCGGTAAGCCTGCCAAACGCGATACCGACACGATGGATACCTTCGTGGATTCGTCCTGGTATTTCCTTCGCTTCCCAAGCTCGACCGATCACACGCAGGCATTCAGGAGCGAAGATGTAAATGCGTGGCTGCCGGTAGATCAATACGTCGGTGGCATAACCCACGCGATCTTGCATCTGCTTTATAGCCGCTTTGTCACAAAAGTTTTACGCGACATGGACATGATCTCCTTTGACGAACCGTTTATGCGATTGCTCAATCAAGGAATGGTTGCAATGGACGGCTCAGCCATGAGCAAGAGTCGCGGAAACCTTGTGAAGCTTTCTGATGAATTGGTTACCCACGGCGTTGATGCAGTTCGCCTGTCGTTGGTCTTTGCCGGTCCACCTGAAGATGACATCGATTGGGCGGATGTCTCACCGTCCGGATCGGTGAAATTCTTGAACCGTGCGTGGCGGCTTTCAGGCGATATTTCCAGTGCACCGGGAATCGATTATTCACTTGGTGATGTCACGTTGCGAAAGGCGACTCACAAGGCCGTCAACGATGCAGGTTTCGCTGTGGAATCAATGCGTTTCAACGTTGCAATTGCGCGCGTCATGGAATTGGTCAATGCGACGCGCAAGGCGATCGATTCTGGTTGTGGCCCGTCCGATCCTGCAGCCCGCGAGGCGGTCGAAGCAATCGCGATCATGCTCTCCCTTATTGCTCCGTTTACAGCGGAAGAAATGTGGGAGCGCTTAGGTCATAAGCCCTGCGTTGCCTTGGTCGGATGGCCGAAGGTGGATGAATCTCTTTTAATCGCTGATGCCCTGGTTGCCGTGATTCAAATCAACGGCAAGATCAAAGAACGTATCGAGGTCTCACCTTTGATTTCCGATGATCAGTTAGAGATTTCGGCACTTGCGCATCCCACGATTGTGGAGGCGCTTAAGGGCGCCACCGTGACTAAGGTGGTCACTCGCGCCCCAAAGATTGTGAACATCGTTATCAGCAATCCATGATGGCCGAGTTTGAAAGTAGATTCTGTTATTAATCCTTGCCTTTCATCATTTCCAGTCGGCGATTGAGACGGTTTGCGAGCCAGATCCATCTCCCTTCCGTGTCACCTGCCGTACTTTTTATGCCGTCAGCGGAAATTCCACGCAGAACTTCAAGTCTCTTCGGAGACAACACCTGGTTACGATCTAGCTCTTCGAGAATCGATACAAATTCATTAGCGGTGGCCTCTCCACCCAGCCTGGGATCAATTTCTTCTGCTTTGAATACATCCCATGTCAAAGATGGGTCATAACTGAAACGACCGAAGGCAAGATAACTAAGTTCGGTTGAAACGTGATGCGGCGACGCTTCTCCCCAGACCGTGAGTCCCATCATGCCGACGTCGGCGGCCTTACGAGACATATCTGCAAAGTCTCTTCCGTTAAAGGCGTATCTCTCGGTTCGTTCGTCGCCGTTCCACTGGCTAGCGAACTGGCAACGAAAGATGTTTTTGCTGGTCGGTAAACGGGCGACGTCGTTGGCTGTAAGTTCTCTTTTTACTCGATTCCAGTAAGAGCGATTGAGCGTGTGTTGGTAGACGCCACCTTCGGGCATTGACTGGAAGGAATCACTTCCAAGGGGGTCCAACAAGTTGTCCCACTGCAATTCGCAATAGAGCCACAAGTCGGATCGTTTTGAAGTCGCTGCCTTGAAGAGTCTTGGGAAGTTATGAGTTAGGTCGGCATGAGACCAAGATTCGAGCGATTCGCCTCTCTTTTCTGCAGATTCGCGTTCACCACGACGAGAGTTACACCGGGTGCAATCACAAACTCCATAGTCTCCACTTTCGATGTTGATTCCACCAATGTCAAAGGTCTCAGCGAGCCAGGAGACTGAATCTTCCATCCATGCCATATTTGCAGGTTCTGAAGGACACCCAGAAAGCGTGTAGTCGCTTCGGGGAAATGCGAGCGGAAAGGAGAGATCCTCAATCTGAAAGCCGATATCGGAATGTATTTGTGACGCAAATGAAGGATTCTTTTTTAGCCAGGTCGCGAGGTTATATTGATTGCGTCCTTCCCAATAAACGCCACCATACGCGCAAATTGCAATGCCTGGAAGAATGCGAACTCCACGTTCATTTGCATAGCGACAGAGTTCTTGTGCAGAAGGAATTCCACCGTGAGAATCACGCAGAAAGCCGTACACGACTATTGCTGCTATTTGATGGGCACTACAAAAATCCACCATCCTCTTGTAATCGGCGAGAAAACCAGTTGGTGGTTTGCCGTAAGGATTGAAGACTCCCGTTTCTTGGTGGCCGATTTGATCTAGTTCCCAGTTGGAGGAGTGGTCCCAAGTCCAAAATGTGCGGTAGCTAAGAGTTGGCACTCGTTCGATCGAAGCCACAATGAGTTGGACCCCTGCAGGAGAGCTTGTAGATCTGCGCTGAATGAGTTCTTCAACTCCGTAAATGACTCCTGAAAATGGTCCACCATCGATATTGATTCTTGGTGCTCGATCACCTGAAATTTGGATTGAATATGCGCCTTCAGGTTTATCTGCACTTGTCGCAAGGACGATCACGGCGACTTCATCTAGAAACGCATCGCCAGGTTTGGCTTCAAACCAATGGAGGTTGGGCCACGATTGCTTGAGGCGCTTTGTTGCGTGAGGGTGTTGGGCTGCTCCAAGGAGGGCAACCCGACCGCTGAGCAGTCTCATATCAGCGCCTCTCTTCGGTCAGACGGTGTGTTTCCAGGATCTGGTGGATATTCATGAGGACCCCTTTGGCTATTGACGATTTCCAGAAGCGACAATAGCATTCCGTAATTATCGCTTAATTACGGACATTGGTGGAAATGTACACTCATTCTGACTTTTATGACAGGCTTAGTGCTCTTCGACGAGACTTTCATTCTCATCCCGAATTGCGCTTCGAGGAGTATAGAACAAGCGGGATCGTGGCAAATCAGCTCATTGATTTGGGTTGGTCAGTGAAGTCTCAGGTCGGCGGAACCGGGGTTTTGGCACAGTGGGCAGGTGATTATGAGGGTTCTCGGATCCTATTAAGAGCTGATATGGACGCCTATCCGATCCGAGATGGAAAGGATGTTGCCTATTCATCACAGAATCCTGGGGTGGCCCACGCGTGTGGTCACGATGTACATATGACTGTCCTACTCGGCCTTGCAGAGCAGTTAAGCACCCAGCCTGATTTACGTCAGAGAGTAACTCTGATGTTTCAGCCTGCCGAAGAAATCCCCTTCGGGCAGGGCTCTGGGGCTCGGGCGATGCTCGAGTCCGGGTATTTAGACAAGACTTACACGGCTGTTCTTGGATTGCATTGTTGGCCACAGCTTCAGGTTGGAATGATCGGGGTCGATGTGGGAGCGGCAATGGCCGCCAAAGATGCATTCAGCGTGACGTTTTTAGGGGTTTCGGCGCATGTGGCAACCCCAGCAAATGGACGAGATGCAATCTTGGCGGCAAGCAACGCGGTATTGGCCCTGCATGCCAGTTTGAATAGAGAGCGCAATCCCAACGATCTTGTCGGATTCAACGTTGGCACTTTTCATGCCGGCTCCTCGCAAAGTGCCTTAGCCGCTTCTGCTGAATTGACTGGAACACTCCGAACTCATGATCCATTTGTAAGAGATCGACTAAAGCAAACAATTGAAAGGGTTTGTGCTGGCGTGGCCGATGTTGTCGGGTTATCCAGTTCCATCACGTGGGCAAACGAAATGCCTGCTTTGATGAATGATGTCCAACTCGTCAAGATCGCTCTAGAAAATTTGTCTAATGATGGAATTCAAGCTTTTCAAATAGACTCACCACCTTTGACCTCAGATGATTTCGCCCTGTTGGGTGAACTTGGACCGATGTTATACATGAAACTGGGAACCTCGCCTGATGCAAAGGGATTTTCATCCCCGCTACATTCTTCAAACTTTGATGTTGATGAAGGGTGCATTGAAGTAGGTATCAAAGCTTTGAAGACGATGCTTGTTCAGTTAGTGGATCGTCGTAAACCATGACACTGCCAATCCGCGTTGCGGTAATCGGAGGGGGCATATTTGGGAGAGAGCATGTCTCCGTATATGCAGGGATGCCTTCGGTCCGACTCGTTGCAATTGTGGAACCAAACGAGAAACGTCGTTTAGAGTGGCAAAGAGATCCGTTGGCAAAGACCGCAAAGATTTTCAGTTCAGTGGCTGAAATGTTGGCCGAGACTAAATTGGATGCCGCGTCAATTGTTACTCCGAGCAAAACCCGACTGCACATCGCTACAGAATTAATGTCCGCGGGGGTCGACGTTCTTGTTGAGAAACCTTTTGCAGATTCTCCAGAGGATGCGCAAAAGTTTGCTGAAGTCGCGGCCGCCCTTGGGCGAAAGTGCCTTCCAGGGCATCTCCTCCGCTTTTCTCAGGGACATCAAAATCTCAAGACAGTGATTAGTCAACCGGCATTCGGTTCCGTAGTGGGTGTGACGCTGAGTCGTAATCGATCCCGCGCCTTAATTTCCCTCTATCCAGATATTCATCCAGCGTTTCTATTGGGAGTGCATGACTTCGATCTGGCGATCTGGCTTACCGCTCGACCGGTAACGGAAGTAAGTGCCCTTGAACACCGAAATTCGCAGGGCAAGGTTGATTATTTTGTTGCTCACTGTCTGCACAATGGTGGAGCCATTTCGACGATTCAAGTGTCTTGCCTTCTTTCTGAAGGTGACCCTGCACAAGTGGACGACAGCGTGAGTGTCTTTGGAACAGGCCGCACGGCTCATCTCGAAACTGCCTCCGTTGACGATGAACCCCAGCATTTCGGTTTTGGTATCGAGAACGCACCGCTCGTTGCTGAGTTGCAGTACTTCCTTGATTGTGTTCTGAAAAACCAGCCGTCTACGTTATGTACTCCTGAAGAAGGGGTTCATGTCGTAGAAATCGCACAAGCCGTTCTCCGTAGCGCCAGCAATGGTGGCGAAATCACGCGATTGCGTGCCACAAATTTTTGACAGCATTTCTGCTGTCAAAAAAATCCCCCCAATCACCCAAAGGAGATCAAGATGAAGAGGGAAAAGCAATACAGAGGAAAGCGACTTGGGCTTCCCGTAATTGTTACTCTAATTGTTTCGGCGATGCTCGCCGTTGTGAGTGGCAGTTACAGTTTTGCGGCGCCTAAAGTTACGACCATCAAAGTACTTGGCTGGGCTCCTGGCAATGCCAAATTCTGGGCGGATACGGTAGCCGCATTTCAAAAGGCCAATCCATCGATTAAGGTGAAGTTGGAGACTGTGCCTTTTGACAAGTATTCAGAAGTACAAGGTCCCTATATCACTTCGAAATCTGGGCCCGATGTCATGGCAAATAACGCAGGACTAGAGCTTTTCGATCGTCGATCAGCCTATGTTCCCCTTCCTGCAGATGTCCGTGCCGCCGGTAAAGATCTACTCACCTATAGTGGAGCATGTCTCGGATTTGATGTGACTCAGAAATGTTACGGATTGCCTTTCAGTTATCAAGGCAACGTCATGTATTACAACAAGTTAATTCTGTCTAAGGCTGGTCTTGATCCTAATAAGCCACCTACGACGATGTCTGAATTCGGCACAGCATGCAAGGCCATTGAAGCCACTGGTAGCACTTGTCTAGCATTAGGTCTCACCGGCGTATTCCCTGCTTACTGGGACTTTCCTGAAATTGCTCGTAACTACCTGACTGAAGCAGATATGCGAAAGATACTTGCTGGAAAGATGCCATGGACTGATCCAAAGATGGTAAAAATCCTTCAAGGACTTGCGATGCTGACAAACTCAGGTTGGACCAATACAAACGCACCGTCGATCTCGATGTTGCCTGATGCGGCAGATCTCTTCTCAAGTGGGAAAGCTGCTTTCGCTGGCACGATTATTTCAGATGCTGTTAACTGGCAGTCATTTGGAAAAGCATTGGGAGATGCCAACCTTGGTGCCATGCTTTGGCCATCAATAGATCCCTCGGCTCCGTTAGCCAAGAAGTTCTCCGGAATTGAAGGCTCCGTATATGGCGTGACTGCATGGAGCAAGCAAAAAGTTGCTGCCTTTAAGTTCGTTAAGTGGATTGCAGGCGCAACTAATGGAAACTTGTGGGTCAAAGACGTTGGGGGTCAGGCTTTGAATAAGAAGGTTGACAAGAGCGCTCTTCCCAATTCACCGGCCTTGTCACAGATTCAGAAGATTGTTGCGCACCCGACTCTTCACGTCGGGGTATTGCTTAGCAGTCAAGAAGCTGATGCGTTAAGTCGTGGGTGGCAGCAAGTAGCTCTCGGACAAATGACAGTAGCTGATTGGACCGCCCAAATGCAGACTGCATTGCAGAACAGTCCAAGCAAGAACTAAAAGTATATAAAACACCAGTAGGGGTATGAGGAAGCCTTGTGCCCCTACTATGTTTAATTACGAGGAAACGCTAAAAGGTGAGGATTAAATTGGCTCGCAAGGGGAATACATCAATGAATACCGTTCAAGACGGTGCGCTGGTTTCATTTTTTCGGAGAAACACTGCAATTTCGAAACTGCATCGATATGTGGGATTCCTATTTGTTCTTCCCGGTCTTTTCCTAGTTCTTGAGTTCAAATTCATCCCTCTCATTAAAGGGATCTGGTTGAGTATGTTGGAAACCAGAGGTTTCAGCGATCCCAAATTCACGGGCTTGCATAATTACGATCGAATGTTGCATGATCCGACAGTAAGAAAAACTTTTTTTCACGCCTTCATTGTTGTTTGCACGCTCCCCGTTTGGATTTTACTTCCCCTCATACTTGCCGTCTTGATCTTCCAGAAGTCACCTGGCTGGAAATTTTTTCGTTCAACCTATTTCTTGCCGTACACGATTGCTCCAATTGTGGTTGGAATCATGTTTCGACAGATGTTGGCTCCCAACGGAGCTCTAAACTCAATTTTGCGCGCAGTTGGACTCAAGCGGTTTGCAATTGCATGGTTGAATGGTCCAACTAGTTCTCTCTTGTCATTGACTTCAGTAGCCTTATGGAGTTTCTTTGGGCTAGGGGTCCTCACTTATCTGTCCGCCTTATCAAGTATTCCACTCGATGTCATCGAAGCTTCGCGGTTGGACGGGGCAGGATTTTGGCGCATGCTCTTGCAAATAGTTTTGCCACTCATTAAACCCATGGTTGGTTATTGGACCGTTTTATGCGCTTCGGGAGTTCTTGTTTGGATGTTCCCTTTGATTTACGCACTAACGCAAGGGGGCCCGGGGGTATCAACAATGCTTCCCGAATTCCTGGTTTTCCTCACGACATTTCAGTTTTTGGACCGAGGTTACGGAGCAGCCATCGGTATGACGTTGTTCGTCTTTGTGGCGATCTTTTCTGGCTTAAGTGTTCGATATATGTACCACGAGGGTAAGGGCGCTGAAAAATGATGGCTACAGTCAGCACCGTAATTGTGGACGAGGACAAAAAAATCAGGAATCGAAGAGCATTTGTTGCTTTGATTAAGTCCGTTGGCACTAAGTGGATAATCACCGTCGTCTTGTTCATGATTGCGGTGGCGGCCCTCTATCCTCTTCTTTTTACAGTACTCAACTCATTTAAGAGCAGTCCTGAATATGCAAGGAACCCACTTTCGTTGCCAGGTCATCTGAGTATTCAGAATTACCGCGAAACATTTTCCCGTATGAATGTTCCGAGACTTTTCATGAATAGTGCAATTGTTACTATCGGTGGAATTCTATTGACAACGATTTGTGCGTTATTGCTCGCATATGCCGTGACAAAGATCAAATTTCGAGGTAGCAATTTGATTTTCTTATTTGTTATTGCGATGCTGGTCATTCCTAGCCAAGCGATCATTTATCCATTGTATGAAACTATTTTACAGATGGGTTTCGGCGGCACCTACCAGGGCTTGATATTAGCGATGGCCGCATTTGGATTGCCTTTAGGGACCTATCAACTTGCAGCGTACTTTAAGACGATTCCAGATGAACTCGTCGAGGCCGCCCGAATGGATGGAGCGGGGCATTTCCGGATTTTATTTTCGGTTCTTTTACCTATTGCCACTCCGGCAATTGCTGCACTCTCCATCTTGAATTTTGTTTGGATGTGGAACGATCTTCTTCTGCCTCTTGTAATCATGGGTGGATCGGATAAAACGACATTAATGGTGGGTATTGCCCTTTTGTCGGGGCAGTATGACATCTCTATCCCTCTCATAAGCGCTGGACTTCTTGTTGCTCTTCTTCCAGTGCTTCTTGTCTATCTCGTTTTTCAAAGACGGATTCTCTCTGGCGCAATGGCGGGTTCGATCCGATGAACGGGGATATGCAAGAGGACGAGTTTCTCTTGTATCTCTATCGTTTGAAGTCCGGCGCGGGGGCGGAATACGATCTTCGTCATCGCAGTGTCTGGCCGGAGCTTCTAGAAATGCTAGATCTTGTGGGTATCTGCAATTATCAGATTTGGCGCCATGAGGAGATTGTCGTTTGTCGGTTGCAAGCACTACAGGGATATAGCAATGCGATGGCGATTATGGCAGCGAATCAAGTACAGAAAGCATGGAGCGCTTCTTTGATGGATCTATTTGAAGCCACAACGGACGCAGGTGGGGAACCTCTTTGGCTGAAGGAAGTATTCCGCTTTAAATATTAGATTTTTTAGTTAAACAGAGTAGGCGACTGACCCATCCTGACGAAGTGGTATTTGTGTTATAGGACGTCCTACTAGATCGTGTGCATCTAAACCGTCCCAGTCAATCTCTACGCCGAGTCCGGGTTGCGTTGGGAGTGGCATCCAACCTCCTTCGCGTCGGACACTAGGTTTTATTTTCGGTCCTGGAAGAGAATCGTCGAAAGGGCTGTACTCAAGCACTTCGAAATTGGGTATTGAGGCTGCCAGATGAATAGCGGCAGTAGTGAGGACGGGCCCAAGACAATTGTGCATAATTACTGAAGAATGAAATGATTCCGCAATAGCGGCGATCTTCTTCGTATGTGTAATTCCTCCAGCGAGACCGAGATCGGGTCGCACATATTGCGCACCTCCCTGAACTAGGAGTTCACGAAACTCCCAAATGGTATGCATCCGTTCTCCGTTACCAATAGGAGCCGCATTCAATCTCGCCATGTCTGCCTGTGAAGAGATGCTGTCTATCTGGATCGGATCTTCGATCATAAGTGGGAGGGTAGAACTGATTGCGGCGATGACACTTGGCGCCTTCAACGGCGTCAATTTTCGATGAAGCTCAAATATGAGATCTATCTCTGGCCCAACAGCATCGCGAACGGTATGAGTGGTTTCCGAAGTTTGGCGAACAAGTTCAGCCAATCCGAGATCCGCGTAGTTTCCAGGCAGCGGATCCATTTTGATAGCCGTGAATCCATCTTTCACTGCGATTTTGGCTTGGCTGACGAGTGCTTCGGTGCCCGTTCCAGGCAGAAGCAGGTGTAGGCGAATTTTTTCACGCACGGCACCGCCGAGCAATTGATAGATAGGCACCTCAAGGATTTTTCCCTTGATATCCCAAAGGGCAATATCGATGGCGCTTACAGCTGAGGTGAGAACTGATCCTCGAAAGGGTCCCATTCGATAGAGGTATTGCCAGTGGTGTTCGATTCGAAGCGGGTCGGCCCCGACCAAGTAATCTTGAAAAGTTTCGATAATGGTGTGAACAGCTTCGGGGTATGCCCAACATGCTGATTGCCCAATACCCACGGTGCCATCGTTACATTCGATTTGGACGAAGTGCGCCGTACCGACGACTTTCGAATCCACCCTGGTAATGTGCATTTTTCCTCCGTAATCGTTTGTGATTTTTTTTCACAGCCTCACCTATGTATTAAGTGTAGAGGTGCTTCTATTTAGGGTGAATACCTCTAGACACTTTCTTTTTTTGCCATTGATTAGTAGAATCAGAATATCGATCTTAATTCGGCTATTTGTTAGGAAACATCCATGGAGAATACGTTTCGCGAACTTTGTCGCATCCGTCTGTTTGAAGAGCGGGTTCTGAGCCTGAAGGAGGGTGGAGAGATCCCGGGTTCGGTGCATCTTTGCAACGGACAAGAGGCCATTCCAGTCGGCGTGCTTTCAACTCTGGAACCAACTGATTGGGTAAGTGCTACTTATCGGGGTCATGGATGGGCAATCGCCCGTGGCGTGAGTCTTTCTCAACTGTTCGCTGAGTTCATGGGGCGCGAATCAGATCTCAATAGTGGTCGAGCTGGCTCTCCTTTCTTTTCTTCACTTAAGGATGGTTTTCTTGGTGAGAATTCAATTGTAGGCGCCGGGGCTCCCATCGCTGCAGGGGCGGCCTTGAGTGCAAAGATAAAAGCAACTGGGCAAGTTGTCGTGGTGAGTTTCGGTGATGGTGCAGTCAACCAAGGAGTCGTTCCGGAAACTCTTAATCTTGCTGCGGTGTTGGACTTGCCTCTGATTTTTATCGTGGAGAACAACGTGTATTCCGAAATGAGTCCGATCAAGGACATGATTCGAAGCACAACGCTTGTCGAGCGCGCTCCCGCATTTGGAATTCCTGGTGTAAGCGTTGATGGAAACGATGTGCAAGCTGTGGCGGATGCCTCTTATCAAGCTGTCGAGCGTGCACGGGCAGGCAAAGGGCCAACGCTAATTGAAGCCAAGACAGCTCGATTGGTTGGTCATTACAGCGGGGACGCTCAGCAGTATCGTCCCGCAGGCGATTTGGCACAGGCTCGTTTGGATGAGCCAATTGCCAGACTTAAACTAAAAGCAAATTCGGATCTTGCGGCGCAATACAAGGCAATTGAGGATGAAGTCGCAATAGAAATCGAGGAAGCCGTCATGAGCGCTCGAGCCATGTCAACACCGAACTCCACGACAGCAAAGGATCACGTATATGCCTGAGTTGCGATATATCCAGGCAGTAAATGCTGCATTGCGTTGGTCACTTGCAAGCCATCCCGACACCATTTATTTTGGCGAGGATGTGGCCTTGCCGGGTGGCCCCTTTGGCGCAACTAAGGGACTTTACGACGAATTTGGCAAGTCAAGAATTTTCGATACTCCGATAACAGAGCAGGCATTCTTGGGTATGGCATTAGGTGCATCTCTTACGGGACTTCGTCCAATTGCCGAAATCATGTACGTAGATTTTGCCTTCGTGGCAATGGATCAAATCGTTAATCAAATTGCGACTGCCCGCTATGCGTCGGGTGGGCGCAACAAAGCACCACTCTTGATCCGTGCACAGCAAGGCTTCTCTCCGGGGTCGTGCTCGCAGCACTCGCACTCAGCAGAGGCATACTTTGCGCATACTCCTGGTTTGCGGATTGGCTTGCCTTCAACTCCAGATGATGCATATCAGATGATTCGTTCTGGAGTACAAAGCGATGACCCAGTTCTTCTTCTCGAAACACGAATGCTGTATCCAACTAAAGGCATAGTTCGACTAGACACGGCTGTCGAAGATATTGGCGGGGCGAGAACAATCCGCGCTGGTAAGGATGTGACGATTGTGTCGTGGGGATCAATGGTTCCAAGTGCTTTGGACGCTGCTGACGTGTTGACGGCGCGGGGCATTGAAGCTGATGTGATTGACTTACGATGGCTTTCTCCTTTGGATATGACAACTGTTATCGAATCCGTATCTCGAACCGGGAGGTTGGTCATTACCCACGAAGCTAATCTCACTGGCGGCTTTGGCGGCGAGATCGCAGCGCGGTGTGCAGAGGAAGCGTTCGCTCACCTTAAGGCACCGATTGTTCGCATCGCGACTCCCGACGTGCATTTTCCAGCTGCGCCATCACTGCAGATTGCACTTTTGCCAAACGCTCAATCAATTGCGGAGGCGGCAACTCGTCTGGTGGGGTATCAGAAATGAGATCGTCATCTCGTCAGGTTCTTGAGGGTTTGACGATTCTTGTCACTGGGGCAGCTAACGGCGTCGGAAGAGTCACGGCTCTCTTGGGAGCCGAGCGAGGCGCACGATTAGTTCTTCTGGATCGTGACAGGGTTGGCCTAGATGCTGTTGCCGCCGAGCTACATGCAAATGGCCATGATCCTTATATTGTTGTGGCCGATATATCTGTTGAATCGGAGGTCAAAGAGGCTTTCTCGAGTGCGGTGGCAAATGTTGGTCGAATCCATGTGGTTCTAAGTGCTGCAGGGGTTATGCGAGGTCAACGGCTGGATATCCGCGAGTTCACCGAAGCCATATGGGATTCAGTCATTGATGTGAACCTCAAAGGTGCATTCTTTATCTCGAAGTATGCGGCCACGCACCTGTTACCTGAAGGTGGGACTTTGGTTTTAGTTGCTTCACGATCAGGGGTGACTCTTCCCTCGGGCTCGATCGCCTACGGCGCCAGCAAAGGCGGAATCCATGGGCTCGCGCTTTCACTTGATAAGCAGCTCAGGTCCGCTGGACTTCGAGTTCATACCCTTTGTCCTGGAGATGTAGACACTCCACTGATGCGTGCCTCTCTTCAAGAGGCTCTCTCTTATGGTGCTGATCCGGGCGAAATTGAGAAAATAAGAAGCAGTCTTGGCACGGCCGAGGATGTTGCTCGAGTTCTTCTTTTATTGGCAGAACCAACAGCGGCAACACTTTCGGGAACAGTCTTTACAGTATGAGCGAACCAGTAAAGTGAATTCATGATCGGATTAGTGGGCCCGATTGACTCGGTTGAGTTACTTGCCAAGGTTGCATCTACGGTAGTGAGTGACGAAGGTTTTGCGACTCGCACCTATACGACGCCCGTTGAGTCCATCAATCTAGCTCGAGAGTTAGACGGTTTTTGTGACGTCATACTTTTCACAGGTCGACTGCCTTATGCGATGGCGATGAGAGAGAAATCTCCTTGGACCGCAAGTTTGCAATACATTCCCCATACTGGCCTCGACCTATATAACACGCTCGTTAGAATTCTCTTGCATTCAAAAGGCGTGATACCCCGAATGAGCATAGACACAATAGATGACAACTGGGTCGCTGAAACATTTAATGAAATTGAGCTTCCTGTTCCTAAGAATCTTATGCCGTTTAGCACGCTGGGAGCAATTGAAGTGCCGACTCGTGAAGAGCTTGTTGCTTTTCACGTATCTCTCTGGAAGAGCGGCGAAGTAGAGGAGTGTTTGACTTGTCTTGAAGTCGTGTACCGAGATTTACAAGAAATGGGAATCCCAGCATGGCGCATTGGACATACGCGCGCGTCATTAAGAGATTCTTTGGAGCGTGCGCTATTGACGGCGGAACTTGCGCAGAGCAAGGCGACGCATATGGCGTTGGCGTTGGTACGCCTTCCAGTAGATGTGAATGAGAGACTTGATCCTTACGAGTCGCAGGTCAGGCGACTACGAATGAAGGCGGTCGCAGTTCAATTATCGAAGCAACTTCGTGGGCACCTTCTTGGCTCACCAGATTCCGAATTTTTAATAACCACCAGTCGAGGCATGGTTGATGAAACTATTTCGCGATTACGTTCTGGCCAACGATCTGCGCTTGATGTCGAAGGTTTGCCAGAAGGATCTCTTGTCGGATTCGGGGTGGGCCTAACTCTGTCCGTCGCTGAGGAACGGGCGCGAGCCGCAGTTGCACTTGCAGAAAAGACTGGGATTACCCACGCTATTTTAGTTGATGGCGAAATGATTAACGCGGACGCAGATTCAAAATTGAAAATGCGTGCGACGAATTCAATGTTTCAGGCTATTGCAGAATCACTCGGAATTGGTCCGCTGTCCTATGTTCGATTGCTCGGCGCACTTCGACGCTTAGATTCAAGTTCGCTTACGGCGCGCCAACTTGCCGAGTCTTACGGTATTGAGGCTCGATCTGCTCGGCGAATCCTTGGAGCATTGGTTAAGGCGGGTTATGCGTCAGAGGTTGGGGTAGAGGCTTCAACGCGGGCGGGTCGGCCACAAAGCGTTTTTTCGGTGAATATTCACGGTTTGGCTAACGCAATCGGTTCTGAAGAATGACAAATGATTCACACATCCATCTATTCGAGCGTGGATTTAAGGGTGACTTGTATCCCAATGCTGAGATTGACGAGTATGAGAATATCCGCAAGTTGGGTCGAATTGATTCGGCATTGGTCATTGGTTACGAAGGAAATGAGCGTTACAAGGGAAATAATTCTTACATCTTGAAACTTGCCATGGCACATCCGTGGATCCATCCTCTTGGCTTTATTGATCCCTCATCGAATTCAGCGAACATCGAAATTGTGGAATGCCTGGAGAGCGGATTTTCTGGATGTGCCCTTTATCTCAGCGAGAAAAGTGAAAGATTATCCGAGAACGTTATATCGGCTCTTCATAGAATAGGTGAACGGGGGGCGATATTAAGTATTAATGCGAACCCAACAACGATAATCCACTTCCGAGACCAATTCGCGCAATTGTCGACCTGCAAAATTCTTATTAGCCATATGGGACTTCCTGGGTCCGAGTCTCTAAAAACTCAGGCGCAAATCAGAGAGCGAATAGGCCCGCTCTTAGATTTGGCGAAGTTGCCCAACTTGTTCGTAAAGTTGTCGGGATTTTATGCGGTAGATCCAATTTATCCTTACATTGGGGCTCGACCTTATGTTTGTGAGCTTTTAGAGACCTTTGGCGCATCACGTCTCATGTGGGGCTCAGATTATTCACCATCGATGGGTTACGGGACACAGGACCAAGTTGCAACTGTCCCGAAATGGATTACCGAAGAGATGGCTGAGGATGAGTATGAGAGTGTTACAGTTCTAAATCTCCAAGACGCCTTAATAACGTCCGCGCGCTAGTTCACGTTATCAACAACGGATAATGCTAAACAAACGGTGCTGGTTCTGAGAAATAGTTAAGTGGAGCCCCTTTCAATGGGCACATGGGTGACTTTGTCGATGAGCTGCGTGATCGGTATCGGGACTGGGCCGATGGTCTCGCTTTTACCCCTATCCATAAGAAAGCCCTGATTGCCGTTTTTGTCGTGGTATCAATAATTTTGATCGCCATCGTTTCGCGTGGACATTCGCAACCTGTTGTTGAACCCCCGCCCATTGTCGTTGAGGCACCCAAAGTGATGGTCGATGTAGCGGGAGGAGTGAAATCTCCTGGCGTGTACGAATTGCCCGCGACTTCTCGAGTGATGGATGCGATAACTGCTGCGGGCGGAGCTCTCCCGGGCGCTGACACGAGCGATATTAATTTGGCACGAATCGTCAAAGATGGTGAGCAGGTGTACGTCGATCCAGTTGCAGTTTCCCAGCCTTTTATTCAGAGTGGTACGCCGGTTAAGCCAGTGAAGAAGAAGTCTGGTCCGATCAATATCAATCGAGCCACTACTGGTGAATTGGATGTTTTGCCGGGAATTGGGCCGGTCTTGGCTTCGAGGATCATTGATTATCGAAAAGCGAACGGTCCATTTCTATCAGTTGATGATCTGCAGAAAGTTTCCGGCATCGGCAGTGCAAAATTCGCGCAACTCAAGAGCAAAGTCCGCGTGTAAATGATTTCCGTGCCGTAGTTCTTGGCGCGGCAATCTGGGTGGGGGCTCTTAGTCAAAGTTGGGTGACACCTTGGCGTGGGGCGATTATTTGTGCAGGCCTAGCGGTGATTGCCATGCAACAACGAAGAAAAGTGATCGTGGTCATTGCTTGTGCGATGTTGTTGGGATCGGGCGTGATGTCGCTTCGTCAAATGAGCATTCAGAGCTCCATCGTCCACAACCTAATTGGGCGGACGGTTGTGATCGGGTATCAGGTCACGATGGATCCAACTAAGACTGCTGGCAAAGTATTTGGTTCGACTTTGGCACCCGCCAGTTATTCGTTTCTTGCAACGGCATTGCGAGTTGAAGATGGGTCAACTCGTTATCGACTTCGAATTCCGATACGCGTTATCACACAGGATCGGCGTGTCATTGGACTGCTGCCAGGACAGACGGTTAGTGCGGAAGGCTCGCTCCGAAGCAGCAAAGAGGCTCGAGTTGCTGCAATGTTTATCATCCGAAACAAAATTGTTGTCGAGACAAAGGCTTCAAAGTGGGCAAGTTCCCTGGGTTCCATACGCACTCACCTGCGCGCACTGTGCGGTAAAGACGATGCGAGCTCTCTCATTCCTGGAATGGTCTTGGGCGACACCTCGTTGCAGAGTCCTGACTTCAAAAACGCGATGAAGCGTTCGGGTCTGACCCATCTGGTTGCTGTTAGTGGCGCGAATTTCGCGATCATTTCCTTTTTCGTTCTTTGGTGCATGCAGTGGATTTTCAGGTCCCTTCGGATCCGACTGGTATTTACTGCAATTGCGCTTGCGAGTTTCATCGCGTTAGTTAGGCCTTCTCCTTCTGTATTGAGGGCCGCAGCGATGGCAAGCGTTGTTCTCATTGCACGAGGGGTAGGAAGGAGAAGTGATCCGCTGCCAGCGTTGGGCTTTGCGATTGCCGCAGTTGTGATCGCGGATCCGTGGCAGGCGCGTGATCCTGGTTTTGCCCTTTCGGTATTGGCGACAGCGGGTTTGCTGTTATTGGCTCCGCGTATTGGAGTCTGGCTTGGAAAGTTCGTCCCAACCTTCATTGCGAATTCGTTGAGCCCGCCAATTGCTGCGGTCGTGATGTGTGCCCCGATTCTTGTTGCGCTCTCTGGTTATCTTGGGCCGATGACGGTTATTGCCAATCTGTTGGCGGCGCCAATGGTTGCGCCGATTACGATCATCGGATTTCTTGCGGCCTTGATCTCGCCGTTCTCTTCACCGCTTAGTTCATTCTTAATATTGTTGATCAGGTTGCCGGCCGCGTGGATTGCAGGGGTTGCACATTGGGCAGGCAATTTTCCCGTCGTGCAATTAACAAAGGGCCTCGGCGGATTCATATCAGGAATTCTTCTTCTACTTTTTGTTGGGGCTGCCATCGTCCTGTTTCGAATATCACGCAAACTGCCCATTGCAATTGTTGTGATTCTCGTTCTTATATTCGGTTGGCTAGGGCAATGGCCGAGAGGAGATTGGCAAGTTGCTAATTGCGATGTTGGTCAAGGCGACTCGTTGGTCGTCAACTTGGGCAATCACCAAGGTGTTGTCGTGGATACGGGACCTGATGCTGCTCTCGAAGATCGATGCCTTAAGCAACTCGGAATAGATTCAGTTCCACTCTTGATCCTGACCCATTTTCACGCAGACCATGTCGAAGGCGTGGCTGGGTTGCTCCATAGTCGCGATGTCGGACAAGTGTGGGTGAGCAACAACAATGAGCCCGCATTCGAAAGCGGACGGGTGCTTTCATTGCTCCGCAAAGTGCCCAGAGTTGTTGCCCTACGTGGAACGGCAACGACCGTGATGAGTGTGCGAGGGCCGATCTCCATACGATCCCTCTGGCCCGATGACGGTTCGCATACTTTCGAAGTGCTCCCGGGCGATGGCTCGGCAATCAATAACTCGAGTCTGGCACTTGAGATTTCGGGGGAGGACTTCTCACTTTTTGTGGCCGGTGATATTGAACCCAGTGCTCAACACGAAATACTTGCCTCGATGCACCACGTCGATATTTACAAGGTGAGCCACCACGGATCGATCTATCAAGATCAAGCCTTTATGGAACGTCTCGCGCCCACCATTTCGATTATCAGCGTTGGTACCGGAAATACCTACGGCCACCCTGCGTCGCAGACAACGGCGGCCCTGACTAGACTTCGGAGCAAAATTTATCGGACCGATAAAAGTGGGGCGATTGCGCTGATGGCGCAAGCGCATCAGGTATCGGTTCGTACTAGCGCCGGCGCATGGTGGCAGAAGGTGAGGCTTGGATGAGTATTTATTTGTTGCTTGGCTCCGAAGCCGCACTGGCCGATCGGGCACTGTCCAAATTGCAGGCGCAGCTGAGCGAAGAACGGGCAGAAGTCACCACGCTTTTTGCAGCAGATGTTTTGGTCGGCGACATTGCTGACGCGCTAGCGCCCTCTCTTTTTTCAGAGAACCGCGCATTGATTCTCCGTGATCTTCAAGATCTCCCTGTAGATAATCAGCCAGAGATCATCCGATATCTTGCCGATCCAGATCCAACAATCACAGTGGTCTTCATCCACAAAGGGGGAGTCAAGGGCAAGGCGCTCCTGGATCAAATAAAGAAAGCCGATGTCCAGATCATCTCCTGCGATCCGCTGAAAAAAGAAAGTGAGAAGCAAGATTTTGTTCGTCACCTATTTTTGGATCTGGGACGCAAGGCCACACCAGGTGCGGTGAATGCATTGATCAGCGCCGTCGGCACCGACCTTCGTGAATTGAGTGCGGCCTGTAGCCAGATCGCATCCGACACCACCGGAGTCATCGATGAGGCGATGGTGAATAAATATCACCAAGGTCGAATTGAAACTACTGGCTTCGATGTTGCCGATGCGACCCTTGACGGAGATGTTCCGCGCGCCCTGCTCACATTACGCAATGCTTTGGATTCTGGAACCGATCCGGTGATGGTGACCAGCGCTATTGCCTCTGCACTTCGTGGATTGGCCAAAGTTTCCGGGGCCAATCGCGGCTCGAAATCTTTTGAATTGGCTGGGGTGTTAGGCATGGCCCCGTGGCAGATAGATAAAGCCCGCCGCCAGCTCGGTTCGTGGTCCCAAGCCGGAATTGCCCGCGCTGTGGGTGCAATTGCCCTGGCTGACGCTCAAGTCAAAGGGGCCGCCGTGGATCCGATCTACGCTCTTGAAAAGGCAGTCACCGAGATAGCCCGCTCACGCTCGTAATTTGAGCCCAGCACGCTCTCGCTGGTAGCCTTTGGCTCTTAGTGAAGACCCAGACGGGTCAGTCCAGAATCTTAACTTTTAGAGCC
This sequence comes from Actinomycetes bacterium, assembly GCA_023252155.1. Taxonomy (GTDB): domain Bacteria; phylum Actinomycetota; class Actinomycetes; order Nanopelagicales; family Nanopelagicaceae; genus QYPT01. Next base: position 10,030 of record JAHEXJ010000008.1, on the reverse strand, counting down.
GGAGAAGCGCGCGTGGCAAATATCAAGTCCCAGATCAAGCGGATCAAGACCAACGAGAAGGCACGCCTTCGCAACAAGTCGGTCTCATCTTCCATCAAGACCGCCGTTCGCAAGTTCCGCGCTGCTGTGGTATCCGGTGACCACGCCGTAATCACAACCGAACTTCGCACCGCCTCCAAGGCACTAGATGTTGCAGTAGCAAAGGGCGTCATTCACAAGAATGCAGCAGCCAACAAGAAGTCATCCATGGCGAAGTCGGCAACAAAAGCTGGCGTTCGTTAATTATCTAGCACTTCCAACGCGAGGCTAGTTTCATGCCTGCGATCTCCCTTGCCAAGGCACCGCAACCGGCGGCTACCGATCCGGCACAAATTCGCAATTTTGCGATCATCGCTCATATTGATCACGGCAAATCAACTCTTGCCGATCGAATGTTGGGCATCACCGAAGTCGTAGATCCCCGCAATATGCGCGCGCAGTACCTCGACCGCATGGACATCGAACGCGAACGCGGAATCACCATCAAGTCGCAAGCAGTTCGCCTTCCGTGGCGATCGGGCATTGACGGCAAGGAATACATCCTCAACATGATCGATACACCCGGTCACGTCGACTTCACCTATGAAGTTTCGCGTTCGTTGGCTGCAAGTGAAGGTGCGATCTTGCTTGTTGACTGCGCCCAAGGAATTGAAGCCCAGACTTTGGCTAACTTGTACTTGGCGATGGAGAACAACCTCAAGATTATTCCGGTGCTCAACAAGATTGACTTGCCTGCTGCCCAACCCGAGAAGTTTGCCAAGGAATTGGCAAAGTTGATCGGATGCGAACCGAGTGATTGCTTGCTGGTCTCGGGTAAAACTGGCGCCGGAGTTGCCGACCTTCTTGATCAGATCGTTGAACAGATCCCTGCACCTAAGGGCGACCCCAATGCACCCGCACGTGCATTGATTTTTGATTCTGTCTATGACGTATACCGCGGCGTAGTGACGTATGTTCGAGTTGTTGACGGTCACCTTTCATCACGCGATCAAATCCAGATGTTCTCAACAGGGGTTCGTCACGAAATGCTCGAGGTCGGCGTCATTTCTCCCGAACCAATTCCTAGCAAGGGACTCGGTGTTGGAGAGGTTGGTTATCTGATTACTGGAGTCAAGGACGTTCGTCAATCGCGAGTCGGTGACACCGTCACGAACTACGCCAACCCAACGAAGACACCGCTTGCCGGCTATAAAGACCCCAAGCCAATGGTTTTTTCCGGCCTCTATCCACTCGACGGGGCAGACTACCCGTTGCTTCGTGAGGCTCTCGACAAATTGCAACTTAACGATGCTGCCCTGGTTTATGAACCTGAATCATCCGCAGCTCTAGGCTTTGGTTTCCGTTGCGGCTTCTTGGGACTTCTCCACATGGAAATTGTGCGCGAACGCCTAGAGCGCGAATCCAATCTAAGTCTTATCTCTACAGCGCCAAACGTTGTTTACAACGTGAAATTGGATGACGGAAAATCGATCATCGTGACCAACCCCAGCGAATTTCCTGAGGGAAAGATCATGAGCGTCGAGGAGCCAATTGTTCGCGCCACGATTCTGGCGCCAAGTGAGTTCATCGGCGCGATCATGGAGTTGTGCCAGCAACGTCGTGGCACTTTGCTTGGGATGGATTACCTTTCCGAGGATCGCGTGGAAATTCGATACACATTGCCGCTTGCCGAAATTGTTTTTGATTTCTTCGACAAATTGAAGTCAAGCACTCGTGGCTACGCTTCGCTTGATTATGAAGCAATCGGCGATGCCGAGGGCGATCTTGTGAAGGTTGATATCTTGCTCCAAGGCGAAGCAGTGGATGCCTTCAGTGCGATCGTTCATCGCGACAAGGCTTACGCGTACGGGTTGATGATGACTGCAAAACTGCACGCTTTGATCCCGCGCCAACAATTTGAAGTTCCGATTCAGGCCGCCATTGGTTCGCGCATTATTGCGCGCGAGAACATTCGGGCAATCCGTAAGGATGTTCTGGCTAAGTGCTACGGCGGTGACATTTCTAGAAAGCGCAAACTCCTCGAAAAGCAGAAGGAAGGCAAGAAGCGCATGAAGATGGTGGGACGAGTCGAAGTTCCACAGGAAGCATTTGTCGCAGCTCTTGCAACGGATGCCGATATCGATAAGGCGAAAGCCGCAAGGAAGTAATCCCAATGTCGGACTTATCTTTTTACGTCCACATTCCATATTGCGTGAAGCGCTGTGGCTACTGTGATTTCAATACCTATACGCCCTCTGAATTACGTGAAGGCGGCACACTAGAAACTGTTTCTGGTGACTACATTGATGCCGTGCTTGAAGAAATCCGGATTGCACGTGAACAGGTGTCCGCCGTAGGCGTTTCAACGATTTTCTTTGGGGGTGGTACGCCGAGCCTCCTGCCTCCGCGCGATCTGGGACGAGTGATATCTGCGATCAAAGAGAAGTGGGATCTTGCACCTGATGCCGAGATCACTTTGGAAGCAAATCCAGACTCGGTAGATGCGGACAAGTTGGTCGAATTACGCGCGGCAGGATTCAATCGGATTTCATTCGGAATGCAATCGGCGGTCCCGCACGTTCTGCAAGTTCTCGATCGCACGCACAAGCCAGAAAACATTGCCAAAGTTGTTAGTGCGGCCCGCGAGGCCGGGTTTGAAAGCATTAGTTTGGATTTAATTTACGGCACCCCAGGCGAAACTCTCGAAGATTTCCGAACATCGGTCACCACCGCACTGGGACTCGGCGTTGACCATCTCAGCGCTTATGCATTGATAGTCGAGTCAGGTACCAAACTTGCAGCGCAGATAAAGCGAGGCGAGCTCTCGATGCCTAATGATGATCTGATGGCGGATATGTATCTGCTTGTCGATCAACTTTGTGAGGAAACGGGATTGTCCTGGTATGAGCTAAGCAATTGGTCAAAACCGAATCACGAGTCGAGGCATAACGGTGCCTATTGGCGAAATGCGAATTGGTGGGGACTCGGTCCAGGTGCGCATTCACACCTGGACGGAGTTCGCTGGTGGAACGTTAAGCATCCGACTGCTTATAAGAAAGCGCTATTTGAAGGTCAATCCTCGATTCAAGATCGTGAAGAATTGACATCCCAGCAAAAATCAGACGAATCGATAATGCTCTCCATCCGGATGCGCGATGGAATTTCCCTCTCTGATCTATCCCAAGCACAGCGCGAAAAAGTGGCGCCGTACCGCCAAAGTGGGCACTTAGATTCGACCCGGTGGGAAGAAGGCTCCCTGCAATTGACCCCAAATGGGCGCCTTATTGCAGATCGAATCGTCCGCGAATTAGTTGTGTAGTACCTTGTAGTCCTATGCATACCGCACATGTCATCATTTCGTCCCTGATTGCATTGGTTTTTGTCATCGCCGGATTAGCAAAAGCCAGTGGGAATCCCAGGGGTCTTTCCATCACGCGTGAAGTCAACGTAAAAGATGGGCCTGCCCGCTTTGTTGGTGTGGTCGAGGCCCTGGCTGCGCTCGGAATAGTGATTGGTCTGCGCAATAATTTCGTGCAATGGATCGCTCTGGTTGTCTTATGGGTAGACATGAGCGGAGCGATGTACTTCCATTTCCGCGCAGAAAAGATCAAGTCTTCCTTTCCTCCGTTTTTCTTTCTTACGTTGGTCTCCATAGCCCTCGTCACGATTTAGTAGGCTCTAATGGAATCTCGCCGCTTAGAAATTCTCCGTGCAATTGTCGATGAGTATGTTGCGACTCAAGAGCCCGTTGGTTCAAAGGCAATTGCCGATCGACACAGTCTTGGAATTTCACCTGCAACTATTCGAAACGAGATGGCCCTTCTTGAAGAGCAAGGTTTGATTACGCACCCTCATACGAGCGCGGGTCGAATTCCTACCGATCTTGGCTACAGACTCTTCGTTGACAAGTTGGCGACTATAAAACCCCTTTCTACCGCCGAGCGGCGAGCAATTGAGAGTTTTCTTGAGGGAGCCCATGATCTCGATGATGTCGTCATGCGCACGGTGCGATTGCTAGCTGATGTGACCAAGCAAGTGGCAGTGGTTCAGTACCCATCGTTGGTGAAGTCACGCGTCCGCCATCTCGAACTCGTCAATCTGACTCCTTCTCGACTGATGCTGATCCTCATTACCGATTCTGGCCGTGTGGAGCAGCGGGTCATCGAGTTTGGGCATGACCTTGAGGAATTATTCGTCGTCGGATTGCGTTCCCAATTGAATCAGGCGATTTCTGGAGTTCGACTGCTTGATGTCGCTGAGCGCCTTTCTGCGCTGGTGACTGTCCATGCTGGACGCGAACGAAATGACGTCGACAGCATTTTTGCGATGTTGACTGAGATGGCCTTGGAGAAACCGGAGGAGCGAGTGGTACTGGCGGGAACTGCAAACTTGGCACGTTTTCGTGAGGATTTCTCGGCGCAAATCCATCCGATATTGGAGGCACTTGAAGAACAAGTTGTCTTACTGCGCCTATTGGGCGATGTCGGTGAGAACGTGCAGGTTCGCATTGGTCAAGAGCAGAGCGAGCAAAATTTGCGTCAGACCAGTGTTGTTTCCGTTGGGTATGGGAGCGACATGACTCCGCTTGGCGCACTTGGAGTAATTGGCCCGACCCGCATGGATTACGCATCGTCGATTGCAGCAGTTTCTGCAGTGGCCCGTTATGTCGGGCGTTATATGAATGAGGGTTCGTAGTGGCTGATTTGTATGAAGTCTTGGGCGTTACTCGTGACGCCGACCAAGACCAGATTAAGCGTGCCTATCGCAAACTTGTGCGTGAGTTGCATCCGGACGTTAATCCCGATCCGGAGGTGCAAGATCGTTTCAAGGACATCACTGCTGCTTACGAAGTCCTAAGTGATCCGCAAAAGCGCGCTAACTACGACTCGGGCGGCGGGAGTGCCTATGGGAACTTCGGTGGCGGTGTCAACTTCGGCTTCGGCGACATTATGGACGCGTTCTTCGGTGGCGGGGGAAGTCGCGGACCAAGGTCGCGTAAACGTGCGGGACAAGATGCACTCATTCGCATTGAAGTTGATCTCAACGAAGCATGCTTTGGAACCGAACGCGAGATCACCGTCGAGAGTGCCGTTGTCTGCAGCAAATGTGACGGTTCGGGCTGTACTGATGGAGCACAACCGACACTGTGTGAAATTTGCAAAGGTCGAGGCGAGACTCAACATGTGACTCGGTCATTCCTTGGCCAAGTTATGACCAGCAGGCCGTGCGCAAATTGCCAGGGTTACGGAAGCGTCATTTCAAATCCCTGCCGAGAGTGCGCGGGCGATGGACGGGTGCGATCTCGCCAGACAATTCAAGTGAAAATTCCAGCAGGTGTTGAAACCGGAAACAGAATTCAGCTAAGCGGACGTGGTGAAGTTGGCCCAGGCGGAGGCCCTGCAGGCGATCTCTATGTAGAAATAGTTCAGACACCGCACGAATTCCTTGTCCGCGAGGGCAACACATTGCATTTGGCATTAGGGATTTCGATGGCCGCAGCAACACTTGGTACGACACTTACTGTCGAGACCCTTGATGGCCCGATTCCTCTGACGATCAAACCAGGAGTTCAGAGCGGTGCCGCAATCCCCATTAAGGGCAAAGGCGTGACGCATTTGAGAGGCGGCGGGCGTGGCGATCTCATAGTTCACGTAGAGGTGCATACGCCCACTAAACTTAATAAGGAACAAGAAGAGTTGCTCCGTAAATTCGCGCAATCGCGCGGAGAGAAAGAAGGCGAGTCTCAAATGCAACGCCAAGATGGTGGCTTCTTTAGCAAATTCCGAGACGCATTTGGCCGATAGATGCTCCCACTTTTTTACGTCGCGGACCTTCCCACAAAAGTTAATGAGCGCTGCCGATTAGTCGGGCATATCGGGCACCACATATCACGAGTTCTCCGTGCTATTCCAGGTGAAGAGTTGTTGCTCTCAGACGGCAAAGGCCATTGGTCGCGGGTTTCAGTGATCACTTTAGATAAGACTTCAGTCGAACTCGCCGTTCTTGAGTCGGGTTTCCAAGCACCGCGCGACGTATCAATCACCGTCGTGCAAGGGATAACAAAAGGTGATCGCTCGCGTGAAAATATCGAATTGCTTGTTCAAGCCGGTGTCGATCGAATCGTGCCCTGGAAGGCGTCGCGTTCCATTGGCAAATTACCTGATGGTGTCGAGAAACTCAAAATTGCCGTGATTGAAGCTGGCAAACAATCTCGTCGTTATTACCTTCCCGAAGTCGCAGACCCTGTCGATTTAGAGCAACTACAAGCGATTATTCGAAGTGCAGATCTTTCTATCGTTCTTGAGGCGCACACCGATAAGAAATTATCTGAAGTGGTCGATAAGAATGCGCACCTAACATCCGTAGTTCTCATCATCGGCCCTGAGGGTGGTATTTCGGAACAGGAACTTGAGATGATGGTCGAGGCGGGTGCGGTTCCAGCCAAATTAGGCCGAACCATCTTGCGGTCGGCACACGCGGGTATCGCCGCGGTTTCAGCCCTTAGCGTCGCACTCGGACTTTGGTGATAAGGACCTGAGATGTCTTTAGACGCAAATTGTTTATTCTGCAAAATTATTGAAGGCGACATTCCGGCCAATATTGTCTACCGCAATGATAATGTCGTTGCATTTAGGGACATCAATCCTCAAGCACCGACTCATGTCGTGATTGTTCCAACCGTTCATGTTGAGAATGCTGCAGGACTGGCAAAGATGTCATCTGTAATTACTGCAGCTCTAATACTTGCCGCAGATGAGATTGCAAAATCTGAAGGACTTGACGGGTATCGCACCGTTTTCAATACTGGTGCATCCGTTGGGCAGAGCGTTTTTCACGCTCATTTGCACCTTCTGGGAGGCCGTTACTTCGCATGGCCACCAGGCTAAAGCCATAACCCGTAGAATATTAGGGATGGAAAGAACACTCTTCGCGGTTCCAACTGCGATACCTATGGTCTCGCTTTTGGGTGCAACAGACGCACACTTGCGGATAATTGAAGCGGCATTTCCAACGTTGACGATAACTGTCCGCGGAAATGAAATCACATTTCAAGGCGATTCGAATGAGGGATTGCGCCTAGAGGCCCTACTCAATGAATTGCTAGTTGTAATCAGGTCGGGTCAGACGTTGACCAGCGAATTAGTTCTTCGCTCGATTTCAATGTTGCGAAGCGTTCCTCAGGAGCATCCAGGCGAAGTTCTCTCCCTCAACATTTTGAGCAACCGTGGTCGTTCAATTCGACCCAAGACCGCCAACCAGAAACATTACGTCGACGCAATTGACGAGCACACCATCACTTTTGGAATTGGCCCCGCAGGAACTGGAAAGACCTATCTCGCGATGGCTAAGGCCGTAGCAGCCTTGCAATCTCGAGAAGTCAACAGAATTATTCTCACGCGTCCTGCGGTCGAAGCGGGGGAGCACCTTGGGTTTCTGCCAGGAACATTGTCCGAGAAGATCGATCCTTATTTGCGCCCGCTCTTTGATGCTTTGCACGACATGATCGACCAAGACTCGATCCCGCGCTTGATGCAGACAGGCATAATCGAAGTTGCACCGCTTGCTTACATGCGCGGTCGAACGCTCAACGATGCTTTTATTATTTTGGATGAGGCGCAAAACACTTCGCCAGAGCAGATGAAGATGTTTCTGACGCGTCTTGGATTTGGATCTCGAATGGTCATCACTGGTGACGTGACCCAGATGGATCTTCCGTCAGGCGCCAAATCGGGCCTGAAGGTTATTCGCGATATTTTGAACGACGTTGATGACATTGCCTTTATTGATTTGAGTTCGCAGGACGTCGTTCGTAATACCTTAGTTGGCGAGATTGTTGAGGCATATGGCAAGTACAGCGCCGAACGCGAATCACAAGACCAGCGGGCACCTCGCCAACTGCGCCCTGGCTCCTAAATTATGGCCATAGAAATCGTTAATCGCTCTGGAGTTGCATTCAGTGACGACGACCTCGAATCTTTATTGCATTTTGGCATTGCCGAACTTGGGCTAAATTCCGAATGTGATCTTGATGTGATGCTCGTCGATGAAGAAGAGATGACCCAATTGCACATCAAATGGATGGGAGAACCTGGCCCGACGGACGTTCTTACTTTTCCTATGGATGAGTTGCGTCCCAACTCGCAAGAGGCAGGAATTCTCGGCGACATCGTGCTATGTCCTCGCGTTGCGATGCGTCAAGCGGATCAGGCAGGTCACTCTTTCAACCACGAAATGTCGATCCTCGGAGTCCATGGTCTACTACATATTGTGGGCTATGACCATGCAAACAAAGAGGATGAGAAAGAGATGTTTGACCTGCAGGACGGAATAGTCGCAAGGTGGAGTAAATGACGCCCGTATTAATTCTTGCGATTATCGCTCTCTTGGCCTTCGCGGGATTCCTCGCAGGCAGTGAAGCGGCTTTGACCTCTATTTCACGCGTAAAAATCGATGAACTTGAATCAAGACCGGGTGGAGCAATCCTTCGGCGAGTGACTTCAGATCAAGCGCGTTATCTCAACGTGCTTTTGCTTGTCAGGAAAACGTGCGAACTCACCGCGACTGTCTTGTTGGCAGTCATCCTTTCGCGCGACTTTGATGGCGGCCAAGCATTGTTCTTGACCGTTGTCATCATGGTCGTACTTTCTTATGTCATCGTCGGGGTTGGCCCGCGCACGCTCGGAAAACAAAATCCCCACGTGTGGGCACGATCCGGCGCCGTAGTCTCGTTCTACTTGGCGACATTTCTTGGACCGATCACCTCGCTCCTCATTGCACTCGGGAACGCGATAACTCCCGGAAAGGGATTTCGCCAGGGCCCGTTTGCAAATGAAGCAGAACTTCGTGACCTCGTAGATCAAGCCCACGAGCGTGGCCTCGTTGAGTCGGATGAGCACGAGATGATCCACTCGGTCTTTGAGTTGGGCGGCACTTTAGTTCGCGAGTTGATGGTTCCACGCACGGATATGGTCTGGATTGAGCGGGATAAAACCTTGCGTCAGGCACTTTCATTGGCGCTGCGTTCTGGTTTTTCGCGCGTTCCGGTCATTGGCACCGACATCGACAACATTATCGGGATCGCCTACGTTAAGGATTTGGCCAAGCGCGCGCTTGATCATCATGACGCCGAACAAACCGAAAAGGTTGAGCAACACATGCGTCCCGCAACATTCGTCCCCGAAAGCAAGACGGCTGTCGAACTCCTCAAGGAGATGCAGCGGGATCAGATCCATTTAGCAATTGTCATTGATGAATATGGCGGTACGGCGGGTTTGATCACTATCGAAGATATTTTGGAAGAGATCGTCGGGGAAATTGAAGACGAATACGACGATGGTGAAGAAGGATTTACTTGGCTCAATGAAGACAAAGCCAGGGCGCAGGCGAGTCTGCACGTTGAAGACCTTGCCCGGGGATTGAACATCACGATTGCCGAAAGCGAGTATCGCGATGTTGATACCGTCGGAGGAATGATGGCCAAGAAATTGGGTCGCGTTCCGATTCCTGGAAGCACAATTTCGCTTAACGGCTGGAACATCACGGCCGAACGCCCCATGGGCCGCCGTCGGCGCATCAGCAGCGTAATTGTCGAACGAGAAGTTCCTGAAGATGATGGCGAGCGGGATGAGCTCTAAGTTCGTAGATGCAGAAGACGCAAAACTAGAAACTCTTGCTATCGCAACTCAGCGACGGACAGGTTCTGACCAAGCAGCAGCGCTTCGTGATTCAACCGGACGTACTTACGTTGCGATAAACATTTCTACTACATCACTTTCACTAGATGCCATTGCCGCGGTCTTCACAGTGGCGATGGCAAGTCAAATCGCAGGAATTGAAGCCGTGGTCGTTGTTGGCGAGGGGCCGATCAATGTTGCTCCTGTGCGAGAATTCGCTCCAGATTCTTTGATCTGGAGAGTAGATATCGATGGTGAAATTTCCGCGCTTTGAGGCGCGATACCCTAGCCTCATGCGCATTGTCCGATTCTCACCCGCTTTGGCGGACCCAGCTCTA
>JAHEXJ010000072.1 GCA_023252155.1 Actinomycetes bacterium | reverse complement strand
CGGTACGGACCTGGTTCTGAATCAATTCACCAACAGTGCGGAGACGACGGTTACCGAAGTGATCGATATCGTCCTTCTCAACACGAACTTCGCGACCGTATTCCATAAGGAGTTCACCCTTATGAAGTGCTACCAGGTAGCGAATTGTCGCGACAATGTCTTGAATAGTTAGCAGGCCCTGCTTGAGTTCGAGGTCAAGACCGAGCTTCTTATTAACCTTGAAGCGGCCAACCTTTGCGAGGTCATAACGCTTTGGGTTGAAGTACAGGTTCTCGATCAAGTTCTGTGCGGCTTCCTTTGTTGGAGGCTCGCCCGGACGCAACTTGCGGTAGATATCTAGCAGCGCTTCGTCTTGAGTCTTAACGTTGTCCTTTTCAAGAGTTGCGCGCATTGATTCGTACTCACCGAACTCGGCAAGGATCTGCTCTTCAGTCCATCCCAAAGCCTTCAGGAACACTGTGACTGACTGCTTGCGCTTGCGGTCGATGCGTACGCCGACAAGATCCTTCTTATCAACTTCAAATTCAAGCCAAGCACCACGGCCAGGAATGATCTTCGAAGTAAAGACGTCTTTGTCAGAAGTCTTCTCGATTGTGCGCTCGAAATAAACGCCAGGTGAACGGACGAGCTGTGACACAACAACGCGCTCGGTGCCGTTAATAATGAATGTTCCTCTTTGTGTCATCACGGGGAAATCGCCCATGAAGACTGTCTGCGACTTGATTTCACCAGTGATGTTGTTGGTGAACTCGGCAGTTACGAAGAGCGGCTGCGAGTAAGTCATGTCGCGCTCTTTGCAATCTTCGATTGAGTACTTAGGTGGCTCGAAACGATGGTCTCTAAATGAGAGAGACATCGACCCCTGGAAATCCTCGATCGGGGAAATCTCTTCAAAGATTTCTTCCAATCCGGATTGCTGCGGGAGCTCACCACGGTGAGTGGTTTCGGCTACTGCGAGACGTTGACGCCAGACGTCGTTGCCCAGCAACCAGTCAACACTCTCAATTTGGAGTGCGAGTAGGTTTGGGACTTCGAGTGGTTCGCGGATCTTCGCAAATGAAATACGGCGTGGAGCAACAGATGATTTTTTTGACGCGGCCAAGAGGTGTCCTTCCGAACAAGTTTGGTGACGCACGGACAAAGGTCTCAGCCGCTATATGCATTGACCTAAAAGGATTTGTGCGAGCGCCAAGGATATCGGGGCGCGGCCCCCTATGTCCAACCGTGGCTTTTACCACAATCTGGATCCAAATGTCAGCGGTTTGCCCGAGAAAGTGGAAGTATCCGGGGGACAGAACACGCTGAGGGGGTCGAGATGGGTGCTCGCCGATCAAAGTGGCGTGTCGTGACCGCCCTCGTGGTGGTTCTCCTCATGGCCATCCCGGTTGTCGGCTCAGTCGCCAAGCGTCCCGTTGAGGATCCGGGGGTTTCAGGCGCAACTTTTGGCAAAACCATCGATTTCAGCCTCTACACCCACTGCGGCATCAGCGAACTCAAGGCATTCGGCAACTATTACGAGCGAATCGGCGGCACCTTAGGCGATGGCTTCGGCAATCCCCCGGCAGGTTGGGACAATCCATATCAGGCAGGGCGGCTCTCAGTCTTGGGCGATAAGGCAACCTTCCGTGACACTCGAGGCCACGCGGTGGAATTCAAAGTCAGGCCCGGGGCGACCGGCTTCTCGACAATCTGTTCCTGAGGGACCAACCTCCAAGGGGCCTTTTTAATGTCCTACTTCCTAAATAGGGTCTGGCCATGACCTCAACGGATGATCCTCACACCGCCCCCCCGCTTGGACTTCGATAGCCACGCTCCCGCTTTTTCCCAGGCCATGGTTCACCTAGATCGAGCCTCTACGAAAGAATTGGATCGAGTTAATTTCGATCCGCTCTTGCGTGAACTGGTTCGACTTCGGGCTTCGCAGATCAATGGTTGCGCTTACTGCATCGACATGCACACCAAGGACGCCCGAGCAAAAGGAGAGAGCGAACAACGCCTTTACACGTTGAGCGCGTGGAGAGAGACACCGTTCTTTAGTTCCCGCGAAAGAGCCGCACTCGCATTCACGGAGGCAGTAACACTCCTATCGGTGGATCATGTTCCAAGCGAAAAATATGACGAAGTCGCCGCCGAATTCTCTCCCGATGAAATTGGTGCCCTACTTAGCCTCATCATCACCATCAACGCATGGAATGCAATCGGTGTAAGCACGCATACTTGGGAACCCGGTTCGTATCAACCGTAACGCCGACGTTCGAACATGCCGAAAAGTTGTTTGTGACTTTTATCAGCGACTAAGCGGTACGCAAGAATTCCTCAAGAGCTTGACGAACCAACTCTGAGGACGTTTGACCCCTCCGCTTCGCCTCGCGTTGAACGGCCTTCTTTAACTTTAGTGGGACTCGAGCTTTGATTTCGGGCGAATGTACCCCGGGACTCGACAACGACGGTCTCCCAACTGCAAACTCGTGGACTTCTCGAACAATCTGTCGCGCTCTAGCTTCAGTAATCCGCCGACCGTTCGAGTCGAGAACGATTTCTTTTTTGAGATCTACATCAGGTCCAAGTGTGTACTTCACTTTATTCTTCTTCACAATCTACTTCTTCCTCGTCGAAAATTCAGTGGCATAACGTGGATGATCAGTACGCCTGTAGGTGTTCGAACTCCAATCACTTCCAATTCCAGCCCGCGGTCATCGACTCCCTGCCATAGAAGTCGAACTTGTCGAACTCCGTCCGACGTAAGTTCGACGGGAGCGTAGGTCGAGATCACGTAGAGCGCCCTTTGCTTTCCAATTCGATGCTTTCGCGCCGATTGAGTAAACCGAATCTGCATACCCACACCTAAACGGGCATTGGGACCAATTAATTATGCGCCTCATAAATATGTGCGTCAAGTTAGTTTGTGGGGAAACGAAGAACTAGACGCCATGCCATTTCACTACGCGCCAATTTGCAGTCTGCACTCCTGACGGAATCGGTAATGCCCAACCGAGATAATTGCCGGCAACAAGGACTGCGCTGAGCCCTTGGTTCGAACCCAATTTCCAAATCTTTCCGCTTGGCACATTCATAACGTATTGCCCAGCATCGCCCGCACCGGATCCATTTCCCCAGGCTACAAAGTTGGTACCGCAACCGAGGCTTAATCCCAAGGCGGAATTGCCCAGGCTAACGATCCGTTGAACCTTCGTTGCAAGAGTCATCACGTGTAAGTGCCCAAAAGGCTCACCATTCAGGATCACCTTTGAAGTACTCACCGCGCCTACTCCCCATGCCAGAAGAGTGTCAGACGCGCATAAAGAAGAAATATGTTGGTCCTTAGTGAGCGAACCTGAACTGATCAGAGTATCGACGCCATCTTTTAGCAATCGAATCTCATAGCGATTGGATTTCATACTCGGGTCCACATCTTTCGATCGCGCGTAGACGAATCCCCTTGCAATTGCTGTGGGCATCATCGCCCGGTCAACGGCAATTTTCATAGGTTTGCGCGCCCCAATATCTCGAACCATGATTCGCGCGCCCCATCCAGACTGACTCTTCGATGTTGGATACACCATTACCCACCACACATTTGAACCATCAGTGGCGAGCATCTGCATTCCGGGAGGCCAGGGAATTTCAGTGCTCTTCAACAAATCAAATGAATCGGCTATCAACTTGGGGACGGGTTGCCCCACGGTCGCGGAGAACAAACTCCAATCCAGAGCCATGTCTGTGTTGGGTGTCTCGCCCCAAAAAATGGATTTGCCACTAGCGACGGCTTCGAAAATTTGTCGCGGTTTTGATCCAGATTGAATGGGGAACCAAGTCCGCGACTTCCCATTTTGAATGCCAAGTTGCCCCTGAGCGAGCAAATTCCCGTGTACACCAGGTGGGTTGCTCGAGATGATTGCGCTGCCATCCTTGCGAATTGCGAGCGGGCCAACCGATGTTCCAGACTTTCCATTTCCAGGTGAAACGATCGTGTACAGGGCGGTGTAATCACGACCCGCACCAGCGGGCTTCGCTCCCTTTGTTGACAAGGCTGTGTTGGTATTCGACGCAAAACTCTGGCCCTGGAAGGAAGCGAGCAGAATGCCCACCAAGGCGATAAGACCAAACCTGAAAGAGCGAGTCTTATTCATGTATCAAGTAGAACGCGTAAATGATTCCCCGCGTTACTCAAAATCGCGTTTATTAAAAGTTTGACCACTTTGCAGAGAATTTGCAGAGAAATGCCGAACGCCCCCACCGTTAGGTGAGGGCGTTCGTAGGTGTTCGCTAAATTAATTACTTGACGGAAACTGTTGCTCCGGCTGCCTCTAGTGCTGCCTTTGCCTTCTCTACTGCTTCCTTGGTTCCCTTTTCGATCAATACTGCAGGAGCAGCATCGACGATGTCCTTGGCCTCTTTCAAGCCAAGGCTTGAGTTGATGCCACGTACTTCCTTGATGACGGCGATCTTCTGAGCGCCAGCGCTTTCCAAGGTGAGTGTGAACTCATCTTGTGCTGCTGCTTCTTCTCCGCCGGCTGCTCCACCTGCTGCAGCAACTGCAACTGGTGCTGATGCCTTGACATCGAATTCTGTCTCAAATGACTTTACGAACTCTGAGAGCTCGACCAATGTCATTTCCTTGAACTGACCCAATAGGTCTTCTGTGCTGAGCTTTGCCATGATTTATTCCTTTTCTTCTACTGGGGTTTGAACTTCTTCGGTAACAACTGGGGTTTCGGCAACAGCCTCGGCAACAACTTCTGCTGGAGCTTCTGCAACTGCTTCAACTGCTGGTGCCTCTTCAACTGCAGGGGCTTCAACTACTGGAGTTTCAGCGACTGCGACTGGTGTATCAGTTGTGCTCGCCGTAGGCGTTTCTTCTTCCTTCTTGATGCGAAGCGCGTCGATTGTGCGGATGGCGTTGGCCATGGTCGCCTTCATCGCGCCAGCAAGCTTGGCCAAGAGGACTTCGCGTGATTCCAGATCGGCTAACTTGAAAATTTCGGCTGCGGTGACGTTCTTGCCTTCGTAAATTCCACCC
>JAHEXJ010000007.1 GCA_023252155.1 Actinomycetes bacterium | reverse complement strand
GATTGTTACCACCTCAAAATGATCGTTAAACGTAAGAGTGACTCGCGTTGGAGTTGCGGGGTTATAGTGAATTGCGCGGCCTTCACTTCCTTGATTCAGGAGAAAACTTCCCGGTCCTGACACATCTTGAGCGTACGCTTCGGCGTCATGTGAAGAGAAATGTCGATGAGTCTGAACGACTAGCGAACCGGTTCCCACTTGCGAGATGTCGGCATCCTTCGGGAAATAAGTGATGGTCACCTCCCCGGGGGTTGTGGCAATCAAGGTGTACTTAGCATCTGGTGAGGGCCCGGCCCAATACGCCGAAAGATTCTCATGATGGATGAAGGAGGAGAGCTCTCCCCCACTCATGGCAATGGCGCCAGAAAGCTTCAACGTGTCTGCATTCTCTCTTTGCGAAACCCCCCCCGGCGAGGTGAAAAACAATGAGCACAAAAGCAACCGAAACGATGGCATCGATTGCAAGGTGAAGTCTGAACCGCGGCCGCGATCGACTGTACCGAAGGAATACACCGGCCTCTCGCCTCATCGGGGAAACCAGGTCAGGCATTGCCATCACCATCCCGTCACCTCGTTAAGTAGCACTCTTCTGGAGTTAGACTCTTGTAGAGTGACAGCACTCACATTGTGAGGGAATACGCGAACCCCCCATACTTGGTATGTGGGATACACCTACTGGGGCCAGAGGTTCCAGGTCGATGAGCGTGTTCCCGATATTTTGCGGATGATCGGGCGATAATGACCAGTCATATTTTTTGCAGTACCTACGGAGGTGGCAGGAACGATGCCCACTAGCACCGTCGCGCGCACTCCAAAACCCTCGGGCATCCGATTGTTGGTCGTGGATGACCATCCCATCTTTCGCGCGGGACTGTGCGAAGAACTAGCCGGCGGCGCCGAGGCCATTGAGATTGTTGGACAAGCTGAGAACGGACAGCAAGCGTATGACTTGATCGCTGCTCTCGAACCCGACGTAGTCCTGTTGGATTGCCACATGCCTGGAATTCCAGGATTGCAGGCCACTCAAATGATCAAAGCCGATTTTCCTAAAACTAAAATTATTGTTCTTTCGGCGACTGCAGAAATCGACCGAGTTCGAACGGTGCTTAAGGCAGGTGCAAATGGCTATCTTCTCAAAACAGCGACTACACCCGAACTTCGCCAGGCGATCCTGACCGTACTTAGCGGGACCACAGTGATTACTCCTTCGATTGCCCTCTTCCCAGAAAATCCAGACCCTTCAGCGCAAGTTGTTAATTCTTTCGGACTTACTAAACGCGAAATTCAGATTTTGGAGTTGGCTGCGCGAGGAATCACTAACAAGAACATCGGTGAGAATCTAAACCTGAGCAATCGAACAATAGAAGTGCACATGCATAATATATTTATGAAACTTGACGTTTCCTCGCGGACAGAAGCCGTCACAAAAGCCATACGTGACCGTTCGATTCAGCTGCCGTAACTTTGAAGGCTTCAGTGAATTTGCCGGCCGATAGCAACCCCACGCGCGATTTTCTACGCAAAAACTTTCCTCCATACAGAGATTTTCGCTTCTGGCTTATACAAGTTTTGAACCTCGTTAGTTGCATCGAAATCGTATCGCTGCCTTCGCGGGTCGAAAATGCCGGAGCACTCACATTTAGACTGGAGAATTCGTTCGCTCTACAGGCCTTCGTGTTCTTCTATCTGATCGCCACACTCTCGTCAGCCATCATCTTCGGAACGACGGCAGTCATTTTCACCATCCTTCTAACTTCCATCTTCTTAATTCCGAAAATCTATTCCTGGTGGCCGGTGTCCTACGATCATGTTCTAGCTGCCAGATTCACGGTTATTTCCGTGATGGCAGTAATCGTTGCGATATTAGTCTCGCGCGATGGAGCCTCTCGGCAGAGCATGCAAGGGCTTAACGACCGGATGAACGAGATGATTCGAGAGAAGGATAGGTATTTCAAGCTCGCCAGCGAGGCGCAGGAAAATGAACGCAGGAGAATCTCGAGAGATCTTCATGATGATTCGCTCCAGCTTCTAGCCACTGTCACACGTCAGATAGATGGAGCTATTCGCGCTGAAGATCCGGAGGAGACTCGCAAACAGATGCTTCGCGCGAAAGAGACCATCGCCATGACCTCTGACGCCATCCGTCGGTATTGCGAAGAACTTCGACCGATGCTTCTTGATTCGATGGGTCTAATTCCAGCAGTCGAATGGATCGCCCGCGAAATGGAGAACCGCACCGGGATCAAGTCGGACTTTGAAACGACCGGGGAGCCACGAGCAATTCCCAACCAAGATCTCATTCATATATTTCGCGTAATGCAGGAGGCCTTTCATAACATCGAAAAGCATTCTAGAGCCACCGCTGTGAAAGTTCTCTGGAACTACGTCGGCGAAACCTTTGAGATCACGGTGACCGACAATGGCATAGGGATGTGGAACTTCGGCCCAAGTCCCTCGAGATCCCTTGGCATTCAGGGAATGTATGAGCGGACCGAATTAGTCGGCGGCAGACTCACCATTGAAAGCCAACCAGGCTTCGGCACACGAGTCTCACTCCAAGTACCTTTTGAATAACCAACTTTTTAGGACTGAAAATTCGGTGACCTGAGCCGGATTTTGGATTATTCTCTTAGTACAGCATCGCAATCGGCAAAATGCGCGGACTGGAGAACCGTAATGTCAGAGACAAAGATGATCGCGCAGAAGGTATCGTCTCTCTTTGGTGATGCCGTGCCCATTAAATTTTCAGCCTTCGATGGAAGTGCCGCTGGCAATCTTGATTCATCCAATATCCTCGAAATCAAATCACCCCTCGCCTTGCGCTACATACTGAGCCACCCAGGCGATCTCGGTCTTGCCCGGGCCTACATCACAAATCATTTGGACATCAGAGGCGACATCCATCAGACTCTTCTGGCTCTAAAGGACTTCATCAAGCACCCGATCCCAGTCGACGGGCTGGCCAAACTTGCAACCGCCGTCGGCCCCGCCGCAGTAGTTCGTCCCGATCTTCCAGCCGAGGAGGCTCCCCCTCGATATCGACGCGGACTCCTGCATTCACTAACTCGCGACAAGTCCGCCGTCCAACATCACTATGACGTCTCCAATAATTTCTACTCGATGATTCTCGGCCCGACCATGGTCTACTCGTGCGCCGTCTTCGACTCCGAGCAATCAACCCTAGAGACGGCACAAATGGAGAAAATCGACTTGATCTGCAGAAAACTCGATCTCAAACCGGGGATGAAATTACTCGATGTCGGATGTGGGTGGGGAACGCTCGTGTTGCACGCCGCTAAGGAATATGGCGTGAAGGCCGTGGGCGTCACATTGAGCGGAAATCAACTCGCCTTGGCGCAATCAAGGGTTTCTCAGGCAAATCTTCAAGAATCAGTTGAGATCCGACTTCAGGACTATCGCGAAGTTACCGAGACTGATTTTGACGCCATTTCGTCGGTGGGGATGAGCGAGCACGTAGGCGACTCAAAGCTCAATCTCTATTTCAAACAATTGCATCAGCGAATCAAAGAACAGGGGCGAATACTCAACCATTGCATTACTAGACCGACCTCGCTTCAACGAGCAAGAACTGGCGCTTTTATCGATCGGTACATCTTCCCCGATGGAGAACTCACGGCTCCTAGTCGCGTAGTGCAAGCAATGCACGACTCAGGGTTCGAATTGCGCCACAGCGAGAATCTCCGCGAACACTACGCAAAGACTCTAGGTAAATGGTGCGAAAACCTTCAGGCCAATTGGGAAGACGCAGTCGCTGAAGTTGGTGTAAATCGGGCAAGGATCTGGAACCTTTACATGTCCCTCAGCCAGATCGGCTTCGAAACAAATTCGATTCAGATCCACCAGTTCTTAGGCGTAGAAAACAATGCTGATGGCCAGAATAATTTGCCGCTCAGATTACGATTCTGAAATCAATTTCAAACGTCCCTCGCCTTTGTAAACATCAAAAATACTTGTGTTAGATGGGTATTGGACTTCTACGTACTTATCGCTCCGAGGAACAACGTACTTCACGGTTTGCGGATGGTCCGAGTAGATACTTGATATCGCTCCACTTGATGTCAGAAAGTCGTCTTTGTCGGTGGAAACATTTGATTTACCGGGCAGTTCGTTTGAAGCAGACTTCGAATACGTTTCAACCGTGAGGTTGTATCGATCCGGAGTATTGAGGCTTACTCCTTGCGGAACATAGGAAACAATAATTTCTTTTGGATTTACATAGATGATCGTGTACTTGTAGCCGGAGATGGGACCGAACCAGTACGCATCTACGCTCGCGGATTTGACGTGATTAACAAGCTGGTGAGCGGTCATGGCAATTGCCCCTGAACGCATCAAAGTCTGAAGTCGTGAATTTTCGGAGACGTGATTGATTTCGCCAAACAGAATGACGACTAGGAGGCAGGATACAATTGCGTCCACTGCGATATTTCTCTTGAAATGTGGATGGGAGCGGTGATATCGCCGCCGTAAGATCCTCTCGCGCATTGCTAAGCGCCTGAGAGTACTCGCATTTTTGGGCATGAATATTCCCCTATCGATTTTCCCGCTTCCAATTATTGAATGTAAATTCTGGCGCGCTCTTCTGCAATGACCTCATGCGGTGATAAGTCTCACCCAACTCTTTGGCGTGCTTCCGCCTTTGTCCGCCTACACGGAGCAGAAGAAAAATGTATTTCCAGTCACAGTCTTAACTTTTGCATTATCAACTTGTGTACTTAGAGCAAGCCATTTTGACACTATGTGCGAACCGGATGCTGCGATCTTTGCCACAAAAGTGTGAAGGTGAAAAACTGCCTTCGTGGGCGACGTTTGGCTTCATTTTCGCTACGCATGGTCACCACCAAAACGGATGAAGAAATGACCAGATTCGTAATTCCAGAGTACCGCCGATTTAGTCACATACAACCCCTGACTCTGGGGTTTCAGGCCGATTGCCCTTTCAATCTTTTCCAAATCTTTACGAAATGATTAACCGTTTCGTGGCACAAACCCCCGAGACTGCAGACATGGGTCAAGTTCTGTTTTCGACAACGATTTTGGCCTCATTTCTTGGGGGCATTGTGGCGCTCATGGCTCCATGCTGTGTCTCAATAATGCTGCCCGCCTACTTCGCATCGACTTTTCGGCGACGTCGCCAAATTTTGGGCATGACCCTCGTTTTTGCCGCCGGTGTTGGCACGATTATCTTGCCGATCGCCTTGGGAGCTGCTGCAGTCAGTCGGGCTATTTTTGGATACCACTTCTGGATCTTTTCTACCATTGGGCTAGTCATGCTCGGCGTGGGAATTGCTACCTTGCTAGGTTGGAAAATGATGCTGCCGATGCCGTCCCGAAAAGGCGGCACGTCTGGCATTGGCTCCGTTTATGGACTTGGCGTTTTCTCTGGTGCTAGTAGCGCATGCTGCGCTCCAGTGTTGGCAGGTGTCGCTGCACTGTCCGGAGCAACATCTTCTCTGACGTCGGCCCTTGCAGTAGGCGTTGCCTATGTGTTCGGAATGATCGCGCCACTTTGCCTACTCGCACTTGCTTGGGATCGAAAAAACTGGGGCGAATCCCGCTTGCTTTCCACGCGGCTTATTCCGTTCTGGCCCGGAGCGAAGCGACGAATCCCATGGATCACAATGGTGTCAGGGTTTCTCGTGATTGCAATGGGGATTTTGACCGTCGTACTGGCTGTTCGCGGTCCGGGAATGGCAACCGATGGATGGCAGGTACAAGTTACTGCGGCTCTTGGACATTCAGCCGCAGTCATTCAGCGTTTCCTCTCATTTGCACCTGGGTGGATTTTCACAGGATTGATTTTCGGAACCCTCGCACTTCTTCTGTGGAAAGCACATCGGGCAAAGAAAGAATTTGTGGAAGACAGCGGCGGCTCACTCGAGGAGATCCCTTGTCCCAACTGTGTAAAAGAGTCTGAGAAGAATGGATTAGAGAAATGACTTCAAAAAAGAAATGGCAGGCAGCGCCTCCTACTACACCGGGGCCAAAGCAGATCAATACGATTAAGAAAAGGAACCTGACCAAAGTTTTAGTAGTCCTTAGTTCTCTAGTACTTATTTCGTTTTTTGCGTTCGCTAGTCGCACTGGGATATCAAATGCCGGAGACAAGAAAACAGCCTTCCCCTACGCCGTCGCCAATCCAGGGAAAGGAGCCACGGCGCCGGATTTCACCCTTCCATCGACAAAAGGAGGGGACGTCAAACTTAGTGATTACCACGGAGAGACGGTCCTGCTCTTTTTTCACGAGGGCATCGGATGTCAACCATGTTGGGACCAGATACGAGATCTGGAAAACGATCGCGCAAAATTGAAGGCTGCCGGAATTGACCAACTTCTTACGATCACCAGTGGACCAACTAACTTGATCGCACAAAAGATGGCCGACGATCATCTTTCAGCGATAGCCCTAGGCGACATAAACTTGGCAATCTCCAAAATCTACAATGCAAATCAATACGGAATGATGGGTGATTCTCGAGATGGACATTCATTTGTCCTTGTCCGTCCAGATGGCACGATTGGTTGGCGCGCGGACTACGGTGGTCCACCGAAGTACACAATGTATGTCCCAGTCGATCAGATGCTCAAGGATATGAAGACTGGCCGAGTTTGATGGTTAGTATCACCCTCCTCACCCAGCCTTCCTGTGCGTATTGCGATCAGGCTAAAGAAATACTTTCTCGTCTTGCACCCGACTACGCATTGGATATCAGCGAAGTTGATCTGCAGACCGATGAAGGAAGATATCTGGCGATCAAAAACGGAGTGATGTTTGCGCCCGGGATTTTGATCGACGGCGAGCTGTTTGGCTTTGGACGGCTCTCGGAAAAGAAATTGAAGTCCAAATTAGATCAGGAGGGCGCAAAAAAATGACAAAACCATTATTCGTGGTTGCAGCAATAGCGATAGCGCTCTTAATCGCAGGAGTTTCTCCGCCACTCTTGTTAGTACTCGTTTGCCCTGTCATGATGGTCTTCATGATGCGCGGGATGGACCACAACAAGGAGAAAATGGACCACAACAAGGAGAAATAGGGGTTATGAGCGGATCTGATGTTGCAGTACTCATCAGCACCGGAGTGCTCTTATCCGCTGTCGGGTGGTTCTTTTTTGCCCCTAGGAAGGCCACTCATACCAAGAGTGAAGGTAGTAATCAAAGCATCGAGATAGTCGTTAAAGGTGGATACTCTCCTGACACGGTCCAGGCTACCGTCGGCGTTCCGCTTCATATTACTTTTAACCGCCAAGAGAGCGGTTCATGCACGGAGAAGGTGATAATCCCAGCGTTCCTCATTGCTGCCGATTTACCCGCAAACAAACGTACCACTGTGATTTTTACACCTGACAAAACTGGCACTTATGAGTTCGCGTGCGGGATGAATATGGTTCATGGAAAATTAATGGTAAATCCCACCACCAACTCCGTTTCGACTGGTTCACAACTATCAACGTTTCCGGCAGAGGAGAATGAATTTAACCCAGAGAATATGAGCGACTTCGCCGGAGATGAAGAAAACGCTGCGATAGGTAGAAAATCTGAAATTCGAGACCTTACACGACGCGTAATCATCGGAGCCGTCCTCACATTTCCTGTACTTGTTGCCGTCATGGGCGACGCGCTGGGAATTGGTATTCCCTCTTTATTGATGAACCGTTGGACACAGTTCGCGTTAATCACACCAGTCATGTTTTATGTTGGTTGGCCTATCCATTCCATTGGGTGGCTAACGCTTCGACACCGAAGTGCCGAAATGAACACTCTCATCACCCTCGGAACAACTGCCGCATACAGCTATAGCGTAATCGCCACCTTTATTCCAAGGATATTGCCAACGACCGTGCGCGATGTTTACTTTGAAGCGGTCGGCGTCATTATCACTCTCATACTCTTCGGGCGACTATTAGAGACTAAAGCCAAAGCCGGTACCGGCGAGGCTATTCGTGCTCTTTTGGATCTTCAGCCACCAACTGCGCGAGTACTTCGAAACGGAATTGAGGTGGAGATTCCAATGGAAGAAGTGGTCGTTGGCGACGAAGTGGTCGTTCGACCTGGAGAGAAGATCCCGGTGGATGGCATCGTCGAGAGTGGTCACTCAGCGGTCGATGAGTCGATGGTTACGGGTGAATCGATTCCAATCGAAAAAGTGCCCGGTGACACGCTGATAGGGGCGACCCTCAATGGAACGGGTGCCCTGCACATACGAACGAGCAAGGTTGGAGTCAACACAGTTCTGGCTCAAATAATCAAGATGGTTCAACAAGCACAAGCAACCAAAGCGCCCATCCAACGTCTGGCAGATTCGATCAGCGCCGTATTTGTTCCCACGGTTATTGCTATTGCAATTGCGACATTTGCCAGTTGGTATCTCGTGGGGCCCTCACCAGTCTTCACTTACGCTCTGGTGGCAGCTGTGAGCGTACTCATCATCGCTTGCCCATGCGCGCTTGGATTGGCCACTCCCCTTTCCATCATGGTTAGTACTGGCAAAGGAGCACAAGCCGGTGTCTTAATCCGCTCGGCCGAGGCACTTGAGAGTGCGCACAAAATTGATGCTGTGATCCTCGATAAGACTGGAACCATCACAGAAGGAAAACCTGTTTTAACCGACGTCGTGACTTTGGAAGGTTACGAGTCAGATTACCTTTTGGCACTCGTTGCCGCGGCGGAGCAGGAAAGTGAGCATCCACTTGCTTCTGCAATTCTGGAAGGAGCGCGCAGCAAAGAACTGGCGCTATCCAAAACTGAGGAATTTAATTCAATTACTGGACGCGGCGTTCGTGCCCTGATTAACAAGGACTTGGTTCTTGTAGGTAACAAAAAACTTCTAGACGAAAGCAATGTCGATTCAGGCGTCCTCACCTCCATCGCCGATCGCATGGCGTCCGAAGGCAAAACTGCAATGCTCATTGCAATAAATGGAAGAGCCGCCGGCGTGATCGCTGTCGCAGACACGGTTAGGGCAAATAGCACATCGTCAATCGCGGCACTTCAACGGTTAGGACTTCGCATCCTCATGATCACAGGTGACAACCCAAGAACTGCCAACGCTATTGGGGCACAAGTTGGGATTGGAGAAGCCGATATTCGTTCGCAAGTCCTCCCAGAAAATAAAGCCACGGCGGTTTCGGAACTGCAGAAGCAAGGATTTCGTGTCGCCATGGTGGGAGATGGCATCAACGACGCCCCTGCATTGGCGCAGGCCGACGTGGGGTTCGCTATTTCAAGCGGAACGGACGTGGCAATTGAAGCTGCGGATATCACCCTTATGTCAGGATCGCTCGCAGGTGTGGTCACGGCAATTGAACTTAGCCGTTCGACGATGAGAAACATCCGCCAGAATCTTTTTTTCGCGCTCGTGTATAACGGACTCGGACTGCCAATTGCAGCAGGCGTGCTCTACCCATTCTTCGGTTTGCGCTTGAGCCCCATGATTGCCGCCGCCGCTATGGCGCTGAGTTCTCTTTCCGTCGTTCTCAATGCAAATAGATTGCGAAGATGGCGCCCTTCAATCTAATTCTTTGCATTGCGCATAGCCGGTAGCATCAACGTAAATGTCGAACCTTGGCCGCGCCCACGGCTTGAAGCCGTGAGTGAACCCGAATGACTTTCCGCAATACTTCGGGCAATAGTCAATCCTAGACCGGAGCCTGTATCACCGGCTTGTCTGGCGCTGTCGCCGCGATACAGCCGATCAAAGATATGAGGTAACTTGCTAGCGGAAATACCTTCACCAGTATCGTGGACTGAGAAGATCACTTGGCTCTCAACGGATCGAATGTTCAATTCCACTTTTCCCGATTTCGGAGTGTGGCGTAATGCGTTCTCTAAGAGATTGGAAAGTACTTGTCCGATCCGTAAGGGATCCGCATGTATGAGCGGGGCATCCTCGGATGTCTTAAGTTCGAGAACGACGCCTTTCTTCTCAAATCGAGCAAGCCATGCCGCAATGGCTGAACGACCGATTTCATCTGGGCTGACCGGTGTTTTTTGAGTACTCAACGTTTGATCATATGAATGTGATACGTCCCGAACATCGCGGGAGAGGCGATTGAGCCTGTTCAACTGTTCTCGCATCGTGTTCCAGGAATGGGCATCACCTTTGACGACGCCATCTTCTATCCCGTCGACCAAGGCGCCGATGGTCGCAATTGGAGTTCGCAGTTCGTGGGCTAAATCGCGCAGCATCCGAGCCTGATCATTGTGAATCTTGGACAACTCGGTAGACATGCCGGTGAGCGCCACGGCAAGGCGGTCAATCTCCGGAGTCGAACTCTCGATCGTCGCTTTCTGAGAGCTATCGCCCAACGACAAAGATTCTGCGAAAATTGCCAGACTCTCAATTGGATCGGCGATTCTTTGCATTAAATACCAAGCCAGAATCCCGGCAACCAACAATGAGGTGATCATGGCGATGCCTAAGGAGAGACTGAATGAACCTGCGAATGCCTCGGTTATGTGCTTTTTCGCTGAACTCGTATCGATGCCGGCCTCACGCATGTGTCTGTTGAATATCGAAGGTGCCACTAGCAATGCGGTTGCTATCAATGTCGCACCGGCAATCACAATCAAAACAACTTGGCCCACTAACAGTTGAGTGACGAGTCGGGGCTTACGCCGGGATTTCACAGCATTTCCATCCCGTAGCCAACACCGCGAACAGTACGAATTGTGCTTAAAGGCATCCCAGCATCTGTCAATTTCTTCCGTAGGTGCCCCACATGTACATCAACGACATGGATCTCGCCGTACCAATCTCCTCCCCAAACTAGTTCGAGAAGTTGACGTCGCGAAAAAATATTCCTTGGACTCTCGACCATAATCTCCAACAAGTCGAACTCAATCCGAGTCAGTTCGACTGGGTTGCCGTTGACACTAACCACGCGCGACGCCGGATCGATTTTCAGGTCACCAAATTGCAATGCGGTAGAACTTTCTTCACGTCCGTCTTGGCCTTGAGATCGAGGCCGCCGCATGATCGCTTTGGAACGGGCAATCAGTTCGCGTGGCGAGAATGGCTTGACTAGATAATCATCTGCACCAACAGCAAAACCAACAATTTTGTCCACCTCTTCTTCGCGGGCGGTCAGCATCAAGATGTACGCGTCTGAAAAAGTCCTGACCTGCCTGCAGACTTCAATGCCGTCGAATCCAGGAAGCATCAAATCCAAAACTATAAAATCGGGTTTACTCGCTCTAGCCTTCTCCACCGCAGAAGGGCCGTCGATCGCCGTTTCAACCAGATATCCCTCATGCTCGAAGTAGTTAGCGACAACTTTCGCCAACTCAACCTCGTCCTCAACGACCAGTACTCGAAGTCTCCGGCTCACCTGTTCCCACTTCTTCAATGTAAGAGGAACCTTTAGATTACTTGTTCTCACCCGCGTCCGGAGAGTGCCCCTCGATTAGCCTCCGCGCTTGAGCATACTGAGCGGGGTCGATTTCGCCCGAAGCCAATCGACGATCAAGAATCTGGCGTGGTGACTCTTCTCGAACAACTGATTTCTCCTTGCGCGTCAACCACGTGACCAGCCAAATTCCGATGCCGATTATGAGAATCCAGAACAGCCCCATCATGAGCCATCCTCCGCCGCTCATCCATCCGTATCCGTCTCCACGATACCAACCCATCATGTCCATCCCCTTTTCGGTCTCAACGAACTAATCAACTACTTGAATAGTAGGGATTGAACATGGAGATCGAACAGGCGAATGCTAAAGATTCCATGAAGAAAATTCCCTCAGCGTGTCTGCCCGGGGTTTCGAGTTGCCCTATGGCTTAATACATGTGTGGGGCCCCTCGAAATAGATGTTCGAGGGGCCCACTATGTCGTCACGCTACGAACGGTGATTAGATTCTCTCTTCACTATCGACCAACGAAAGCCGACGGATTAGCGTTTTCCCAGTTTCCTGAGAAGAACTCACCCAATGTAGTCCGACTCGAATCTGCCGTTTCACCAACCCCCACGTCGTCGCCGTGTTGATAACCTCGCTAGGCGAAGTACCAGAATTGTTTCCCGATCCGCTTCCCATAAATTCAGGTTTTTAATCCGAATTAATGAGACAAGCCATTTATAGAACTGCGCAAATACAATGTCAATAGTGCAAGTCCAACTAAGGAGATATCAGCGCTGGATTCTATTTTTCAAGAACCAAAGTGGATTGCCCCTGAACCTTGACACTCTGAACACTCTTGAGCGTTGCTAGAGCCTTCGTGCCTGCGCTTGCGCCTTGAACGACGACCTTCCAATCACCTTTAGCAGGCAAGGAAATCAACGTGGCCGTGGCGTTGGGATTATGAGCTACCACAACGGTGTGCCAAGAATCCTTGAGCCCATTGCCATTTAGGGAGTAGGCAATTACATTATTTGGCTCTTTGAGGAAGACCAAATCTCTTCGCACGAGAGCAGCCGTCGAAATCCTAAAGACTGGATGTGCCTTTCGTAAAGCGATCAATCCCTTGTAATAATTGACCGTACTCTTATTCGTCGCGCGAAGATTCCACTTCAATGAATTGACAGAATCACTCGACTTATAACTATTTGGGTCGCCATTCTTAGACCGCAAGAATTCTTGACCGGCCTGCATAAACGGAACCCCTTGTGCCAACAATGCAATCGATGCAGAAAGTCGATCCAATGCTTCGATCTTTGCCGGAGTCGCGGCCTTCACACTTGCCGTTAATTTATCGAAGAGGGTCAGATTGTCGTGGGATTCGACGTAGTTGACCGACTGAGTGGGATCGTTGGTAGTCCAATTTCCGCTCACACTACTGCTGTAATCGATGTTGCCAACGATGCCAACTTTAACGTGACCGATCTGAGAAACCTTGCCCGTCGCGTAGCCGGGATCGGCTGAGTCGAAAACAGATCCCTTGATACCATCGCGCAACTCGTCGTTGAATGCGGCTATACCTGCAAGAGATTCGATGTTCTTCTGGTTGGCTCGAATTGCATCTGGAAGCGTGCCCATATCCCACCCTTCACCAATGATGAGAATAGTTGGGTCAATCGCATTGAGCGCCTTTCGAATCTCTTGCATCGTTGTGAGGTCCAACAGGCCCATCAGGTCGAAGCGGAATCCGTCAAAGTGATACTGGGACGCCCAATATTTAACAGAATCCACAATGAACTTGCGAACCATCGGACGTTCGGAGGCAACATCGTTGCCCACCCCGCTCCCATTGGTAAGCGTGCCATCAGAGTTAGTTCGGAAAAAGTAGCCCGGAACGATCTTCTCCTCGCTGAAGTCCGAAGCGTTGAAGACGTGGTTATAGACGACATCCATCATCACTCGAAGCTTGTCGTTATGAAGAGCCTGTACGGCACTCTTCAATTCGGTAATTCGCGTCTGGGGATTGCTCGGATTCGTCGAGTACGAGCCTTCCGGCACATTGTAATTTTGTGGGTCATAGCCCCAGTTGAACGATGGTGAGGCCTCGTCCACTGACGCAAAATCGAAAACAGGGAGTAGTTCGACGTGCGTGACACCCAGATCCTTTATAGCATTGACACCAGTTGGGACACCCGAACTCGATGAGGTCTTTACATCGGTAAGCGCCAGATATTTTCCCCTGTGGGCCACAGGGATATTGCTCGAGGAATCCATGGATAGATCGCGAACGTGCAATTCATAGATAACAGCGTCGGTTGATTTCCCGCTGAATGTCGGCTTCGTGTTTGTCCAAGACTTCGGATTCGTCTTTGACAAGTCAACAACCACACCGTGAATGCCGTTGATCGTCGTCGCTCGAACATAAGGATCGACGGCTTCTCGTTCCACTCCCCCAACAGTGACTCGATAGTTGTAGATCGTTGCGTTGAGGTCGCCCTTGGCGACGAGAAGCCAGGTTCCGTTTACCGACTGAACCATCGGTGTCACAACGCCGGCAGATGCCGCTGCATTTGGGTAGGTAACAAGGCTGACAGCAGTAGCGGTCGGAGCCCAGACTCGAAATTGCGTTTGTTGAGGCGTGTAGGTGTTGCCCAGATCATCTCCTGCATATGTGTAGCGCGAGTTAAATGAATCTGAATTCATGATCTGCCCCGGCGTCGTTTTTGCCGTACCGAATTTGGTCTGGCTCACCGTGTATGTCTTGCCTAGGGCCAGATCGGCATCCAAATCCAATTCCAATTTACTAGCGCTACTTGCGCTCCCATTGAGTGGCCTCACTGATGTCACATTCAACCCGTCGGAGAGAGTAAATCCCTCGTTTCCGGTTCCAGTCAGGGCAAGCTGGGCGCTAAGGCTTACCGTTATCTGGCGAAACCCATCAATGCTGGCCGATCTGATTGTCGATGACGAAGTAGGCGCTGATGTGTAGATCTGGGTATCGCCTTGTATCAGCCAAATTTCCGCATTTCCGTTGGCATCAAAATTGCTAATGAATCGGTCATCTGAGATATCTTTCGAAGCCCAATTATTGAGTCGGATGATAAATCCGACATTGTCAAAATTCTGCATCCCAGGAATATCGATTGTGAGAACTTTTCCGAATGAGTCAGAACCGTTGAACTCCACTCCACTTGTCGAAACGGTTACATCTCCGGCGGTACCGGCCACGTTCTTCCAAAGCCAGAGGTTCCAACCTGCGTAATCATCGCCAGGTCGTTGATAGTGAATTGTCAGATGAACGGTCGAGGGAGTCGCGAAGGCGACTTCAGGAAGGAACACCGAGAACATCGCGCCAACGATTCCTACAATCAGGTACGTTCGAAAGAACTTGCCGCTACTTGCCTTGATATTCATGATTTCCTCCGTGGCGTGGATGAAATCAAAGCACAGCCGCGATCAATCGCTAAGCAAAAATGCTCGAAATCTGCGGATTTATCGGATCGTTACACAGTGGGGCTTTTGCAGAGATAGTCATTGGAGAAAATGCGAAATATACTCAGATTGAGGATTACGGCAGGTAACACATGGAGCATTGGCAAATCTGGACAGATGATGATGCTCGATTGCATTTTGCTACTCCCAAAACCACCGACGATAAGTATTCACGCGGTGTTGTAGGCGTTATTGCTGGCTCTAGGGAGTATCCAGGGGCAGGCGTGCTGGTGTGCGAAGCAGCGATCCGAACTGGTGTAGGAATGGTCCGCTATCTGGGTCCACGCAGAGTCCAAGACCTTGTGCTCACCCATCGCCCCGAAGTCGTTGTCAAAGATGGGAAGGTTCAGGCCTGGGTGATCGGTTCAGGACTGGACGTACATCAGGTTGGTTGGCGACGAGAACAACGGATAAGGCAAAAACTTGAAGAAGGTCTACCCGTGGTCCTCGATGCAGGCGGACTTTCCTTCTTATCAATGAAGAAGGGGCCAGTGCTCATTACGCCGCACTATAGAGAATTGGCCGCACTCCTGAACTCTGGTGGCGCCAAGGTTTCTGGTACCGAGATTAAAAATGACCCAAAGAAGTGGGCTCGCTTTGCCGCCGACACCCTGCAGGTAACTGTTCTCCTAAAAGGAAACATCTCCTACGTGGCTTCTAAAGATCGTGAGATCGAGCTTCCAGCCGCATCCCCGTGGTTAGCCAGCGCGGGTACGGGAGATGTTCTTGCCGGAATTCTTGGTGCCCTCGTAGCAACCCATGTAAACGAGATTGCAGAAAACACAGAATTCCTTGCCGGAATAGCAGCAACTGCTTGCCTCATTCATGCTCGCGCTGCAGAACATTCATCTATCGGTGGGCCGATATCTGCCCTCGGAGTTGCGCATTCGATCCCAAAAGTCGTAAGTGACCTATTGCATAAAAGAATGTAAACAGACTTCCACGAAGTCTTTGCATTACAAGTTACTTTTAACCATGCCTCAGAGAGTGTTACTCGTTAATGACGATACTTTCGAATTAATTACACTTGCCGAGGCGATGCGGCTTCGAGGGATAAATATTGTCGGTGAGGCGCATACTCCCGCCGCCGCGCAAAACCTTTTCAATACCCTGAAGCCCGACGTCGTTGTGATCGACGCCCAGTTTGACCATCGTCAAGGAATAACTCTGGCCCAATCGATGAGACAGTCAGAGCCGAATCTCGGTTTGGTTCTGACAACTGCTTGTCCCGATCTTCGCCTCATCGGACTTCGGGAGGGAGATATCCCTTCGGGATCTCAGATAGTGCTGAAGCGATCACTTTCGGATCTCAAATCCTTGTGTGAGGCAATCCCTGATTCAATTCATGCCTTGCAGTGCAAGGAAGATGTGCAATGGGTCAATAGATTTGCATCCCGTCACGAAAAAGCTTTCATCACCACTGTAAATCAACTTACTGATGTACAAGCTGAGACTTTGCGCTTAGTTGCCTTAGGACTCAGCAATGGCGAGATTGGGCGCCAGAGATATGTGAGCGAGAAATCTGTCGAACAGATCGTGGCGCGAATCGCCGGACACTTAGGCATAACCCCTGATCGAAGCCATAATTTGCGAGTGCTGATGACAATCGAATACAACAAATGGATCGGTGCTCCTCGCCACTAACCCTGCCTCAGGTCGCCGTTCTTAAGTTTGATCGGGTATCGTCGTAATCATGGACGTTCAAACTCTTCGTGCGCAGTGGGCCGACGTCCTTGATTACCTCGAGCGGATTGATCGCATGGCGTGGATCGCATTCTTTGATGCACGGTTGGCCAAACTAGATGGCACCACACTGCACTTGGATTTTTCGGATAGCAGAAAGTTCGCGGGAAACCTCGACTACGGCAACATTCACAATCAACATAGGGCGGCACTACAACAAGCAATTCAGGCCGTCACTGGCGCCGAAGTGGATGTAGTTGATGGAACATGAAGATTTCAAACCGCACCTTCCCGTTACTGCTCTGCCTCCTCATTGCGGCTGCTAATTCCAACCTTTCCTCAGCCGTAGCAACAACTTTTAAGCTTTCAATGACCGTAAGACAGACGCCAAGTGCCACCGATCCGATCGTCACCCTGTATGGGCAAATAAAACCAGTTATTAAGGCGCAAAAGGTGAAGATAGAAGTCCAAATCAAGGGCAAGTGGCAAGGAACCACCCTGACCGCGACGACAACGCCATCTGGCACATGGAAAGTTGAAGCCGTAGCCACAGCGCTTAATGCAAAAGTGAACTATCGAGCCGTCGCAGTCATTGGTTCTAAAAGAATATATTCAGTCGCCCGTTCGGTGACCGTTAAACAGATTCCAGTAATGAGCAACCCTGACCCAACGTCGCTGATTACTGAACAGGGGCCAGGTGGTCGAATCCACGGCATGGATATCAGCAAATGGCAGCATCCCGCCGATGCGCCGATTGATTTTGTGAAGATGTACAAGGCGGGCATTCGATTCGTCATGATTAAGGCGGCCGATAGTCATGATCTCGCCGATGCTCAGGCGTTGAAATACCTAGTCATGGACCATAACGCGGCTCAATCTGCGGGCATTTATACAGGGTATTACTACTACGCCACGCTCCCCGACAGCACGGATACTGCAATCATTGTTCGCGATGCGCAGGCTCAGGCACAGAAGGCCATTTGGCGACTTGCGAGTTTGGGCGGCTACACCAACCGAGATCTCTCATTTGCCCTGGATCTGGAGAACAACTGTGTCCGCGTTTCTAGCAGCGGCACCTGCACAAAATACACATCTCGCAACTTTGTAACTTTGTGGGCGACAACATGGCTTGCCGCAGTCGCCGATAAAACCGGTCGCGCACCCATCATTTATTCCTATCCTCAGTTCTTGGAAAACGCTATGACGCGAAGCGCCGACCTATTGCAATATCCATTGTGGGTTGCTCACTACTCTCTAAACCCATTTGATCCGCTCTCTCAACCTGGACTTAAAACGGCTGGATGTTTTGTGAGTTCATGGACCACCGCAGATTGCTCATCTCTCTGGACAGTCTGGCAATACACATCTTGTGGCATTGCAGGTAAATATGGAGTACCAGGTACTCGAGTCGATCTCGACGTTTTCCGTGGCACACCCGACGCCTTTTTGGAATTGGTACAAGGCACATGGACACCACAAGCCGCCGACCTCATGCCAGTGCTCGAACCGAGCGTGACAACCGTAAAATCAACGCTCGCTTCGACCGCGAATAAACCCGTGGTCTTCATGGTCGACGTGAATCGCCCAACTGGGCTACCTGTGGTCACAGGGACAGTGAAATTTAGTACCGACCCACTCAGCGGCCTTAATCTGACACCTATTCAAAGCGCAGTGCGCTCATCCAGCGGCAGTTGGACCCTCACCGTCAAAGGTTTACCCGCTGGAACGTGGAACGGATCCATCGTATTTACTGACGTTTCAGGTACTCATGCAACGAGTTCGGCTCCCGTTCAACTAACTATCTTGCCGGCTCCGACTCCGACCCCGACACCCACCCCAACCTCATCTCCAACTGCAACACCCACGCCGACTACAAAACCAAGTCCGGCGCCAGTTGTCGATAGTTGCAAATATCAGATTAAGAATTAACCACGCTATCTTGCTCTAGAAGTCTTGCGGCTTCGGCTCTTTCGCGCTCAAGAATCACTTGGTATTGGTGTACCGATTCTGCCCGCTCTTTCTTGCTCCAATCAAGTAGGGGAGCAATAATCTCGGCAATTTCCTCAAGTAGCGCTGAGCCGTTCTCCTTGGCTTCAAAGGCCATTCGCGTTCGCCGAGCAACAACGTCTTCGACAGACCGCGCTCCTTCGTGGCTTACCGCATAATGAATTTCTGCTCGCAGGTAGGGCAGATCTGAACTGAGCGGCGTAGACAAAGAAGAATCCTTTGAAATCAATTCCAGTATTTCACTTATGAGCGAACCGTAACGGTTCAGCAAATGAGTCACCGTTGCTTCAGTCAAACGCGTCTCAGCAGAAATCAAACTAATCTGCTGAACTAAGGCGTTGTAACCGTCGGCACCGACAATTGGAAGTCGATCGGTGGCCGATTCTCGGATCTCCTTCTTCAACTCCTTGCACGCAAGATCGAGAACGTCTTCTGCCATAACGCGATATGTCGTGTATTTGCCGCCGGCGATGCTCACAAATCCAGGTGCGGGTCGATCGACCGTATGCTCGCGCGAGAGCTTCGTTGTCGAAGCATCTGCCTTTCTGGAGACCAAAGGCCTTAGTCCCGCGTAAACGCCAATGATGTCCTCGGCCTTAAGCTGAGGTTCGAGAACTCTGTTTGCTTGCGCAAGGATGTAGTCAATGTCGTCGCGATTGGCGAGTGGCTCATTTCGGTCGCCGTTGTATTCAGTATCTGTCGTTCCAACAATCCATTTATCTTCCCAGGGAATAACAAAAAGAACGGACACTGGAGTTTTTAGGATGATGCCGACATCGGACTTGATGGTCGAACCAGGAAGCACAATGTGAGCTCCCTTACTCATTCGAACTTCGTATCCCGCTTTGAGACCAAATTTCTCGTGGAGTTCGTCGCTCCAGACACCCGCACACATCACCGTGACACCGGCGCTAACGTGAATGAGTTCGCCCGTCTCCATATTACGTACGACCGCCCCCACGACTCTCTTTCCTTCTTTAATCAAGGACTCGCACGAGACACCAGTTGCAATTACTGCACCATGACGAGCCGCTGTTCGGGCAACCATCATCGTGTAGCGAGCATCATCGACTTGGGCGTCGAAGTACTTAATCGCTCCCGTCACGATGTCTTGTCTCAAGGACGGTGCCACTTGGGCCACGTTCTTCTGGCTTAAGTGTTTATGCCACGGCAGAGCGCGCTGAAATCCGCGAAGTACGTCGTACAGGGCAAGTCCGGCGCCAACGTAGGTGCGATCTTTGAGTTTCTCATGGAGTGGGTAAAGAAATGCCACTGGCTTTACAAGATGAGGCGCTAGGGAAGTGACGAGCGCTTCACGTTCCTGAAGCGCCTCGCGCACAAGGCGAAAATCGTACTGTTCCAAATATCGCAGACCGCCGTGGATGAGCTTGCTGGAGCGGCTCGAAGTTCCCGACGCGAGATCATGCGCTTCGACTAGCGCTACGCGCAAACCTCGTGACGCGGCATCAAGGGCGGCGCCGACACCTGTAATACCCCCGCCAAGGACGAGGACATCGAACTTTTCCGTTGCAAGGGCTTTGAGGGCATCGCGATGTTGTTGCGGATCTAGTCGCGAATCAAACATCATGCTCCCCACTCCGGTCTCTGCTTAGGTGCAGTGTAATCTATCGCCAAAGCGAGGTGGTTGATGTCTTTCATCGGAAGTTTGGATCAAGGTACAAGTAGCACCCGGTTTATGATTTTCGACCACGAAGGAAAGGTTGTCGCTCAACACCAACGTGAACATCAGCAAATACTTAGTCAGCCAGGTTGGGTTGAACACGATGGCGCCGAAATTTGGGCCCGAACTCAAGAAGTCATCGTCCTTGCATTGCAAAAAGCGGGGATCAAGGGTGAGGACCTAGTAGCCGTCGGAATTACCAACCAACGCGAAACTGCTTTGTTCTGGGACATTAGTACGGGAAAACCACTTGGAAACGCGATTGTCTGGCAAGACACCCGAACCAGCGAATACCTCTCTTCGATTTCGACTAAAGATTCGACAATTCTCCGGGAGCGAACCGGACTAACGGTTGCTCCATATTTTTCAGCAAGCAAATTGCACTGGATGCTCGAAAACAGGCCCGCCATTCATGAAGCAATCGAGGCCGGCACGGCCAGGGCGGGCACGATCGACTCTTGGCTTCTTTGGAACCTATCGGGCGGGGTCAAAGAAGGCGTCCATTGCACCGACGTGACCAACGCAAGTCGCACACTTCTCATGAACCTTGACACCCTTGATTGGGATTCGGAATTACTCGATATTTTCAAAATCCCACGTTCGGTTCTTCCCGAAATTAAGCCCTCATCCGGCAAATTCGCGATGACGGATGCGAACGGACCGTTCAAAGCCTGCATTCCCATCGCGGCAATCCTTGGCGACCAACAAGCCGCAATGGTGGGACAAGCCTGCTTTGATAAGGGTCAGTCCAAAACCACATACGGCACGGGCAATTTTGCCTTATTGAATACGGGCACTTCGAAAGTGAAGTCAAAGAACGGCTTACTCACCACAGTGCTCTTCAAATTCGAAAACGGTCCAGCACATTTTGCTCTCGAGGGCTCCGTAGCTGTCACTGGATCGGCAATCCAATGGTTGCGTGATCAATTGGGAGTAATTTCTGAAGCGAGTGAAATCGAGTCATTAGCTTCCTCCGTCAAAGACAACGGAGGAGTTTATTTTGTCCCTGCCTTCTCTGGACTTTTCGCACCCTATTGGCGAAGTGATGCACGGGGAGTAATTGTTGGACTTACGAGAGCAGCGACAAAGGCTCACTTGGCCCGTGCCACTTTGGAGGCCATCTGCTATCAAACAAAGGAAATTCTTGATGCCATGTCCAACGACAGTGGCATTGCGCTAACCGAAATGAGAGTCGACGGGGGGATTACATCCAACGCGCTCTGCATGCAGATGCAATCAGATATTTTGGGATTTGAAATTGTGAGACCGCAAATTCAAGAAACCACGGCGCTCGGCGCGGCTTACGCGGCAGGACTCGCGGTTGGTTTCTGGACTTTGAATGAAATACGGATTCAATGGCAACGATCTCAAACGTGGCATCCAAGCAGTACCCCGGAAGAGAGAAATGCAGGAATCGACCAATGGAAAAAGACTGTGGCTCGATCGTTAGATTGGGTCGATTAATTATTCGACTGGCACGATGCGGAGGACTTCGACTCCGCCAATATCGCCAAGAATATTAAGCAGATCAGTCGGATCGCTCCCTGGAATCGCAACGGTAATGTCGTCGTAACCACGACCTTCTTCGCTTTTCATGACGACTAGTCCGCGAATGTCGCCACCGGCGAAACCGATAGCCGATGCGACCGCACCAAGTGAGCCTGGTCGGTCAGGAAGTGAGACATGTAATCTAAAAATCGCCATGTCTCACCTTATCCCGACACCACTTTCTGCACATGAACTACATGTAAATTTCCGATTTCAATCAGGCCCGCAGAATTCCTTATGGAGATGGAGCGGATCCGAGTGTGACTTTGAAGGTCTTGGAAGTCCCAGATGGCAAGTCCGCCACGATCGAGACGACCGCTCCAGGAGCATATGAACGGATACGAACAACGGCTGTCACCTCATCGGCAATTCTGATCCCATCGATAGAACGGATGACCGCGCCAGCAGGAATACCAGCAAGATCGGCGGCTTGTCCCGCGCTCACACTCGAGATCCTTGCTCCAACGCCGGTATAAGTTCCGTCGAAGTACACCCCAAGAACTGGCTTCGTGGAAGTACCAGTATTGATAATTTCGGTTGCAACTCGCTTTGCTTCGTTGATTGGAATTGAGAATCCAAGACCGATGCTTCCACTTGTGCTACCTGAGGAGAGCGAGGCGATCGCCGAGTTGACTCCAACAATTCTTCCCTGCGAATCAAGCAGGGCGCCACCAGAATTTCCTGGATTAATTGCGGCGTCAGTTTGGATAGCGTCGATATATGACTCGGCTCCGACGTTTCCTGTCGTGACCGGGCGATTTAGCGCCGAGACGATTCCACTTGTCACGGTACTGGCGAGCCCCAAAGGCGAGCCGATGGCAACCACTGGATCTCCAATGCTCAATTTTGACGAATCTCCGAATGCAATTACTGGGAGATTTCCCTTTTGAACCTTGAGAACTGCCAAGTCATAGGTCGTGTTCCGACCAACAATGGAGGCACGTGCCGTGTCCCCGTTGTTAAATTCGATATCGATTGTTCCAGCTCCTCCAAATGCCGCATCAATGACGTGGTTGTTGGTAAGTATGTAACTTGATGTCGCGCTCGTTTGAATGATCGAACCAGAGCCTGTATCTCCGCCCGTGGCGGTTGTGACATCTACCGAAACGACGCTTGGTGTGGCAGCCGCGGCAACAGTCTTAACACTCATCCCTGAGCCAGCGCCCAGGTCTACAAGGGTTCGAGTCTTCAGGCAGGTTCCGTCCGCGGAGTAATACATAGCAGCGGTCCTGTTATCAATGCACGCCTTCAGGGCAGGAGATGTGGGCGTTACGGCGGTAGCGACTCCTCCAACAATTGTGGCTCCGAGTAAGAATCCAACGCCGACTTTTAATGATGTCGATTGACCAATTCGGGTCTTCACATCTTTCACAATTTGAGACATGTCTCAACCTTTCAGCTAAAGCGATAACGACAACTTAGCGATTTAGAGTATCGCTAAACTAACGATTGGCTGAAAGTTTGATTAGAGTTTTAGCCCACTTGCAACGCTTAGGCAAGCACAATCCAATCACCGTTGATAGCTACTTTCACGGGAGGAAGAGGCGAAGGCGCGGGACCTGCGATCACCGCCGCACTGTTGAAGGCGTCGTAAACCGCGCCGTGACAAGGGCAAACGAGCGCCTTATCCGGGGCTGAGTATGAAACCGTGCAACCTTGATGCGTGCATATTTCTGAATACGCGAAGACTCCGTTTTTTGTCCGGAAAAGAATGGCTGGCTGCCCGTCTGGGGTTGCAAACTCATGTGTCTGACCCACTGGCATATCAGCAAGCTTAATTATTTGATTGGGAGCCGCAGCGCCAGTCCCCGAAGCCACAGGGGCAGGGCTCGAAGTCGATGGTTGGAAAATGAACTTGCCCACCAGCATTGCGGCAACGGATACAACACCTAACCCACCAATTCGAATTGCTCCGCGTCGATCAAGTGCAACGTCGATTTTCCGTCGTTTGCCGACAAGCGTCAGGAAATAGGAAAGCCACAAGATTGCATATGCGGTATCGCTACCCAAGAAATATGGATGCACATGCCAAGTCGCCGCAATCCACAATCCCATTGACATGATGAAGCCAATGAATGCGACGAAGGTCGGCGCGATCCAAAGGAGTGTTGCGATACCGATGGCGAACTCGGTAATCGTGACGCCGATTCCGACAAGGGGGGCATGTTCGATCATTCGGCGGAATAGGAATCCAAGAGGAGAGTTGCCCGCGTACCCAGTCAATTGCTTGCCGATGTAGTCGCGACCAGTCACGCTTAGAAAACCAGGATCAGTTGCCTTGTTCCAGCCGCCATATACCCAGGTAATACCGAGCCAGAGGCGAATTACGCGTACGGCAGGTGATTGGGCCCGCCACGACGCGACAACCGATCGAATAAATGTACGTGCTGGGGAAGCCATGATCTTAAGAATATATCCCAACCTTGAGTATTTGCTCCCTGACTTGGA
Organism: Actinomycetes bacterium; assembly: GCA_023252155.1. Classification (GTDB taxonomy): domain Bacteria; phylum Actinomycetota; class Actinomycetes; order Nanopelagicales; family Nanopelagicaceae; genus QYPT01. The sequence continues at coordinate 28,023 of JAHEXJ010000007.1, read as the reverse complement.
CTCGAACCAAGAACCTGCCGGTTAACAGCCGGCTGCTCTGCCAATTGAGCTATCAGGGACTGACTTAATTCATAGGGTGCAACAGGCGCAAACTCTAGCGCACCAGAACGGGTGGCTCGAAATCCTCCCTTTCCACGCTAAATCTCGCCTAGCGCGAGGTCGTGGAGTACCCGCCGTGCCGCCTCTAGAGCAACTAAATCGGTAAAAAGTGAGGTGTACTCGGCTTCGTCGGTCACGGGATTAATGCGCTGAAGGGTTGATTTAAGTTCAGCAATTTTCCGACTCAACGATACTTCCCTAAGCCTGGCAACAATGCTTTGAACGTAGCGACCCGATATTTCTCCGTCGGTGCGAATGGGTTCGACGGAGAGTTCAGCAACCAAGGCCTTCATTCGCTCGTCAGTTGTTTGGTCCATACGCACTTTGGCATCCACATGTTCATCGATAAGAATCCGAAGTTGCCGATATGCGGGATGCGTGAATGCCTCTCCCTCAATTTCGAGCCAGCCAACAACGAGTTCTGGCATTTGAAGTCGTGCCTTTAGAACTTCACGTTCGAGCGCCAGACGTGGTTCGGAAGGACTTGGTCGCCATGAGGAATCAACAACTTCCGCGGGTTCTTCGCGAGCGATTGTCGACGCACCTTGCGCGACGGCTTTTGCGACCGTTTCCACTTCTACTCCGAGCCAGCCAGCAAGCAATCGCACATATTCAGGTCGAAGAGATTTATCGCGAATCTGACCAACAATCGGAGCCGCAGCGTTGAGCGCGTTGACTCGACCTTCGGCGCTTCCGAGATTGTGCTGATGTAGTTCGGTGCGAATTGCAAATTCGAAAAGCGGCACCCGACGTGCGATCAAATCCCGAAGCGCCAGATCGCCCTTTTCTAGTCGAAGCTCTGCCGGGTCTAATCCGCTTGGTTCCACCGCTACAAAAGTCTGTGTAACAAATTTCTGGTCATCACTAAAAGCTCGAAGCGCGGCTTTTTGTCCGGCGGCATCTCCATCAAATGTGAAAATCACTTCGCCCCTGAACGCATCATCATCCATGAGCAGCCGGCGAAGAATTCGGATGTGGTCAGGTCCAAAGGCAGTTCCGCACGTGGCGACCGCAGTAGGAATTCCTGCAAGATGCGCGGCCATCACATCGGTGTACCCCTCGACGATAACGACCTGGCGTTTCTTAGCGATCTCCTTCTTGGCGCGATCAAGCCCGTAGAGCACTTGACTCTTTTTGTAGATAGGAGTTTCGGGGGTGTTTAGATATTTTGGCCCGGAATCAACCTCGTCGCTCGCAAGTTTCCTGGCACCAAATCCAACTACATCGCCTGAAATATCTCGGATCGGCCACATTAACCGATTTCGAAAACGGTCAATCGGACCTCGCTGTCCCATCTTGGAAAGTCCAGCAAGTTCTAGCTCATCAATTGTGAAGCCTTGGCCGCGCATGTATTTCGTCAACGCATCCCACTCGTCAGGTGCGTAACCAACCTCAAAGCTCGCGCACGCATCCTTGTCGAAACCTCGTTTGGTGAGAAGTTCTCTGCCAACTTGGGCTTGAGGTGATTGGTTAAGCTGATCCTGATAGAACTTCGCAGCGAGTGCATTTGCAGCAATGAGCCGCGAACGTTGTCCAGTTGGTGCAGACTTACCCGTTTTACTTTCTTCGTAACGGAGGGTGTAACCAATTCGTTCGGCAAGGCGTTCAACGGCCTCGGTAAAGGAAAGGTGGTCAATCTTCATAAGAAAAGCAATGACATCTCCGCCCACCTGGCAGCCAAAGCAATGAAAATATCCCTTGCTAGGCGTTACGTGGAAAGAGGGCGATTTTTCATCATGGAAGGGGCAAAGACCTTTCTTCTGTCCCCCGCCGGCATTCTTTAGTTGTACAAAATCACCGACAATTTCATCAATCGGGGCACGATCGCGAATGTATGCGACGTCTTCATCTTTAATGCGCCCACTCACGATTTGAAGTCTATCTGCGAGGTCAATCGAGCATGAAGGGTATACGCGGCAGGATCGGTCAGGCTTGCGACCTGATCGACGATCACACGTAAGCGCTCAGTATCGTTATTTGCCGCTTCCCAATCCGCCAAGAAGATCGAATCTAAACTTGCTGGCGCAGTTGCAAGGAGCATCTCAACAAGATCTGAGATCACCACCCGTTGTTTGGCGTAGCGATCTTGAGCTAATGGAGTGCCAATAACGTAAAGGCCGGCAACAGATTTGAGGAGACCGACTTCAATGCGCTGCTCACGAGGTACTTCAAGATTTGCGCTGTATCGAATTAGGTTATCGGTTCCATGAAGTTTGCGTGTCTCAAGTTCGGCCGACAGCACAAAGCGTCCTATAAGTTGACTCGTGAGATCCTTGATCCGCGCAAGGCCGCGGTGCGTACCGTCATAGTAAGAAGGCCAACAAGATAATTTTTGCAATCTGCCAAGGGCGGCTCTCGCCTCTGGCTCCGTCGCATCCACCGCATAATCTCGAACCATAACTTCAAAGAGCAATGGTAGATCTTCGGAGAAGTCGGTGACGCTGACTTGTCCCGCCACTAATGCATCCTCTAGATCATGTACACAATATGAAACGTCATCGGACCAGTCCATGATTTGCGCTTCGATGCATCTCTCCCTAGATGGGGCGCCACGTCTCATCCATTCGTAAATCTCTAGATCCTCGGCATAGACGCCGTACTTGACTTGGTCGCCAGTTTTTTGCCACGGATATTTTGTAACCGCATCCAATGATGCGCGCGTTAAATTAAGTCCAACTGATCGTCCAAGTTCATCGAGTGTTTTAGCTTCAAGACGAGTTAGCAATCGAAAACTTTGTGCATTTCCTTCAAATCCACCCGCGCTTCGCGCAATATGTGCGAGCGCATCTTCGCCGTTATGGCCAAATGGCGGATGCCCCAAATCATGCGCAAGGCATGCCGTATCTAGAAGGTCGGGATCGGCACCAAGTGAATCTCCGAGTTCGCGCCCAATCTGGGCTACCTCGAGGGAATGTGAAAGACGAGTTCGCTGAAAGTCATTTTCCCAAGGAACGGCCACTTGAGTCTTCGCACCAAGTCGTCGTAGAGATGCGGAATGAATGACGCGCGCGCGGTCTCGCATGAATTCTGTTCGGCCCGCTCTCTTGGCAGGCTCGGATACAAACCGCTCTAAGTCGTGGCTGCTGTATCCCTGCACGAAACCCATACTAATGACCCGAACCCAGGTGATCGCTGAGATTAATTCCTCGTCGGCCGAGGGTTACATAGGCCAGGTAGGCCCCGGTTTCTCGGACTAAATAGTGAAGATTGAGATGCGAAAGCGAATTGGCACCAGTACGCACTGGCGAGCAATAACTTTTGGCGCCAAGATCCTTGGCCATCGCCATCGCCCGTAAGCAGTGGTAGGGATCAGTGACAATGATGACCTGGCGAAGATTCCTGCGTTTCATTTCAGCGATATAACTTTGCGTACTTACCAAAGTGTCGCGCCCCTTGGGTATCGACGAAACCGCAGACGCCGAAACTCCGTGGGTTAGCAACCACTCTTTGCTTGAAGCCGCTTCAGTGGTCCGATCACCTGGTGCGCCGCCTCCGACAGTGATTATTTCCGGTGCGAATCCGAGGGCGAAGATGCGCTTTGCCTCGACGAGGCGAGCTTCCAGGGCAGCACTCGGTCGGCCGTTGAACTGTGCAGCCCCCAGAACCACGATGACATCTGCTTTATGTGCTTGCGAATTGTGCGCCGCAAACCATGTTCTTCCAAGAGTGAATAGCGGTACAACGATCGCAATGAGTATCACTGCGCTGATAATTCGTCGCACTAACTTGAATAAGAACATCTCACCCGCCTGAAAAAGCGTCTTCGAGCTCGAGCTCGACTAATTCATCTGGATCCCTTAGCCATCCATCCGGCAAAGTCACTGGCCGTCCATGACTTGTACGACCTCGCGGGGATTCTCCAATGGCTTCCGGGTATGGCTGATCGACCAATTGATCGAGCAATGAGCGCAATTCTTGAAGGGAGGAAACCATCCCGAACTGGCGTCGCAATTCACTTGGGACCCTAAACCCCTTCAAATACCACGCCATATGTTTGCGGAGGTCTCGACATCCGCGTTCCTCGGACTCGAAGTACTCAACAATCAACTGAGCATGTCGGAACATAACTTCGCGCACTTCAAAAAGTGTCGGCAGATGTCGGGACTCATCCCCCGCAAATGCTGCGGCCAGATCCTTGAACAGCCATGGGCGACCCAGACAACCGCGTCCTACAACTACTCCCGCGCATCTGGTTTGCTCAACCATCGCAACGCCATCGGCACCACTCCAAATATCCCCGTTGCCCAACACTGGTACTCCAGTCGGCTTCAAGTGATCTACAAGCCGAGAAATTGCATCCCAATCTGACTTGCCTTCGTACATTTGCGCGGCCGTGCGTGCGTGCAAAGCAACCCAGTTGACGCCAAGATCTGCTGCGCTTTTGGCAGCCTCCAAATAAGTTTGGTGATCGCTATCGATACCAATGCGCATCTTCACCGTTACTGGAATCCCGAAAGGTTTCGCTGCATCCACTGCAGCTGCAACAATCAAATTAAAAAGTCGGCGCTTGTAAGGAAGGGCAGCTCCCCCGCCCTTTCGAGTCACTTTTGGAACGGGACATCCGAAATTCATATCGATATGGTCTGCAAGATTTTCCTTGCCGATCATCGTGACGGCGGCCTTCATCACATGAGGATCTACGCTATAGAGCTGAACTGAACGCGGCCATTCCCCCTTTCCAGGCAGGATCATTCTCAATGTCTCTGGTCGTCTTTCAATGAGTGCGCGGGCAGTCACCATTTCAGAAATAAAGAGGCCAGCGCCTTGTTCACGAGCAAGAGTTCGAAAGGGCGCATTGGTAATCCCTGCCATCGGAGCTAGGACAACAGGCGGATCAATTACATAATCGCCACTAGCCAGCCGAAGCGTTAAAGGTGTTACGAGCCGAGGAGTCGTGGCGCTAACCATGCCTCTACCTGATCGAGAGCGATGCGCTCTTGCTGCATTGTGTCTCGATGTCGAATGGTGACGGCCTGATCGTTGAGAGTATCAAAATCGATGGTTATGCAGAATGGCGTTCCAATCTCATCTTGGCGACGATAGCGTCGCCCGATTGCTCCTGCATCATCAAAATCGATGTTCCAATTCTTACGCAATTGCGCTGCTAAATCGCGTGCTTTTGGAGAAAGGTCAGCATTTCTAGAAAGTGGGAGTACGCCCACCTTTACGGGTGCCAGTCGGTAATCGATTTTTAGCACAGAACGCTTTTCCATCTCACCTTTGGCATTTGGCGCTTCATCTTCAGTGAAGGCATCCATCAAGAAAGTCAGGGTTGCACGATCTACTCCGGCTGCAGGTTCGATTACATACGGTGTCCAGCGTTCATTCTTCTCTTGATCAAACCACGTGAGATCTTTACCTGATGCGGCCGAATGCGCTTTGAGGTCGAAATCAGTGCGATTGGCAATGCCCTCGAGCTCTCCCCACTCAGTACCGGCAAAATCAAATTTGTATTCGATGTCGGCAGTTCGCTTGGAATAATGCGAGAGTTTTTCTTTCGGATGCTCATAAATGCGCAGACGCATCGGATTAATTCCCAAATCCTTGTACCAAGCCAAGCGCGTATCGATCCAGTATTGATGCCAGTCTTCATCGGTGCCAGGAACGACAAAGAATTCCATCTCCATTTGCTCGAACTCGCGCGTTCTAAAAATAAAGTTACCAGGCGTGATTTCATTTCTAAAAGATTTTCCAATTTGACCGATACCAAATGGAGGTTTCTTCCGCGAGGTCGTTGCGACATTGTCGAAATTTATAAAAATTCCTTGTGCAGTTTCAGGGCGAAGGTAGGCAAGTCCAGACTCATCTTCAACAGGGCCTAGATACGTCTTTAACAAACCAGAGAATTGTTTTGGCGTCGTGAACTGCCCCTTGTTCCCGCAGGCAGGACAGTTGACTTCAGCAAGGGACTGTGGAGCGCGCTTGTTCTTGGCTTCGAATGCCTCTTCAAGGTGATCTGCACGGTATCGCTTGTGGCAGGCAGTGCATTCGGTCAAAGGATCAGAGAATGTGTCGACATGGCCAGATGCTTCCCAGACTTCCCGGGCAAGAATTACGCAAGAATCAAGACCGACGACGTCTTCTCGCCCGGTAACCATCGATTTCCACCATTGGCGCTTAACGTTGTTCTTGAGCTCGATGCCCAAGGGGCCGTAATCCCAGGCGGCACGCAATCCGCCGTAAATCTCGCTTGAGGGGTATACAAAGCCTCGGCGCTTGGCCAAACTAACAATGGTCTCTAGACGATCGGCCATGATTTTCTCCATCCGGCTGGCTGTCGGCGGTGCACAACCGATGTAGTTGTAACCTCGCGTCAACTTTACTGGCATACGAGCCATTCCTTGGCATCCCTTGAGCGCGATTAATGAAAATGACAATCATTTTCATTTCTGCTACGGTCGGCCTATGAACGTAGCCATCGGGCTAGCAGCCCTTACGGCGATCTCGACTTCGGTCGGTGGGTTTCTAGCTCATCGCTCTCGGGACCGCCTCCATCTGGTGCTCGGTCTTGCCGCGGGATTGCTCTTCGGTCTGGTGGCTTTTGATCTTCTGCCAGAAGTCTTCACCATTAATAAATCCACGATTGGAAATGTTCCGACGGTTTCGATTGCCTTTGTCGTCGGATTTTTCACCCTCCATTTTGCTGAACAGTTATTTGCTTCCCACGAACCCAGCGAGTCCGATTATGGCCACGAGCACAACCACGCTGCCAACATCGCCGGAACAATCGGTGGTATCGCCATGGGCGGTCACGTTTTTCTCGACGGTGTTGCTCTAGGTTTGGCCTTCCAAGTCAGCCACGCTCTCGGCATTGCGGTCTTCATCGCCATCTTGGCCCACGCCTTTAGCGACGGGCTAAACACGGTTTCTTTCCTCATCAAGAGCGGTCATTGGAAAAAGCGAGCGCTCTGGCTACTCGGCTTGGATGCAGTTATGCGCATAAGCGGCGCGACGCTCGGCACTCATATCAAGATAAGCGACCCAATACTTGGGATCTATCTGGCCATCTTCTCGGGATTCGTTATCTATCTGGCTACCTCGCATATTTTGCCGGAAGCTCACTCTCGACACCCGTCCAAACTGACCATGGTGGCGACACTGGTCGGCGTGGTCTTCATGTGGTTAGTAGTCGGTCACATCGGAATCGCATGAACAAATCCGCAACCAAGGTCCTAAAGACCCTCGAGCATGTTGGCGGATTCGCAAGCGCCCAAGAAGTTCACCAACTCATCACGCGCCAGGGCGATCGGATTGGGCTTACGACGATCTACCGCGCCTTGCAGAGTTTGCAGAAAGATAATTTTGTCGACGTGCTTCGTCGCGATGACGGCGAAGCCATCTACAGATTATGCGGAAATGAACATCACCATCATCTTGTTTGCAAAAAATGCGGACGTACAGTTGAAATTGAAGGTGGCGTTATTGAAAAATGGGCGGAAACCGTTGCGAACAAAAATGGCTTTAGGGATGTCGGGCACAGCGCGGAAATTTTCGGCACATGCTCAGATTGCTAGTTAAGTAATTCGGCTACTTAATCTGCTGTACTTGATGGCGCATGATGGCGGCCGCTAACGATTGATCTGGACGGGGGTCGAAAATTTCCACCTGAATATCTTTGCCCTTTATGCCTATATAAACATTTTTTGGATCTCGTGAATCGTAATAAACTGCATTGCCATCGACGTTCACAAAGCCCACGCCGTTGGCTTGCGTTCCGGCCTTTTGAGTAACGTTGAAAGCGTCAGGGGATGTGAATGTGCCGACTTCGCGATACGTCGAAGTTGTATCCGTCAGCGACGAGCCTTGTGGAAGATACCTAAGTGAAATACTGCTGAGAACGGCCGCGTTTAATACATACTTGGCCCCTTTTTCAGGGCCGACCCAATAGACAGTGAGGTGGTTTGCAGCCACCACATGGCGAAGTTCGGCTTCATCGACAGCTTTGCCGCCGTGCAGAACCAGCAAGACTTCTTCTGAAGCCGACCGCTTCGTGTTGAAGTAATACTCTGCGCCAAAACTAACTGTTGAGAAAATCAGGGCCGTCACGACATAGGGAATTACGCGACGAAAACGCACTTTCCGCACGGGCTCATATATACCCGTGACTTCACGTATGCCGCTGTCAAGCATGTCGCTATCCTCTGACCTTTTTATAGATTTTCCTCTTTATCTGGCGACTCCCCCAAGTGAATTTGAACATGTCAGTTGACGTCGTCGTGTAGTAACCATTCATGCCAGAGGAACTTGTGGAAATTCGAGCAGGCATCCTTTACCTCGAATTCCCATCTTGATTGAAATTGAGAACTCCTAGCCCCCCAAACGGGGGGCAAAACCTCGGAGTTGTTGAAACTCACGGCAGCCAGAGTACCAAAATAAAGGCATTGGTTACCACTTGGAAATGTCAAAAGGGGTCAAATAGACATATTTGGAGTATCGAGGTCAATTCGCGCGTCTAAAGCCCTCAGAAGACGCGATCGTTAGGAGATTCGAGTAATAAGTCCGGGTGTCTTTGCATCCGTCAGCGCCTGGCCGGCGATGGGGTTGAACAGCTCAATCTGGTCATCGGTGTTCTTTAGTCCAACATAGACGCTCAAGGGACGTTGCGTATTGTAATAGACGGAATCCCCATCTGAGTTAGTGAACTCAACAGAGTTGGCCCCCTTCCCCTGATTCTGGGTAACCAAGAAGGCATCTTTGGTTTCATAGGTTCCGACCACCCTGAAATTCGCCCCGGCATCGCCAAGACCTACTCCTCCAGGCAGATACCGGACGTAGTTCTGATTCTTATTAACCGAGACAAGGGTGTAGCGGGCCCCCACCTCTGGTCCAAGCCAGTAGACGATCAGCCCTTCCCCGACTACCAAATCCCTCAACTGGGCTTGCGTAAGGGCCACTTTTCCTTTGGCCGCCTGAAGGGCGAAGGCCAAACCGAAATGCTCAGGCTCGGTGTACCTCACGACTCCAAAGGTGAGAGCCGATGCGAGTATTGCCGTTATTACGAAGGGAATGAATCGCCGAAAAATCCTGCGGGTAGTGGAACCTTTGGCGACTGCACTTGCGCGCATTGGCTCGACGTAGAAAACGTCTCCCTCGTCCATCCCGTTAGATTTTCTTTCAATCTTCATCTATGCCTTTCGCCCTAGGCCTTCGTCAAAGAATAACCTGTTTGACTCCGTGAAGATAGGCAAACTAGGCCTTGCCGAATCGTCGTTCCCTGAGGGCATATTCCTCCACTGCGCGCCAAAGGATTCGTCTGTCGACATCGGGCCATAGAACATCCATAAAAACCAATTCCGCGTAAACAGATTGCCACGGAAGAAAATTGCTCGTCCGCATTTCACCAGATGAACGGAGGAATAAATCAACATCGCTCATCTTCGGCTCATCCAAATAGCGGCTAAACACTTTCTCGGTGATTGCACTCGCGTCGAGAATGCCTGCCTCCACGTCTCGAGCCATAGCTGCAGCAGCGTCAACGATTTCTGCTCGGCCGCCATAATTGACACACATATTCAGCGTTAAAACTTCATTTCTTTGTGTCAACTCTTCGGCAACTTCCAACTCTTTGATGACACTTCGCCACAATCTCTTGGGCCGTCCTACCCAACGCACTCTCACACCCAATTCGTTCATTTCATCGCGGCGTCGCCGGATGACATCTCGATTGAAGCCCATCAAAAATTTCACTTCATCCGGTGACCGTCGCCAATTCTCCGTGGAAAAAGCGAATGCACTTATCTCTTTGATTCCAATTTCTATCGCGCCTTCAACTACATCAAAGAGAGCGGCCTCCCCAGCTTCGTGTCCGGCTGTGCGAGGCAATCCCCTTTCTTGCGCCCATCGTCCATTTCCGTCCATAACGATTGCAACATGATTCGGTATGGCCTGTGCCGCAAATTTAGGAGGCAGTGCGCCCGAACGATGAGGCTTGGGTGCGCGAGTCATGCTCGCTCCACAATCGACAAACTTCGGAGTCCGCGCTCCAAATGCCATTGCAAATAGGCAGCAATCAGACCACTTGCTTCGCGACGATGTTTACCTTCACTTTCATCGGCCGTATTCCAATCGCCGTTAAGTAGTGCCGACATCAACTCAAGGGTCTCCGTTGCCGGGGTTGCACAGGCAGAGGGGCGACAATCTGTGCAGACGCTTCCGCCCCCTACTAAAGAGAAATATCGATGAGGGCCGGGTTTTTCGCAACGAGAGCAGATAGTCATCGACGGCGCATAGCCACCCAACGCCAACGAACGAAGGAGAAATGCATCAAGAATGAGCGAAGGATCGTGACGGTCCTCAGCGAGTGATCTCAAACCACCGACCACAAGTTGATATTCCTGAAGAGCTGGTTCGCGCTCTTGCGACGTAAATCTCTCGGAGGTCTCCAAAATTGCTGATGAAATCGTCCAACGTCGATAATCTTTTGATAAGACGTCGCCGAAATTCTCGATGGCTTCAACCTGCGTTACGGTGTCAAAAGTTTTTCCGACGAAAAGTTGAACATCAATATGACTACCGGGTTCGAGGCGAGCGCCGAATTTTGATCTCGTCCGGCGCACGCCTTTTGCTACTCCGCGAATTCGACCGTGATCGCGAGTGAGCATCGTGATGATGCGATCGGCCTCCCCCAACTTCTGGGTGCGTATAACAACCGCTTGATCACGGTAGAGGCTCATGAACTAACCGTAATGGCAGGCCTTATCGGATAGCGCGATTGATCGCGGAAATAACCGCTTTCAGCGCGGCAGTTGTGGTGTTTGGATCGATTCCAACACCCCAGCAGACTTCCCCGCCAACCGCACATTCAAGGTAGGTCGCCGCACTCGCGTCGCCTCCTGCCGAAAGAGCATGCTGGTAGTAATCAAGAACGCGTACGTCAACACCGTAGGCTTCCAGGATTCCGCAGAATGCGGCGATAGGTCCGTTTCCTTGGCCCGTGAGTTCGTGCTTTTCACCGCGATCCAAAATCGAGACCGCTAGATGCACGTCTTCATTGAGAACTGACGTTTGGGATAAGCCCTTGAGTCTGAAGCGGCCCCACGGCGCAGAATCGGTCGGCAAATATTCATCTTCAAATATGCGCCACATTTCATCAGGGAGAACTTCCCCACCTTGGGAGTCAGTCTTGGCCTGCACAACTTTGCTGAATTCAATTTGCAGTCTGCGTGGAAGGTCGAGGTGATGTTCTTGCTTCATCACATAAGCAACTCCACCCTTGCCCGATTGGCTATTGACGCGAATAACGGCTTCGTATGAGCGACCGATATCTTTGGGATCTATAGGCAAGTACGGAACGGCCCACGTAAATTCATCTACGGATACTCCTGCCGCACTAGCGTCTTTCTCCAAGTGTTCAAGGCCCTTTTTGATCGCATCCTGATGCGAACCCGAGAATGCCGTGAAGACAAGATCCCCGCCATATGGATGGCGCTCTGGCACCCTGAGTTGGTTTGCATACTCAACCGTGCGACGAATTTCATCAATGTCCGAAAAATCGATCATGGGGTCAATCCCATGGCTGACAAGATTCATGCCAAGCGTCACTAAGCAAACGTTTCCGGTGCGCTCCCCATTGCCGAACAAAGTGCCTTCAATCCTGTCTGCGCCGGCAAGGTAGCCAAGTTCTGCAGCGGCCACTCCAGTGCCTCGATCATTATGAGGATGCAGACTCAAAATCACGCTGTCTCTGTATGAGAGGTTGCGATGCATCCACTCGATTGAATCGGCGTAGACATTCGGCGTCGCCATCTCGACCGTTGCCGGCAAGTTCAAGATCGTCTTCCAACTAGGAGTTGGCTTCCAAATGTCATTCACGGCGTTGCAGACTTCCAGGGCGTACTCAAGTTCGGTACCCGTGTACGACTCAGGTGAGTATTCAAATGAGATATTGGTGCCAGGCACCGTGTCCACCATCGATAGGCAGAAGGCGGCAGCATCCGTAGCAATTTTTTTAATGCCCTCTTTATCCTGACCGAATACAACTCGACGTTGAAGCGTCGATGTGGAGTTGTAAAGGTGCACGATTGCTTGCTTCGAGCCGACAAGTGATTCAAAGGTGCGACGAATTAAAGGCTCGCGAGCCTGAGTCAAGACCTGGATGATGACATCGTCTGGAATTAAGTCTTCCTCGATGATCTTGCGGACGAAATCAAAATCTGTCTGGCTGGCACTTGGGAAACCGACTTCAATTTCCTTGTAGCCCATCGACACGAGCAGTTTGAACATCGCCAATTTTCGCGGAGTGTCCATCGGGTCGATGAGCGCCTGGTTGCCATCTCGTAGATCAACTGAGCACCATTTCGGCGCCTTGGTCATTTGTTTCGATGGCCATGTGCGGTCAGGTAATTCAATCGGAATGAAAGAGGAATATCTCTTATAAGACATTGAACTTGGGACTTGCTGGGGGAAATTCATGATGGTCAGGCTCCTTTATTAATTCGCGGGGGTTTTAAGGGTTTTACCGGTGTGACGAAACCCCGCGACGAGGGGACCGGTTAGAGGACCCCGCCACGGCAGCGAAGGAGGAGACTGCGCGAATTCATGGGTGAAGGGTAACCGCCAGATGAGACAATCAGCAAATTCTTCCATCCAAGCCCTAAACCAGAAGGATCCTCATGTCTGTACGCCCAGCGCTTGCCAGCGATGTCCCGGAAATATTGGCATTAATTAGAGGACTGGCAGAGTATGAAAAAGCCCTCGATGAAGTCACCGCCACCGAAGAGGATTTAAGAGCCTGCCTTTTCTGCGAAAACCCGCAAGTCTTTTGCCATGTGGCTACTCGCGAAGGCGTAGTCGTCGGCATCGCGATATGGCATCTCAACTATTCGACTTGGCTGGGCAAACACGGCATTTACCTAGAAGATCTTTTCGTCGTTCCGCAGGAACGCGGGCACGGACATGGCATGGCTTTGCTTAAGGAATTGGCCAGAATCTGTGTTGAGCGCGATTACGAACGCTTGCAGTGGTGGGTACTGGATTGGAACCAACCATCTATCGAGTTCTACAAATCGTTGGGCGCAGTAGCGATGGATGAATGGACTGTCTTCAGGCTCTCAGGCCGAGCGCTAAAAAAACTTGGGAAAACACAGTGATTACGGAAGGCTGCGGGTTTTAAGCCTGAATGTCGCGGCGTTTGAAAACGAATAAAGATGACACATACAAAACTGCTGCCAATAGGAGTGAGAACGTCGTGTAACCCCAGTCGATGCCGTCATACAGCGGGCGACTGCCTAAGGTCCATTGAAATGGATTAACTGGCGTTATGCGATCGAAGGTATGCACGAGCGGTGCAAGAGAGTAAAAAAGAAAACCGGCTATCGCCAAGCCGATCGCCCCACCAAGGGCCACACTCCTCTTGCCCCAGGCAGCTCCAACAAATGTGGCAATTGCATTAAACAAAATCCCCAACAAAACGCCGGTAAGTGCGCCGGCGATGATCTTCATGGTGGCCAGTGGAAGATCAACGAAACGAATCCCGATTACAAGCGATATTACCAGCACGATTGCAAGCACCAATTGGGCAAGCACGGCTGTGGCAATCTTGGTGAGCAGAATTCTCACTCGGGAGATTGGCAAAGTAAGTAACAAGTCAGCGGTTCTACGCTCCTCTTCTTGCGCAGTTGCGTTGCTCCCCCAACTTGCGCCAATGGAAATAAAGATGAGTGGAAGCATCATGCTGAAGAGTTCGGTGGATAGATACCCGGGACCCGAGGTGTAGTCCTCCATGCGGAATATTTCACGAAGTGCTTTGGGATAGTTATCGAGAAAAGATGCCAAACCCGCTGCGGATGAACGAACAGTCGGATAGACAGATAACTGAATCGCGACCATCGCGACGAGTCCAATTGTCCAGAAGAAGAATGCTTTCCAGTGATCCTTAGCGGTCTTAAGCACCAGAGTCATTTTCATCACCCCCTGAAACTAAGGAAAAGAAGATGTCGTCCAAACTCGATTCATGAGTTTGGACACTTTCAAGGCCATTTTCTACAGCGCGTCGCAACAGCGCATTCTCGCCTCCAACCACAGTGCATGAAACGCGATTGCCGTATGTCCGAATATCTCGAACACCGGTAATCCCCTCGAAAATGCTTACCGATACATCCGAATGAAAATAAAGATCTATCGTTCGTACAGTTTTTTCCTTCAATCGCGAAATCTCTTCAACAAGCAATTGTTTTCCGGCATTAACGATGACAACCCGATCTGCAAGGTGTTCGACTTCGCTCAACACATGGGATGAAAGCAAAATCGCGGCCCCGTCTTTTTGCCGCTGATCGACAATGGCGCTGAATTCGCGTTGGACGATTGGGTCCAATCCTGACGTTGGCTCGTCGAGAATCAAAACCTTGGGTTTGTGCATGAATGCCTGAATTACTCCGACTTTCTGCTGGTTTCCCTTCGAAAGCTCATGAATGTGGCGACTCAAATCAAGGTCAAACACTTCCGCCATCGAGTGGATTTGCGCGCTGCAATCGATGCCACGCATCTTTGATAGAAATTTCAGATGCTCCCCGGCGGTGAGATTCTTATACAGCGCAGGCGAGCCAGGAAGGTATCCGATCTCCGCCCTAAGCGCGGTGGAACTAACGCTCACTTCTTGGCCCAAAATTTGGGCGTGGCCCGAGGTGATATTTAAAAGCCCCACCAGGGAGCGCATTGTCGTTGTCTTTCCTGCGCCATTAGGTCCAAGAAAGCCGATTACCTCACCGGGGTACACGTCAAAGGTGACGTTAGCGACTCCTAGGTCGTGACCGTAATACTTGGTCAGACCTTGCAATGAAATCGCCGGCGTTGGCATGCATTCATGCTAGTTCAGGGTATGAACTACAGCCAATAGTCTGAGATGTACTTCTCTCCCTCATCGCAGAAGAAGGTGACGACATTCTCGACGCCGTATTCAATCTTTAGTTTCTTTGCCGCGATCATGTGTGCCCCTGATGAAGGTCCGACGAAGAGCCCATGGACGCTGGCGAGACGACGCATTTCGACTATTGCCTCGTCTGAATGAACGTCGACGAATCCATCAATGGACTCTCGGTGTCGCGCAATGATTCCGGGCACGAAGCCATCCGCGATGCCTTCGATCAGGTGCTTGGCCACTTCACCGCAAAGAATGGTGCAAGATTCGGCAGGTTCCAGGGCGATGACTTTGCAATCTGGATTCGATGCTTTTAACGCTTGACCTACCCCGATGATGGTTCCACCGGTGCCAATCCCGCCAATGACAAGATCGGGTTTCACTGGCATCTGTTCCAAAATCTCTTGACCGAGCCATTCGCGGTTCTCATCAACGTTCCACTCGTTGTCAAATTGCTGCGGTGCGAAAAATCCAGGTAGCGAACCGCGACGACGGGCCTCAGCAAGTGCATCATTAACATGGAAATCTCCGATGGTATGAACTTCGGCACCAAAGGCTCGAGAAATCGCGGTGCGTTCGGGGCTCATTCCGTTCGGCATGATCACCAACATCTTGTAACCCTTGACTGCAGCAACCATGCTCATGGCATTACCTGTGTTACCACTAGATGCCTCAACGATCGTGTCACCGGGCTTTAGAAGACCTTCGCGCTCAGCTCGCTCAATAATGTACTTCGCGATGCGTGCCTTTATTGAGCCAGACGGATTGAGATATTCCATCTTCACCCAAATACCTTCGATTTGAATAAGTGGAGTATTGCCGATTGCATCCAAGATTGTCGTCACGTTTTCGCCCCTTTTCATCTGGCAGATACTAAGGGTACGCCTTGGCTTTTAGTGGGATTATTTATAACGAAGCAGTAACCCTGCGCGCTTGACGCATCGCAACAACGGCGAGGACGAGGAAAACCCCTAGCGCAAGCGCTGCGAAGAGAAAACCCACGATGTGGAACATTTTCGGGAGTATTTGCAAAACGGAGGAAAGGGGCAAGAGGGGCAAACGCCACTTCCATCCAAGATTCAAAATGGCTTCCAATTGACGATTCGAAGCTGGACCTCTTCCTAGGACTACAGGGAGAAGATAAGTCAATGCACCGAGCAACACCGGCAATAGCCATAAGGTAAACACCAGAATCAAGTGAGTCTCAATCGCACTCAGTATCTTTTCGGGCGAAGAAAGGATTAGAAAAGCAAGAATGTCGGCAACGAGCAATGCAACCAGACCAACCGCGCCAGTAAACATCATCCATGCACTTGAACGATCGGGTATGCGACGGCGAAGCAATAAGGCAGCTGGAACCAAAGCGATGATGAGTCCGGCTAGATAGAAAACCAAACTTGCTACCGAAAGCCAAGGGTGGCTAACAACCGACCCGATAATTACTCCGACGGTTCCGATTGCAAGAAATTTCAGACCGAGTTTCGCCTTCTCAACTGCCCCCGGGTCCATCTGAGTTCGCAAAACGGTGGGCCAAAGCGTTACGAGAGTTCCAATGATTGTCAGACCAACCCACCCAAGTAGATTGGCATGCAAGTGGGCAAGAGTTAACCGAGGTTGCCATTGGTCCGTATCATTTTTGGGTGCGTCAACGACGCCCAATACAATCCCGACTATTACGAACAACGCCGCAAATTGGTAGAAAGCGATGACGCCCTTAAATCTTTTGTTTAGCGATTTTTTTACTAGAGTTCCTATCCCTCGTAAATAGAAACTGATTACGGCGACAATCAGTGCAGCACTTGCGATAACCAACCACTGAATATCGCGTGACACTGAAATCAATACACCTACGATGCCAATATTCAAAAGGGTAACTATTGTCATTTGACGCCTGCGATCCTGCGAGCGTGCCCAAAGCAGAGCGCTGACAAAGTGATCACTCCAAGTGATGATTGCATTTGTCACGGCACCAAGAAGAAAGAGATGGACGGTTAGCCAAACCGGTTCGCCACCTTCACCACTCTTCTGAATTACCCCTGAAATTAATGCTGCGATGAGGTAAATGATCACCAGCGCATTTGCTAGCAAATGCCAATCAGCGCGTCCAAGCAGAAGGGTATTGTTTCGCTCATACGCCTTCATCGACTTCTACTCATCCAAGACTTTCGAAGTGCTCTTCGTCGTGTGACAAGACTTTCTCGGGAAGCAAAGTAACGGTCAGTTTTCCAAAGGTGTCATGCATCGCACTGGCTTCCCATTCCTCGGTCGTAAGACGACCCAAAGTTTGAATCATTGCCGCCCTCGTCATAAAGAGGCGAGCGATAGCCTGTTCAAGGGAATAGTTGCGGTACCTCAATTCAGTGGCCGCCGCATCCGGTTCCCACCAGCTCAAGGATGGCGCAGGAAGTCCTTGGTGGAATGCATCAACCATGAGATTTATGCGAGCGTGCCACACTTGCTCATCTACATCGCTGACGTGACCGATTATGGTTACAGGTGTCCATCCGTCATCAGAGGTTGATGATTCAACGGCCGTTTCCGCAAGACGAATTGCTGAATCCATCAGATCGATAAGAGCATCACTATGCGACATGTTCATGAGTCAAGTATTTACGATTATTAGAGAATTGGTAAGTAGCGATCCAATTCGTAGGCGCTGACTTGGTGTCGATAGTCGTTCCATTCGGCGCGCTTATTCCGCAGAACATACTCGAATACGTGTTCGCCTAGAGTCTCGCGAACAAGTTCGCTTCCCTCCATGGTGATAATCGCCTCGTGTAGATTGCTCGGCAATGCAACCGTTTCGGTGGACTCAGGCAGGGGATATTCCTCTACGACGCCTTTCAATCCAGCGGACAACATCACGGCGTAGGCAAGGTAGGGGTTGCACGCCGAATCAGGTGAGCGAAATTCGATGCGTGTTGAATTTTCTTTCTTTGGCTTGTACATCGGGACGCGAACTAGCGCGCCTCGATTACTGCGACCCCAGTTGGCAAAGGCAGGGGCTTCTCCCCCACCATGAAGTCGCTTGTATGAATTGACCCATTGATTGGTCACAGCCGTAATCTCCGGTGCGTGGCGCAAAAGTCCGGCCACAAAAGAGCGACCAACTTTGGATAAGTTGTATTCGTCGTTCACGTCGTAGAACGCATTGCTCTCGCCTTCGAACAGCGATACGTGAGTGTGCATTCCAGAACCAGGATGATCAGCAAAGGGTTTTGGCATGAAGGATGCGTGGAACCCCTGATCCAATGCAACTTCTTTTACAACGTGGCGGAATGTCATGATGTTATCGGCCGTACTTAGAGCATCTGCATAGCGAAGATCGATTTCCTGCTGGCCAGGAGCACCCTCATGGTGACTGAATTCAACGCTGATGCCCATCGCTTCAAGAATTGTGATCGCTTGACGGCGAAAATCGTGACCTACAACAGCTGGGGTCTGATCAAAGTAGCCACCCGAATCAACTGGTTCTGGTTTCTTTCCCGGCTCGGGCCGTTCCTTGAATAAGAAGAATTCGATTTCGGGGTGTGTGTAACAGGTGTAACCCATCGTCGCTGCTTTATTGAGGGTCCTTCGCAGTACGTGGCGAGGATCTGCAAGAGACGCACTTCCGTCAGGCATCACGATGTCGCAGAACATTCGAGCTGCTCCTGGAGCCTCAGTTCGCCACGGCAAGATTGAGAAAGTACTCGGGTCCGGCTTTGCCAACATGTCCGACTCGCTCACGCGAGCGAAACCTTCAATCGCCGAACCATCAAAGCCAATTCCTTCTTCAAAAGCATTTTCAAGTTCAGCAGGTGCGATCGCCACAGATTTTAGAAATCCGAGGACATCCGTGAACCAAAGACGCACGAAACGGATATTGCGCTCTTCGATGGTCCGAAGAACGAACTCCTCTTGCTTGCTCACATGGGAATCGGCATTCATGGAAGCATCGTTGCAAGGCTTCGTTACGGACGTGTTAACACGTGCCTAGAGTGGCTAGATGACGAAAAATTCAGCCGTATCTAGGGTTGCACGCTCAGCAACGTCCTTGGTGATGAGCACATTTGCCCCGATTACGGCGCCTTTGCCTACCGTAACGTCCCCAATTACA
This sequence comes from Actinomycetes bacterium, assembly GCA_023252155.1. GTDB lineage: Bacteria > Actinomycetota > Actinomycetes > Nanopelagicales > Nanopelagicaceae > QYPT01. The sequence goes on along the minus strand of JAHEXJ010000007.1, from coordinate 8,971 downwards.
CGCGCTCCGGCCCCAAGAATGACGCCATCGCCAATCGTGGGATGACGCTTGCCTTTCTTATAGGAACGAGCGCCAAGGGTTACGTCGTGATACATGAGAACATCGTTGCCAATGATCGCCGTTTCCCCGATCACCACGCCCATTCCGTGATCGATGAAGAATCGACGACCGATTGTGGCCCCCGGGTGAATTTCAATGCCTGTAGCTGTACGGGTGAAATTGGACCAAACCCGAGCTATCAGTTTGAAATCATGAACCCATAGCCAGTGCGCCATTCGATGCGCCCACACGGCGTGAATTCCCGGATAGGCGAGAAGTATTTCGAGACGACTTCTTGCCGCGGGATCGCGAGCTAGAGCGGTGTCGATGTCTTCACGGATATGAAGGGCCATTTTTATTCTGCCAAATCCTTGTACAAGATTGTCGACAGGTAGCGCTCCCCAAAGGATGGAACGATCACAACGATGCTCTTGCCGGCAAACTCAGGTCGCTTTGCAACCTGCGAGGCAGCCCAGATTGCAGCACCAGACGATATGCCGACAAGGATTCCTTCTTCTGCTGCAGTTCGCCGCGCATAGGCAACTGCGTCATCGGCAGTTACGTCAAAGACTTCGTCATAAATTTTCGTATCCAAAATATTGGGGATGAAGTTGGCGCCGATGCCTTGAATTGGATGGCCAGCGGCTGATCCGCCAGTAAGCAACGGAGAGGCTGCAGGCTCTACTGCGAATATTTTGATGTTTGGATTGCGCTCTTTCAAAACTTGTCCGACACCGGTGATTGTTCCGCCCGTGCCGATGCCTGCAACTACTGCGGCAACGTTCCCGTCAGTATCGCGCCAAATCTCTTCGGCGGTTGTCTCGCGGTGAATTTGAACGTTGGCTTCATTTTCGAATTGGCGAACAAGTACAGCACCATCTTTGGATCCGAGTTCCTCTGCTTTAGCAATCGCACCACGCATGCCTTCAGCCGCAGGCGTCAGGACAAGTTCGGCGCCGAAGGCGCGTAACAACATACGGCGTTCCTTCGACATTGAATCAGGCATGGTCAAAATAACTTTGTAACCGCGAGCAGCTCCAACCATCGCGAGTGCAATTCCGGTGTTTCCAGAAGTTGCTTCAACGATTGTTCCTCCGGCTTTGAGTTCACCCTTCTTCTCCGCCGAATCCACCATGGCAATTCCGATACGGTCTTTAACTGATGAAGTCGGGTTGTAGAACTCCAATTTCGCGTACACGTTCGCAGCGGCGCCATCGGTAACTCGATTTAAACGGACGAGCGGGGTGTTTCCGACTACTTCGGTAATGTTGCTGTAAACCTTCATTTTTTCTCCAATGTAATGTATTTGGCTATTGCTTCGGGTGGCCTGGGGCTTGCAGAACTAAAAACTTTTGTGATGCAGTTTTTAGCTACGGCATGCGCTAGTGCAGGCGCGACCGAAATCAATGACACGACGACGCGTGAATAACCAGTCATTGATTTCTAGCATGGGTCAATGGTAGCAATCGAATTCAAAAGAACTAAATGCGAACTACTCGCAACTAATGTGAGCCTTCATTCCAACGTGAAGTAATAGGAAGGCGTCGATCTTTGCCAAATGCACGCGGAGAAACCTTCGTCCCTGGCGGATATTGCCGCCTTTTGTATTCGGCTCGATCCACCATAGTGATCACTCTTTTCACTAGAGAGGCATCTAGACCTGATGCTATTAGCGCCGCTCCGCCTTCATCTCCTTCAACATATCGAAGGAGAACTTCATCCAAGAGATGATATTCAGGCAAAGAATCTGAATCCTTCTGGCCGGGTCTAAGTTCAGCGCTGGGCTCCTTAGTAATCGATCCAGCTGGAATCGGCGCTACTTCACCTCGAATCCGCGCTTGCTCGTTGCGCCAATTCGATAACGCCCAAACATCGGTCTTGTAGATATCTTTGATCGGCGCAAAAGCCCCGACAGCATCGCCGTAGAGCGTTGAGTAACCAACTGCTAGTTCACTCTTGTTTCCCGTTGCCAGAACAAGATGTCCCTCTTGGTTAGAAATCCCCATCAACGTCACCCCCCTGACTCGGGCTTGAAGATTTTCTTGGGCGATCCCTTCAAGATGAATCGACTTAAGGAAAGAGGCCACGATTGGTTCAATCTCAATGACTCGATAATGCAGCCCCGTATTGGCAGCCAATTCTTCGGCATCGGATATGGAATGGTCGGATGAATATTTAGTAGGCAAAGACAGCCCATAGACGCGATCCGCGCCGAGGGCGTCGACCGCAATTGCCGCGACAAGGGCCGAATCAATGCCACCTGAAATCGCGACGACGACGGTCTTGAAATTATTCTTGGATATGTAATCGCGCACCCCCACAACGAGGGCATTCCATACTTCGGCAAGATCATCTAATCGAGGTGCAATGTGGCTTTCACGGATAGGGAAAGGGGGCAGAGTCTTTTCGTGAATGACCAGATCGGGGTTGGAACTCCCCACTTCAAGTTCGAGATCTACATAAAGCAAGCAATCTTCAAATTGCGGAGCTCTCGCAATCAGGTTGGCGTCGCCATCGACCACGATCGTGTCGCCGTCGAAGACAAGATCATCTTGCCCGCCAGTCATGTTCACATAAACAATCGGTGCGTGCATTCCTGCGGCTCGTTGTCTGACAAGTGCCAGGCGAACATCGTCTTTGTTTCGCTCGTACGGGCTTCCGTTTGGAACAACGACGAGTCCTGGTTTTCTCAAGGCGAGTTCGGCGACGGTTCCGCCTTCTTGCCAGATGTCTTCGCAGATAGCCACTCCCACGTCGACACCGTGGACGCGCACTACCAAGGAAGAATCCCCCGGAACGAAATTCCGAAATTCATCGAAGACTCCATAATTTGGCAGATGGTGCTTTACGTATCTGGCTTTGATCTCACCCTCGTGAATGATGGCCACAGCATTTTGAGGAGCTCCCAGGGGCTGACCCAAGCGATTTACGAAATCTTCTGCCTCATCCAAGTAGCCCACGACCAACACCAAATCGCCGTAGCCGTCATCGAATACGCGTTTGGCTAAATCTCTCAACGCCTTCTTGCTGGCCTGGCGAAAACTTGGTCGCAAAGCAAGATCCTCTACGGGATATCCAGTTACAACCATCTCTGGAAATACAACTAAGTGAGCGCCCTCTTCCGCCGCCTTAACCACCGATTGCGCAATTAGTTCACAATTGCCAGCAAGATCCCCCACTGTCGGATTGATCTGGGCGAGGGCTAAACGCAGTGGGGCCAACATTGAACCAGCCTACAAGGGTCAACGATTATGCGAATGAGGCGAAGAGAGGGTCGAAACGAAGAGATTGTGGTCTTGCTTTTAATCTCGAGTTCGACCCTCTATGAGTCGGGGTGAGGGTCGATGCGAAGAGATTGTGCTCTTTCTTTTAATCTCGAGCCCGTTCTTCCGTGGGCAGGTTTAAGTAGCGATAATGTACCCAGAGTTCCCAGGGACCTGATTGGCAGGCCTTGAGGTAGGAGGTCTTTTCATGTCCGAACAATCCCAATCCCTTTACGGCGGCGCTACTCATCGTCGGGTAACTATCCGCGACCTCATGCAGGCGAAAACGCGGGGGGAAAAGTGGGCGATGCTCACGTCCTACGAGCAGATGACCGCCGGAATATTTGATGAAGCAGGCATCCCTGTCCTTTTAGTTGGCGACAGCGCGGGAAACAATTTTCTTGGCGAGGAGAACACGATCCCCGTCACGGTAGATGAAATGGTGCCTTTGGTGCGCGCTGTTGTGCGAAGTTCTCACCGAGCCATGGTCGTTGCGGATCTGCCCTTTGGATCCTACGAAGCATCGGCAGATCAAGCACTTGCGACCTCAATTCGGTTCTTCAAAGAAGCTGGCGCGCACGCCGTCAAACTTGAAGGAGCGCAAATTGATCAAGTTCGAAAACTTACCTCGTCTGGAATCCCCGTCATGGGACATTTGGGACTGACTCCTCAATCGATTCACCAACTAAGTGGATATCGGGTCCAAGGTCGCGATGATGGCGACGCAATGCTCAATGCGGCTCTGGCATTGCAGGACGCGGGCGCTTTCTCCATCGTCCTCGAATTGGTTCCGACCGAATTAGCCAAGCGGATCACCGACTCATTGACTATCCCCACTATTGGAATCGGGGCAGGAAATACGTGCGACGCCCAAGTTTTGGTGTGGACCGACTTGATGGGTCTGACGAAGAATCCGCCGAAGCTGGCTAAGGCATACCGAAACCTCCGGTTAGAAATCCTCGACGGCACGAAAGAGTGGGCCGAGGATGTCCGAAACGGGATATTTCCCGGACCCGAGCAAACCTTTCACTGATGGTGTCAAAGTTCATCAATAAGTTCACCATTGATATAACTCCCCTGAAGAATTACAAAAATTTTCGAAATCTCTGGGCTTCAGGGGTTGTCTCCTACCTCGGATCCATGATCACCTATGTCGCGATTCCTTTCCAGATAAAGAACATGACCCACTCCTACCTCGCGGTGGGACTTAGCGGCGCCGTTGAATTGGCACCCCTGATCGTTTTTGGTCTCTAGGCGGAGTGCTCGCCGATGCCGTCGACCGCAAGAAGATGCTCTGGGCAACCGAAGCGGGCCTCATGACCTTGACGGCAATCCTTCTCGTGAACTCGCTCCAGAGCCATCCCAGTTTGTTACTCATCTATGTAGTCACCGGTTTATTCGCGGCGGTGGACGGATTGCAACGACCCAGTGCCGGGGCGATTTTGCCAAGGATCGTCGGTCATGACGATCTCCCATCAGCAAGCGCTCTCATGAGTCTTCGCTATCAATTTGGTGTCATCATCGGACCCACCATCGGTGGTGTGATTATTTCAACCTCCAGTGTTTCGGCAGGATTTACCGTCGACATAATCTCTTTTGTTATCTCGTTAATGTTTCTTTCGCGAGTTGGATCGGTACCACCTTCTGGAAAGCAAGAAAAGCCATCTCTGGCAGGCCTATTTGAGGGCCTTCGATACGCAATGAGCCGACAGGATTTGCTTGGCACCTACCTGATTGATCTTGCCGCCATGTTTTTTGCAATGCCAAGTTCGCTCTTTCCATTTTGGGCAGATCAACTTCACGCGCCATGGGCACTTGGCTTCCTCTATTCCGCCGGAGTTGTCGGTGCCTTCTTCGTCACAGTTACCAGCGGATGGGTTGGGAATCGCCATTGCCGGTGCCGCTGACATGATCAGCGGTTTGTTTCGATCTGCGATCTGGAACCAGACCATTCCAGACGAACTTCGTGGGCGTTTGGCCGGAATCGAACTGCTTTCCTACTCAATTGGTCCTCTTGCGGGCCAACTTCGGGCAGCAACAATCGCATCGGTTACTTCATTGTCCATTTCAGTAACTTCTGGCGGAGTTATATGCGTAATTGCTGTCATCGTACTGGCCAGTTTTCTCCCCAAACTTCGCAAATACGATGTCGAGACCAACGAGTTCGCCGTCGAACAACGAAGAATTCGGAAATCCAATACCTAGTTCTTCAACATTTTTGTTTTGGAAGCCGTAATTTTTTTCACGACAGCACAGATTTGGTCAAAAACTATTTCGCGACACGCACTCAAATATTTGTCACACAATGCTGGCATTGTTCACCAATTACTGACACGCTTATCCATGAACAGGTCCGGTGACGGATCGGACCATTCCGATTGGAGAAGTACGTGGCTGCAGCTAAGAAATCTGCTCCAAAGCGCAAGAAGGCCGCTGCTAAAGCAGTAGCGCCAAAGCGTCGCAAGAAGGCCGCTGCTAAGAAGGCAGTGGCTCCAAAGCGCAAGAAGGCCGCCGTTAAGAAGGCAGCACCAAAGCGCAAGAAGGCCGCTAAGAAGGCTGTTGCCAAAAAGGCAGCACCAAAGCGCAAGAAGGCCGCTGCTAAGAAAGCAGCACCAAAGCGCAAGAAGGCCGCTAAGAAGGCTGTTGCCAAAAAGGCAGCACCAAAGCGCAAGAAGGCCGCTAAGAAGGCTGTTGCCAAAAAGGCAGCACCCAAGCGCCGCAAGAAGGCCGCCGCTAAGAAGGCTGTTGCTGCTCCTGCAGCTGCACCAAAAAAGCGTCGTCGCAAGAAGGCAGTAGTTGCCAAGTAACGACATTGAAAAGACCCGCCACGAAAGTGGCGGGTCTTTTTTTATTCTCCAGACTAATTACAGAGCGATCACTTCTCCAGATTGCACGACTCTTTCCTTAGGGCATTGCCCACTTTCTCAAATATCGTGGCAAGGGCAACTTGGTCGGCCTTGGATAAATGGTCGATAAAACGGTTGCGAACACTTTCGACATGATCTGGGGCTGCAGCGACTATGGCCTTCCAACCTTTTGCGGTCATCACGGCAAAACTGCCGCGTTTATCACTCGGGCACGATTCTCGCTTTATCCACCCAGCCGTTTCCATGACCTTCATTCGATGAGAAAGCCGAGAACGAGAGAGCATCGCTACTTCGGCCAATTCGCTCATTCTCATTCGTCGGTCTGGAGCCTCGCTAAGTTGGGCCAAGATTTCATAATCGGCCATTGAAAGGTCATGGTCGGCAAGGTCAAGGTCTAGGGCCTCCAGCAAACCTCGGCTCGAGACAATATATTTACGCCAAGCCTTCATCTCGGTGGGATTAAGCCACTTTGGGGCTTGTGAGGTAGCGTTTTGTGCCATGACCGTATTGTACGCGATAAGTTGAAAGTTCAACTAGTTTTGACCCCATATTGTCTGAAGAAGATTGGAAATTGATGAAAAGCGGGATAGATACCTCTTATATTGACCAGAACGTGCGGGTTCAAGACGACCTATTCCGCCATTTCAATGGCAAGTGGCTGGCGACACACGAGATTCCGCCGGATCGCGCTTCGGATGGAGTGGGCTACAAACTTCACGAGCAGGCAGAACGCCAGGTGCGGGAAATCATCGAGGCCACCCCCGCATCTATTGTGAGCCAGAAAATCTCTGACCTGTACGCGAGTTTCATGGACACCTCCCGCATTGAGGAGTTGGGCATCGCCCCAATCAAGCCGTATCTCGAAATGGTTGACGCGGTGACCAGCGTGCAAGATTTTCTAAGCGTCCTTGGCAAGATCGAACTCGACGGATTTGGCGGATTATTTTCGGCCTCGATCTACACCGATCACATGGACTCTCTTTCCAACATCATCTATCTGAGCCAAGGGGGTCTGAGCCTTCCCGACGAGGCTTACTACCGTGAAGAGCAGTACCAACCGATCCGCGACGCTTTTGTGGAGCATGCTGAAAAAATGTTCGCGTTAGTAGGGATGAAAGACGGAGCGATTCAAGCTTCTCGACTTCTTTCGCTAGAAACGGCAATCGCGACCTACCACTGGGATCAAGTTAAAGATCGCGACGCAACTCTTACTTACAACAAATTCACACGCCAGGAACTAGAGGCCCTCTCTCCTGGTTTGGATTGGGCCACCTGGCTCAGGGCTGGTGAAATCCCCGACCTAGGCTTTGAAACAACGATTGTTCGCGAACCAGAATTCTTCACCGGAGTCGGGCAACTACTCACTCAATTCAACCGTGACGAATGGGTGACATGGCTTCGCTGGCAAGTAATAAGCGGGGCAGCTCCATATCTTCATGATGCGATGGTGCAACAGAACTTCGCGTTTTATGGCACGACATTGAATGGCACCCCACAACTTCGCGAACGATGGAAGAGAGCAGTTTCCGTCGTCGAAAGCGCCATTGGTGAAGCGGTCGGTCGTGTTTATGTCGAAAAACATTTTCCGGCCACCTCAAAGGCGGCAATGCAGAAGTTGGTTGGCAATCTCGTCGAGGCCTATCGTCACAGCATTTCCAATTTGGATTGGATGAGCCAGGAGACCAAAGAGAAGGCTCTAGAGAAGTTGGACAAGTTCACGCCGAAGATCGGCTATCCGGATAAGTGGCGCGACTACTCAGATCTAGTCATTGATCCACTCGACCTCATGGGCAACACTTCACGTGTTGCCAAATTCTCTCGAGATTTCGAGTTGGCAAAAATCGGAGCACCCGTTGATCGCACCGAGTGGTACATGACTCCGCAGACGGTCAACGCCTATTACAACCCGGGGATGAACGAGATCGTCTTTCCGGCCGCAATCTTGCAGCCACCCTTCTTTGATATCGACGCCGATGACGCTGCCAATTACGGCTCGATTGGAGCGGTGATCGGACATGAGATTGGTCACGGATTTGACGACCAAGGTTCCAAATACGACGGCGACGGAAATTTGAATGATTGGTGGACGCAAGGAGATCGCGATGAATTCAAGGTGCGGGCTCGTATTCTTATCGAGCAGTACAACGCGCTTGCTCCGGAAGAGGCGCCCGATATCACCGTTAACGGCGCGCTTACCGTAGGAGAGAACATTGGTGACCTAGGCGGGCTTACCATCGCCTATAAGGCCTATCAACTGGCTTTAAACGGCACTCCAGCGCCAATAATGGATTCGTTAAGCGGAGATCAACGTTTCTTCTACGCGTGGGCGCAAGCGTGGCAAGGCAAAACACGTCCTGAAGCGCTGCGTCGTCAGATTGCAAGCGACCCTCACTCCCCCGTTGAGTTCCGCACCAACCAGGTCGTCAGAAATATGGATGCCTTCTATGCGGCTTTTGAAGTCAAGAGCAGCGACTCGCTCTATATGAGTCCAGAAAATAGAACACAAATTTGGTAGCAGGTAACTGCCCAAAGGACCCCAGAACCTCCCCTGAACTTTTCTATTGTTTAGCGGCGAGGCGAGCTTCTCTACGAATCCGCTGTTCCGCAGGATCTGGCACTGGCACGGCAGCGAACAAACGCTGAGTGTAGGGATCCTTTGGGTGATTAAGAATCTGATCGCGGTCTCCAACCTCAACCAATCGTCCATCCTGCATTACGGCAATTCGGTGGGCCAGAATGTCAACCACGGCTAAATTGTGGCTGATAAACAAACACGCAAATTTCATCTTTCCTTGAAGTTCT